>JBJXFP010000094.1:0-42917 GCA_046155615.1 Flavobacteriales bacterium | reverse complement strand
ACAACCTGCCTGCCTGCACTATCAGCAAATAGAGGACTGGGGTGAAAGAGCACATTTTGACGAATTATGAATTGATAATGCAAGCCATTTTCAGAAATACGCCAGCTCTTGGCAATGCATGGTATGGGATTCATTGCACTGTCAAGTTCCACCAATCCATCAAAAAGTTGATTGGTAGCCCACATCACTTCCAGGTCGCGGCTGAATGCTGGATCGAGTGAGGTGATACCATTGCTCTCGTTGTAGCAGAACACATTGTCATAGCTTCTGTTGTGCGTTGCGCAGCCTTGAAATAAAAAAAGCGTTGCCAATGACAACGCTCCTGCATACATATATATGTAAATGTTTTTACTGAACATAGCCCTGCGCCAAAATTAGCAGAGCCACACTTCCGGGGTAAGCTATTCTTCTTTTTCCATCATCATCATTTCACGAATCTTATCAGCACTTTCAGCCGGATAGTATTTGTCAGTTTTGCGCTTACCATAATTGTCGTAGCGTTTCCATGTGCCCACTTTTACACCTCTGTCATACTCGCCTTCACTTTCTATCTGCCCATCTTGATAGTAGTAAGTGAAGTGGCCATCCTCCATGTATTTGTTGCCAATCAGTACATAAGTACCTTCAGCTTTTATGGTATTCATGAAGTCATACACAATACCACTATAGGTCTCCCCGGCAATTTTGCGCAGCTCCAGTCTGTAGGTGCTTTGGTCTTCATCGCTCACCTTCATCATGTGGTTGAGGTGCAGCGTCTTTTCAATCTCTTGCGCTTGCATAGAGCCTGAGCACACAGTGCAGGCTGCCAACATTAGTGTGATGTATTTGTTTTTCATGTATTTGCCTTTTTTATTGACTGTGTTTTGAAACGGAGTCAGTCACCAATTGGTTTCGCTGTTTCTCACAAATATTCCAGTTGTCTCATGAACCAAACAAGATGCTATCAGCCCTTTGCACATCTTGCGGGCATGAAAAAAATGAACGCAGTCAATCAGTTTTTACTTGGAACAGCCTATGTTGTGATTATGCTCAGTGCTTCGTGCGAGCATGTAGGTGATACGGATAAATCGCTTCCCAAAGGATTCAACAAAAGAGTAAGTGCCTTCGATGTAGTTTTCTACAACGTGGAAAATTTGTTTGACACGGCAGACGATCGCTGGACCGAAGATGAAGACTTCACACCCAATGGCAAACTGAAATGGACTGAAGAGCGGTATCAAAAAAAATTAGCGAGCATAGCCGAAGTACTTGACTCCATTTCGTATGGGTTGCCGCACATTGTTGGTTTGTGCG
Source organism: Flavobacteriales bacterium (assembly GCA_046155615.1). Classification (GTDB taxonomy): domain Bacteria; phylum Bacteroidota; class Bacteroidia; order Flavobacteriales_D; family Sanyastnellaceae; genus JANNVZ01. The sequence continues at coordinate 41,624 of JBJXFP010000094.1, read as the reverse complement.
AAGTAGAAAACAAAAAAGTATTGGAGGACTTAGTTGGCCACACTGGCTTGGCAGGCAATCGTTACGGCATCATTCATCGTGATAGTCCAGATGAGCGAGGTATCGATGTGGCCATGCTGTATGATTCAGCAATCATCAAGATTGAATTTTACAACTACACCACCATCAATCTGCCTGATAGTACAGACACCCGCACACGCGATTTGCTTTATGTAAAGGCAATACACAATGGCACACCACTTCACTTGTTTCTGAATCACTGGCCAAGTCGCGGTGGTGGTCAGGCAGAATCGGAGCACCTGCGTGTAGCAGTAGCCAACGTGCTCCACATGCAGATAAACAAATTGCTGGAGATAGACAAGAACGCCAACATATTGGTGATGGGTGACTTCAACGATTTTCCAAATGACAAAAGCATAGCACAAACACTGAATGCAGGAGTTGAGAAAAGCAATATGCTGTACAACTACATGTTTGATGAACAACAACGAGGTGAGGGATCTTATTTCTACAAAGGCGCATGGAGTCCGCTTGATCAGTTCATGGCCAGCAAAGCATTGCACGAGGGAAAAAATAATTTGTACGCATCAGCATCAACCGCCAGGTATTTTAAAAGTGATTTTCTAATGTTTGATTCTAAAGAAGGCAAGCGTCCCAGCAGAACATATGTTGGAGAAGACTACAAGGGTGGCTACAGTGATCATCTTCCGATTCTAATTGAGATTTACAATCAGCACCAGTTCTGAAAAATAAAAATGGGCAACAACAAAAAGCCCTTCGAATAAATCCGAAGGGCTTTTAAGATTCTTGAAGTCTGAAGAAATATTATTTCTTCTTAGCAGCTTTTTTGGCGGCTTTCTTCTTAGGAGCGGCTTTCTTTTTAGGAGCAGCTTTTTTAGCAGCAGCTTTCTTTTTAGGAGCAGCTTTCTTTTTAGGAGCAGCTTTTTTAGCAGCTTTCTTCACGCCTTTAGGGGCGGCATTTGATTTTGACTTTGTCTTCATTTTTGTAACGGTTGATTTATTTGCAATATGGAAGGTGAGTTTGACCGTAGCGCGAAATTCAGCCACTTTACCATTCACAACGGTGGCGCTTTGGTCTTGCACATATACTGATGCCAGCCCGCTTAATGACTTCGAGGCTTCAGCTACGGCATTGGATGTAGCGTCCTCCCAACTCTTAGTTGAGGAACTCATGATTTCTATCACTTTCAATACACCCATTTTTTTTATTGTCTGCTCTTAACGAGACTTTTTCTTTTTTGGTTCTGTTTGTTTTTTGCTCTCTATCTTTTTTCTCTTCAAAAAAACAACCAGTGCATTTTTACTCTTCCGCTTCCATTCGCTTCAAGTGTTGGTGATGGTAGTTTGATGAAGTTGAAAATTTTCGCTGTTCTCTTCATCCATTTCTTTTCCCATCCGACACGAGTCAAATCTGCATCAAATGATAAATAGAATTCACGTTGCTGTTTTGAATTATCAACATTGTAAATGTTTGTTTTTGCATTCATCATTTTTGTTGCACCATATCCTGCTGCAACATTCAACCACTTCGGGAAAACCGCGTCAGAAGCCAGAAAGCTCGATACGTTGATCGATGCCCAATATGTTTGCGCATTGTAGTCTTTCAAAATGCGTTGTTGAAAATGTTGACCAAATTGATCAGGATATTGATCTGCAAATGATGATGGTGTGTATGAAAATTTAAACACGATGCGTTGATCATTCCAAATTTTTTCTTGTGCGATGTAGCAAAAACTACCTGTTGCATTTGCAATCATATCACCCCACGAGAAACCCCATTGTTTACTTCTTCCATCAAGAATTTCTATGCCGGTCATGTAAATAAATCCTATGCTTCCTCCTGTCCAAATGCTTCTTGTTTTGTTCATTCCTGTCCATTGCAAAATTTCAGAACTGTATCGGCCTATGGTGTAGCAAGTCATGATGTGGCCTGCTTTGTCCATCTGCAACCACTCATTGTTGTCGTTGAATGTATGAAATGATGAGCGAGCATATTGACTGTACCAAAGTTGATCGAGCATGTAGTATGAACCAACTGCACTCACTGCACCAATTCCAATGACGGCATTTGTTCTGCATGGGGAACAGGGTTCTTCCTTCTGTGCGCATGCATCAAATGGTGCACATATATATATAAGTGTAAAATGGAGAAAGATTCTATGTAATCGCATATTGAAGATTTGAAACTCTGTGATGCAAATATTCGTTGTAAGGCATCTTCGCATTACTGAAAAATCTATGTACGGCACTTTATCGCGAACAGATTCCGGCCAAAGCCTTCGCTTCCATCGGCTACTTGCGCTCACCGCTATAGCCGGTTCTTTGTTGTTCGGAATAATCTTCATCAGGGTATTGCCATCAGCACACGAGCTACTGTGGGACAGAATTTTGGTTCTTATCATTTCACTTGCGTTATATGCATTCAGCTATATGCCGGGTGTAAATGCAAAGTGGTATGTGAAGTTCGTTTACTCATTGCTTTATCTCCACACCATTCAGGCCATGGTCAGTTTGGTGATGAATGATTTTGAAGTGTTTCATATCATGTCATTCTTCATTATCACACAAGTGTGTGGATTTTCATTCCGTACGGAAAAGCATACCTTTTGGTACTATGCATTAACGGCTGCACTTTGCATAATCGGAATTGCACGTGCTGCCACCTTACAACATTTTGAACAAGCGCTCTATGCCTGCCTTGTGCTGGTACTGTGTGTTATCAGCTACACAGTTGCACGACTCAAATGCCGTTTTGTGAAAGAAATGAAGATGAAGGAAAAGCTGATGCGCGACATGGTTTCGAAAACTGAAAATTCAATATTCCTTGTTGATATTTATGGCAACATACTCGATATGAACGACCGAGCGCTTGAGATGTTCGGATACAGCCGCGATGAGATGGTGGACAAGGATTTCAAAATATTGCGCAAGCACGATTTGAATGAAGCAGAACTCGATGAAGGATTGAAAGCCTTAGATGCCGAAAAATTTTGGGTACAGCGAACCATGTTACTACGCAAAAATCTGGAACCATTCCATGCACGCATCAGCATTTCGCTGCTCAAACATGGTCGCTCCCGTATGATGATATATAGGGTGCAAGACACAACAGAATTAAAAAAGTATGAGGAACAGATAGTAGAGGAAAAAGAAAAAGCCCAGACCGCTGCAAAATCGAAAGCGCAATTTCTGGCAGTAATGAGCCATGAGATACGCACACCGCTTAATGGTGTTATTGCAACCGCAAGTCTGCTACAGCGTGAAGACCTGAGCTATGAGCAAATGGAATATGTGGAAACGATAAAAAGAAGTGGAGACAGTCTGCTCATGCTCATTAATGACATACTGGAATTTTCTAAAATGGAAAGTGGCAAGATGCAGTTGGATGCACACAACAGCTCGGTTCGCGACATGGTTGGTGATGTAACTGACCTGTTGAAACCGCACGCTGAAAGCAAGGGTGTGAAGTTGCAAGTGGAAACCGATCAAGATGTGCCTGATCAACTGTGGATGGATGGACATCGTCTGAAGCAGGTGCTGCTCAATCTGATGGGCAATGCCATAAAATTTACTGCTAAGGGAAGTGTGAAAGTGAAATGCGAAAACGTTGGCATTAACAAACGCGAGGTGATGCTCAAATTCACAGTGAAGGATAGCGGCATTGGAATACCAGAAGCCAAGCTGCCTGAACTCTTTCAAACATTTACACAAGTGGACTCTTCCACCAGCAGAAAATATGGTGGCACCGGACTGGGTCTTGTTATAAGCAAACAATTGGTGGAACTGATGCAGGGCACTATCAGCGTGAAAAGCCGCGAAGGTTTAGGAACCGAATTCAGTTTTACACTAAAATGTGAACTCGCACATGAAGGTGAGGGCAAAGACGCCTTGGCCATGGACGAACTAATTGAAAAAGATATAAGCCGCTTGAAAGTGCTGGTAGCTGAAGACAATGACATCAATAAGCAGGTATTCCACTTCATGCTTCAAAACCTGAAGGTGGAAACAGACTTTGCAGAGAATGGCGCTGAAGTACTAGAAAAATGTGCCGCGAACAATTACGACATCATATTTATGGACATGCAAATGCCGGTGATGGACGGATTGGAAGCAACACATCAACTCAGAGCACGCCAGGGGTATCAACCTATCATAGTTGCCATAAGTGCCAATTCTTATGCTGAGGATCGCAGGCTTTGTACAGAGGCCGGCATGAATGATTTTTTATCAAAACCATTTGACATGAGCCACCTTAAAGCCATACTCTACAAATGGAACACTCCGCCAATGCACTCGCTGAAGGACGCTGCTTGAGTGCCGCAAGACTGCCTTCTCATTCATTCCAATATGAAGAGCCTCTTTAAATAGATAGAAGGCTTGTGTGCCACAGCCTGTACTTTTGTATTCTCAACCGGAAAACAACCTGTTTCCGCAAATTCAAAAGATGCCGGCTCAAACCAAACTCCGCAGACGACTCCACATCATCTTTTTGGCTATGGCCACAGTAGTGCTGTGCTCAAGTGCGGTACTCTATTATACAGTCAAGCAACAGTCGGCTTTCACCATCAAAATCTCTTTGACCTCAAGACAAAAGGCAATAGCCATAGAACTGAGTCGCGATTTTGAAAAATTATGTCAGGCATCGCAAACGGATGCAGACCTCACAGTACAGTTGCGCGACCTGAATGTGCTCATTGAGCGATGGACTAATTCGCAAAAGGCACTGCTGAACGGTGGAGAGCTGTATGAAATACAGGCTGAAAACAGCAATGCCGTGCAAGCGATGTGGCAAGATGTTTCTCCAGCCTTCGTGCTATGCACCGACTTGTTGCAGCAGTTCTATACCTCTCCGAAAGACTTCAATGCAGACAAGCTGTCCAAATTCAACCAAAGCATAAGTCTGTATGTAAACAAGATAGACAACATAACAGGTAAATACTTGCTGGAAACCGAACAGGTGTACACAGAAGTAAAAGTGGCCTTCTGGATATTGATAGCCATAGCGTTGATATTGCTTGTGGTGGCCACAGTGCATGTGTTGAATCCACTAAAGAAGTATGTGTCTAATGCCTACTCCGAGGTGGAAGAATTGGAAGCAAAATTGCTGAAAGCAGACAACGCAAAAACTGAATTTCTATCGAACATGAGCCATGAAATACGCACTCCGCTGAATGGAGTGCTTGGCATGACAGAACTGCTTGCACGCACCAAGCTGGATGAAGAGCAACGCAGCTATGTGCGCAACGTGCATAGCTCTGCAAAAAATCTTTTAGACATAGTAAACGATGTACTTGATTACTCAAAGCTGCAATCAGGCAAACACGAACTACACAAAGAGCGCTTTAATATTTCTGATTGCATTGATCAAGTGATAGACCTGATGAAACCATTGAGCAATGCAAAGAAACTGGAACTAATGAGCGACATGGATGCAGATGTGCCAATTGAAATAGTGCAGGATGAGCGCTGGCTCAGGCAGGTGCTGCTCAATCTGGTGAACAATGCCATCAAATTCACCGACAATGGCGAAGTGGTCATAAAAACGGAGCTGATAAACCGTGAAGCAGATTTTGTTCAAATAAAATTTTCAGTGCGCGACACCGGAATTGGTATTGATCAGGAGCATGCACAAAATCTATTTCAGTCATTTTATCAGGTTGACTCATCTATAAGTAAAAAGTATGGAGGATCGGGACTTGGTCTTGCCATTTCAAAAAATTTAGTGCAGGAGATGGGCGGCCGCATCTGGGTTGATAGCAAACCCGGTCATGGATCCACCTTCACCTTCACCATGGTGGCCGAGACCTCAGGTGCAGCGCAACAAGCCAAAATAGAATCGCTCAACGGTATGCGCGTATTAATAGTGGACGACAACAAGACCAACTTGAAAATATTGGTGAAGCAACTGAGTGCATGGGGCATGCAAGCCACACCATTCAACAGCCCGGAATTGGTAACTGAAATCATGAGCAATCTGCACAAGTTCGACTTCATCATCATGGATATGCAGATGCCTGAGATGGACGGCAAGGCACTTGCACAAAAAATAAGGGCACAATACAATCACAATGAATTGCCAGTCATTGTACTTTCATCAGTTGGCGAACATCTGATGCAGGACAAAGACAACCTGTACAACGCTTACCTGAACAAGCCGGTAAAACAATCCAGACTGCTTGATACAATAATAGAAGTAATGAGTGTTAGCCCTGTGATACGGGCCAAGGAGCGCATAAGCTATGGCAACCAGGAGGTAATGGAGCAGAAAAGCCCTCTCAAAATTCTGATAGCACACGACAATGAATTGACCAAAGCAGTAACTGAACGAACTCTGCAACTGCTCGGTCATACTTATGACGTGGTGAGCACTGGTCGCGAGGTTTTGGAAAAATCAAAGCGGGATGAATACGACCTCATCATAATGGATGTGCGCATGAAGGAAATGGATGGCATGGAGACTACACGCCAATTAAAGAAATTAGTAGGTCGCAATGCAATGCCGGTGATAATAGGATTAACAGAAGATGAAAGCCGCGACAAAGAGCCATGCATTCAGGCCGGAATGGACGATATGATAGAAAAACCAATGAAGCCTGAAGTGCTCCAGCACAAAATCCATTACTGGCTGGAGACCGAAGAATGATACATCCATCACACTTCGTACAGCATTTTACCTGATATTTTTTTGATTGAGCCATGAGGTATAGGCACGTCTGTTCTTCAGATGCTGACTATAGTCAGCAGTGAAGTTGTGGTAACCCGTGGCACCGGGTTGCGCGCACATATATATATAGGTGTGCACATCAGCATTCAATACGGCATCTATGTACACCGTTTCCGGAAAATTGATGGGCCCAGGCGGCAGGCCTTTGTTTTTGTATGTGTTGTATGGCGACACCACGGAAGTCATTTTTTCACTCACACGACTCACATTGCGCAAGCCTGCGGCAAATACTGAAGTAGGATCGGCCTGCAACGGCATGCCTATCCGCAGCCTGTTCAGATAGAGGCCTGCAATGGCGGGGGCCTCATCCTTCTTTACACACTCAGCCTTTACGATGGAAGCCATTGTGTGCACCTCGGCCACACTCAGCCCAACTCTTGTTGCTTTGTTTTTGTTTTCCTCTGTCCAGTAGTTGTTGTGTAGGTCAAGCATTTTTTCTAAAAATTCCTGAGGTGTAGTAGTCCAGAAAAAATCATAAGTATCAGGCATAACAAGAGAACCAATCGTATTTGCATTGAATCCGTATTGCTCGCATACCAGTTCATCTGCAAATACCCGGATAAAAGCCATACTGTCACTTTTCAGGTATTTGCCAAGACGTGCAGCCAGTTGGTACATGGTAGTGGCATCATCAATACGAATTCGCACAGGCTCTTGTGCGCCAATACGCAGCATGTTTATCATCTCATTGTTGCACATGCCCTGCTTTATTCTGTATCGGCCGGGCTTTATGCTTTGCATATTTTTCAGTTTGGCCGCCCTGAGAAAAGTCTGTTCATTTTTTACCACAAACTGTCCGTCACCATGTATCCACTGCTCCACATCGGCAGAGGTATGAACGTAAATAAGCATTGAGTTGGCACTCGTAAAAAGTGTATTAGACGCATACACCAAGTGGTAAGCATAAAGCCCTGCCATGCCAGTCAGCAGGGCAGCTATCAGCAACAGCCATTTCCATTTGCTCCTTTGCATCATTTCACGTAGCGTGTATATCTGAGTGCCTCTTTCCCTTTGTACAATTTGGTACCACTGATGGCGAATCCACAATGTGTGAAGAGTGCCTGACTTGGCAGGTTGGATATATCTACCAGACACCACACTAACCTAAGGCTCCTTTGTGTCTCATCAAGCGCAAGGAATTGTAGCACTGCATCTCGCGCCAGGCCCTTCCTTCGGTTGGCAGGTTCAGCTATCATAATGCCCATACCTGCGGTTTTATTTGCTTCATCATATTCAAAAATATCCAATGCACCCACATCACCATCAGTATCAGTAGCAATGATATAGCGGCACTGAAGGTGTCTGTACAAATCAGTACACTCGCGAATAAAGTCTAAAACTTCGGTGCGGGTGAATGGGCCTGCACTTGCGCTGTGGGGCCAGAATTCGGGGTTGTTTTCCCACTTCATCATCAGGTCCACATCTTGCTCGCTCACCGTTCGCAGGTATGTTTTGTATTTCTTCAAGCAGAATAAAATTGCGAATAAAGGCAAGTATCAAAACTGACCTGTGCGCAGCATTACCAACGTGCATCCTACAGTGGCTTCAATACCTCTGGCCATTGCCAAGCTCTGCAGTTCATCATTTTCAGCACCGGGGTTGAATATGATGCGCTTCGGGTTTAGCGAAAAGATGTATTCATACCACATCTTTTGATTGTTTGCATTCATATATAGTGTGATGGTGTGAATGTCTTGCAATGAAGGCTTACCGGTAACAATGTGCGTCTGGCCGATACTTCCATTGCGCAAGCCAATCGCCACAACTGGCACACCTGCGGCTTGCAGGCTTTGCACTGCAAGGTGGCTATATCGCGAGGGATTCAACGAAGCACCAAGTACAAGAGTCTTTTTCATACTTCCATAGTAGAATGTGACAAAGATGCACTCACCGCGCTGGTACTCCACCTTGCTTACATTTGGCCGTCATACATCAGATTAAGCCAACCAATATGCTCAACCGATTGCTTTGTGTGCTGGCCGTGGGGTCACTGCTCATCAGTTCATGCACCATCAACAGAGATTTTATGTTTCGTACCGACAAGGAGTATGTATTTGACCAGCCAGTGTTGGACAGCACCAGCATTGAATACCGTATCGCAGCATCTGATGTGATGGCCTTCGACCTTTACACTAACGATGGTGCATTGATGCTTCAGTTTACTACCAGCGATCTGGAAACACCGAAGTATGGAGGCTCACGCGATTTCACATTCACCGTGGATGCTGAGGGTTATGTCGAGTTTCCCGTTATTGGTCGCAAATACGTGGTGGGATATACCGTGAAGGAATTACAGGATTTGTTGGAGGAACTTTATGCCTTTCAGTTTAGAAATCCTTATGCTATTGTGCGTGTGCTGAACAGACGATGCATTGTATTTACCGGCAGCGGTGCCAAGGGCGAAGTGGTGCCATTGGATAATAACAACATCAACATAATAGAAGCCATTGCACTGGCCGGTGGTGGTCAGGACATGGCTGATGTTTCTCAAATAAAACTGATACGGAAAGTGGCCACAGAACAACAAGTATATCTCATTGACCTCTCCACCATTGATGGAATAAAATATGCGAACATGAGCGTGCAGGCGGGAGACATCATCTATATCACACCTACACCACAAATAGGCAGGGAATTATTGCAAGATGTTCAGCCATTCACCTCAGTTATTTCCAGCTTGGTAATTACTTATGGAATTGTTGCCCGATTGTTCTAATCTTCTGCTATGCCATTATCTCAACTCTAAGTGCCCATGATGGAACAAGGCGAAATACAAAACCTCAAGGACTATAAAGATCGCCTTACCAATTTCAGCAACGAGTTCGATCTCGGGCTATTCATATACATACTTCGCAAATCTTTGTTGTGGGTTATTATTTGTCTGGCTTTGGCCGGCACGATAGCATTTTTGTATTTGCGCTATACGCCACCCAAATATGAAGCGCGCAGTGTGGTGCAATTGGCCGAAGATGACAACGCCACAAAAATTCTGAAGGTTGAAAGCAGCGAAGAAGGCAGCAAGCCGGAAGCTAAAGTCGAATTGCTCCGATCCAAACTTTTGATACTTCGCACTGTGAAGCAGCTGCCTTTAAAAGTGAGCTATTTCGCCAAAGGACAAATACTGACTACTGAACATTATCTCTCTTCGCCTTACAAAATTGATCTGATTGAATTAACCAATCCGCAATGGCAGGACAAGCCAATCAACATTGCCTTCAGCGGACCAGGCTCTGTCAGCATCCAATATGATGGCCAGCAATTGAATAACCAGCCTATAGGTCAAGAAATAGTTACCGCTGACTTCAAGATTATAGTTTCAATATCGGACTGGGAACAGTTGAAGAAAAATGATGATGACTACGAACTGTATTTTGTGATCAACAACATCACCACCATAACCAATCGCTTCTTCGACCAACTGAATGTGCGCATATTGAACAACACTGCCAAAACACTCGAAGTCAGCTTTAACGATAACAATCCATACATAGCGCGCGATTTTGTAAAAGTTCACAGCAACGAATTTTTGCTTTTTGATTTAGAAAAAAGAAGAAAGAGTGATGACAACGTGCTCGACTTCTTAGATGAGCAGATAGACACGGTGTACAACAGGCTGAAGCAAAGTGAAATTCAACTGAACCGATACAAGCAGGAAAACAAAATCAACAACTTAGAAAGTGTAAGCGAAGTGTATCTGAACCGGATAAGCGAGTTTGAACACGACATCATACAGATAGAAATAGAAGAGCGCCTGCTGAACGAAGTAGAAAAACTGACGCGCAAAAGCAGCAATGATGTAGAGATTTACAACCTGATACCATTGGTGGCTGGCAGCAAGTATGAAACCTCGCTCAGCAAGATGTTGGACAAGTTGCATGAGCTGATTGTGGACCGAGAAGAAGCACTCTATACAGTAACCAAAGACAACGATCGCATCAAGTCTCTGGAGTATCAGATTGGCATTCAGAAAGATTTGATATTGCAAACCATAAGCGCGTTGCGCGACCAATTGAGCGACCGGAAAGATGGCCTTAGTGAAAAGATGAATAGCACTGAAGGTACTTACTACAACATTCCGCAAAAAGAGTTGGAGTATGCCAGACTGCAACGCCTGTTCACCATCAACGAGAAGTATTACACACTGCTGCTGGAGAAGAGTATAGAGTACAAAATATCCAAAGAAGGTTTTGTAAGTAACAACCAGATACTGGAAGAAGCTCGTACACCAAGCATTCCTGTGTCGCCACGCAGAAATATGGTATTGCTCACCTTCATTCTGTCAGGTTTGCTTATTGGATTTCTCATCATCGCGTTGCGCTATCTACTGCACAACAACATCACCACACTCAACGAAGTAGTGAAGTTGAGTAATGCAAGTATCAACACATTGGGCATAGTTCCCAAATACAAGGAGGACATACCGGTAAGTATGCTGATAGTGGACAAAAATCCGCGCTCGCTCATAGCCGAATCATTCCGCAGTGTGCGCACCAACCTGCAATTTCTGAATAACAAAACAGGCCCTAAGGTGATAGCTGTAACGAGTACCATCAGTGGCGAAGGAAAAACGTTTGTAGCGCTAAACCTTGCCGGCATCATGGCATTCAGCGGCAAGCGTGTAGTAGTGTGCGACCTCGATATGCGCAAACCAAAAATCCACAAAGGCTTCGCTGTGGAGAACAGTGAAGGGATGAGTACCTTACTTATAGGCCACGGCAATTTTGATACAGCCATCAGAAAAAGCAGCCTTGAAAACCTGCACTACATCACCGCAGGACCTATTCCGCCCAATCCATCGGAACTCATCATCAATGAAAAGATGAATGAACTTTTGGAGGAACTAAAGAATAGGTATGACTACATAGTGTTGGATACGCCACCGGCTGGTCTCGTTACTGACGCAGTATCGCTACTTCAACGTGCAGATTATCCACTTTACATCTTCCGGGCTGACTACAGCAAAAAACAATTTGTGCATGTAGCAGACAAACTAATTAACGAGAACAAAATTCAATTATCGGTGGTGCTGAATGGGGTGGACCTTGACCGAAATAAATACTCGTACAACTACAGCTACGGCTATGGATATGGTTATGGATACGGCTATGGTGGCGCTGGTTATTACGATGAAAAAGGCATAGTCAAGCAAAAAGGATTTTTCAGCAGAATGTTCTCACGCAGCAAATGACAAATGAACAGCTCTCATCAAAGACAACACTCACACCGTTTTGCATCACATATGTAAACGCTGCAAGGTTGAGACTTGCTCCACACCATGAAAATTGAAACAACGACATTCAAAGATTTACTAATCATACATCCCCGTGTGTACGAGGATGAAAGAGGTTTCTTTTTTGAACCCTTCAGCGAGGCGAGATTTAGAATTGAAACCGGACTCAACTACACCTTCGTTCAGGACAACGAAAGCATGAGCCACAAGCATGTGTTGAGAGGCATGCATTTTCAGGTACCGCCCAAAGCCATGGCCAAACTCATACGCGTATCACTTGGCAGCGTGTTGGATGTGGTGGTGGACTTGCGCAAATCACAACCCACATACGGACAACACTTCAAAATAAAATTGGATGCAGAGAGCAAGACGCAGCTCTTCGTGCCTGAAGGTTTTGCACATGGCTTTCTTGTGCTGGAAGACAATACCATTTTCACATACAAGTGCAGCAACTACTATGCACCAGAGTATGAGCGCATCCTGCTTTGGAATGATCCGCTAGTGGGTATCGATTGGCAAGCAAAGAATCCGGTGTTGTCCAAAAAAGATTTAGAAGGAAGTTCATTGGGTAACTTGGATGCAGACTTCTTTTGATGGGACTTCTCATAGTCATCCTTGTAGGTTTTGGTCTAACTGCAGGCCTTAAGTATTGGCTACCTGCCCTTGGCACCAGAAGCAAACAGCAAGACTTAAAGAACCGATGGAGTGCCGAATTGAAACCAACAGTAGGTGGTATTGTCTTTTACCTCTACTTCGTTTTTTCTATTGGCGTATGTTTTATTGATGGCCAGCTTGGCTGCAATGATCCGATGGTCTTTCTGTTGTGCGGCAGCCTGGCATTTGGCATCGGTCTATGGGACGATATAAAAAGAATTTCTGTTTCTAAAAAGTTCATAGGGCAACTGCTGGTGGCAACGGTGTTCATGTTCAGCCATTACCATTTTCATTTTTTCAGCTTCATTTCGGAAGGCAATACACTACTTGAATTGATTCTGAACAAAGCTGCCACATTTTTGATCGTTGTTGCATTCATGAATTCCGTCAATATGATTGACAACATGGATGGCGCTGCGGTGGTGGCTGTCTTTCCGGTCATGATAGCCGGAGGATTGCACCACAATATGGTATGTATGGTTATGTTTTGTGGAATGGCCCTGGTACTTCTTGGCTTTCTCATGTTGAATTGGAATCCCGCCAAAGTATATATGGGAGATTCAGGAAGCATGCTTCTTGGTTATCTGTGCGTGCTATCCATTTTGCTCATGAATCGATGTGACCAAACAGAGTTTGTTGATCAAGCAGCTCTGGTGGGCAGTGTACATTGTTTCAACGATCATATTCCAATTGGTGCGCTTGAGTTGATTCTCACGGTGTCGTTGTGTTCCATTTTCCTTACCGATACCGCAGTAGTAGTATTCAACAGATGGCGACATGGGGCTTCGCCAACGCAAGGCGGTTGTGATCACACCACGCACAACTTGAATTATATTGGACTATCGCCAACAAAAATTTGTGTCATCCTGTTTGTATTTGGCATTTGTCAAGTCATAATCGGTTTTTTTCTTAGTGAAGCAGCACCATACGGATTAGGTGGAAAATTTTTTAAGTGGCATATCATCATTTATCTGTTCCCAAGTTGCGCCTATTTCCTCACCATGCTCCTCATCTCTTTCAGAAATTTGCGCAAAGGCAAATACTCATACATCAAGAAATGATTCCGAAAAAAGTAATCGCACTGAGTGTGCTGGTAGGCATTGCATCAGCCGTAGTGGTGCTGGCACTTTTCAGCTTTATGCAAAAGCAAAAGCCCACGGCTGAAGAGAACAAACACTACAGCGAACAAATAAGTGAGCGTTATCGCATTTACTCCTTGCCGTTGCCGGAGAAAATGGACTTTGCAGGTGAAAATGTTCCGCTCAACCAATGGGATGTGCGCGAGAAACTCGACCGCGAACTGTTGGTGAATACTTATTGGCACAGCAATACGCTACTTTGCGTTAAACGCGCCACCCGCTGGTTTCCTGTTATCGAACCTATTCTTAAGGCCAATGGTATTCCTGACGATTTCAAATACCTTGCACTGATAGAGAGTGGACTTACCAACGTTGTGTCGCCCGCAGGTGCAAGCGGATATTGGCAATTCATGGAAGAGACAGCCAAGAGCTATGGATTGGAAGCCAACGACCAGATAGATGAACGATACCATGTGGAGAAAAGCACTCAGGCCGCTTGTCACTATCTGAAGGATGCATACGACCAATATGGAAGCTGGGCCATGGCGGCAGCCAGCTACAACATGGGCATTGGTGGCCCTATTCGTCAAATGGAAAAACAAAAAGAAAACACGTATTGGGACTTGCTGCTGAATGAAGAAACCGGACGATATGTTTATCGCATTCTTGCGATGAAAGAAATTTGTAACAATGCGGACAAGTATGGCTTCGTTATACGCCCGGCTGATTTATATGAGCCGCTTGATGTGCGCACAATCACTGTGGATAGCTCAATCACTGATCTGGCAGTATTTGCCAAGTCATTCAACATTACATACAAAGAATTGAAACTACTGAACCCCTGGTTGCGCCAAAATTCTCTTAAGAACAAAGAGAAAAAAAGCTATGATCTAAAGTTGCCTGCCCCGGCATCACCCTAAACTGTCGATACCTTTCTCCTCCGGACTAAGTCATATTGGATAGTTGCAGTTGCCAATTCCATGCATCGCGCATGGCATCTTGCAGGGTAAGCTGAGTGCTCCAGCCAAGCACGTTGCCGGCTTTGCTCACATCGGCCCACACGCGCTCCACATCTCCCGGTCTGCGTGGGCCAATGCTATAGTTCAACGACAGGCCTGTACATTTTTCAAAAGCCTTTATTACATCCAATACGCTGTCTCCACGGCCCTGCCCGATGTTGAAATACCCGCATGCTCCCGCATTCTTTTCGAGCCATTGCAGTGCCTTCACATGTGCCTTTGCCAAATCCACTACATGTATATAATCGCGAATGCAGGTGCCATCAGGCGTATTGTAATCATTGCCAAATACCGTAAGCTGCTTGCGTATACCTGCGGCAGTTTGAGTGATGTACGGCACAAGATTGTTGGGAGTGCCGAAGGGTAGCTCACCAATGAGTCCCGTTGGGTGAGCACCAACAGGATTGAAATAGCGCAGAATAGAAGCAGACAAATGATTGGATGCCCGATGCGCGTCTCTGATGATTTGTTCGCACACCTGTTTGGAATAGCCATAGGGCGAAACAGCTTGCTTGAACGGACTCTGTTCAGTTACCGGATTCACATCAGGCTCGCCATACACCGTACAACTGCTGCTGAAAACCAAATCTCTGACGCCTGTTTCATTCATCACCTCCATCAATGCAACTAACGACAACAGATTGTTTCGATAATACCTGAGTGGGTCGGCCACACTCTCATGCACTGCCTTGTAAGCTGCAAAATGAATTACGCCCGCTGGCTTCTCATCGTGAAAAATTTTGCGAAGTGCATCCACATCGCAACTGTCGGCCCGGTAGAGAACAGGTTCTGTTCCGGTGATGGTGGCAAGTCCCGCTATCACGCGTTCATCACTATTGGAAAAGTTGTCAATAATCACAGGAATGTAGCCCTCAGCCACCAATTCGGCAACGGTGTGTGAGCCTATGAAACCAGCGCCACCTGTAACAATAATTTTATTCATAAAAAATATCTGCTCTGCAATGAAACCACAGATGATGGCCGAAAGTATGAAGTGCAGTTTTGGCTGCAGGCCATTTTTTTCGAAGGTAAAATTTTTATTCTGAAAAACGAAACCTTCTGAAAACACTTGCGGTTAAAGCTACCTAACCAACCTAACTTAAACACAATGGAACTGCAAACTGCTACCGTAAGGTACGACTTGTCGTATCTCAACCAGGTCTTTCAGGGCAACAGGGAGATGATAAACAACATCATCAGGCTGTTTCTCCAACAAGTCCCCAATTACATCAAAGAAATGGAAGAGTGTGTTCGTAAGAACGAACCGCTGTCACTGCACCCTTTGGCTCACAAGGCTAAGAGTTCTGTGTCTATGCTCGGCATCAAAGACATGGAGCAAGACATATTGCAGATAGAGCAAGACAGCAAACACCTGCGAAATCTTGACCAACTACCCAGTCTGGTAATACGGGTAAAAGAAAGCTGCCAAATAGTTTACTCGCAACTAACTGAACAATTAGAACGACCGGGAATGGCTGCCTAAGCAAAAGAAGGCTGGCCCATATTCCAACGAAATAGGGTGGAGGGCCGCCTTGCTACTAAGACAATTCTTTGCTCCCAACACAAGGCGGTTTTCTTTTTCTCTTGTCAAAACACATGACCAAAACATACATGGCTGATAAAAAAACTGAGTCTGATTCGCTCCAACAGAATCAAACAAAAACGATATAGGGTGGAGGGCCGCCTTGCTATTAAGACAATTCTTTGCTCCCAACACAAGGCGGTTTTCTTTTTCTATCATGCACTTATAGCGAATGCATTTGAAAACTGAACAATGAATACTGAGTTTGATTTCTGTTAAGGGATTCAATCAGAAACAAAATAGGGTGGAGGGCCGCTTTGTGAGTAAGTCAATTCTTTGATCTGAAAACAAGGCGGTTTTCTTTTTTCCTAAGAACTGACCAAAGATTTTGGACGAAAACAACTCAACGCCATGATGTTGACTGATATCAAGACATTTTTCTGAAATAGCTGCATTAGCAGGCCATACCCAAAAGCGGCCTTGTGTTTACAGCCTTTTAACAGGCAACCGAAAATCAAACCCGGCATCTTTGCCATAAGAGATAGCAGACATTTTTTGTCTGTGTTTCATTAGAGACCTTCCCCAACAGGAGTGTTACTCAAGTAGGGCAGGTTTTGGTTAAAGGTTTAGTGACATGAGGCCGCAATTGCGGCCTCTTGTTTTTTCCATGTTTTTGGCTGCTGGTTGGGGTAGAATATTTTCGCCTTGTATCATTTCTAATATTGAACTTTACAAATAACCAGCAAACATGAAATCTTTTTATTTACTGACGGCTGCTATACTCAGTGGCAAAATTCTCGTTGCTCAATGCACTGCAGACCTTAGCATAGTACAGGATGGCAATACGGTATCAGCTACGCTGACAGGCGATGGAGCAGCTACAGAAAGTTTCACCATCAATTGGGGCGATGGGACATTCGACTTCACTGCTACTGCCGAACACACATATGCTGCTGATGGTGAATATGAAATATGCGGTGTTTATCTCGATAGTGAAAATGCATTTGAATGCTACGTTCAGGATTGTGAACCCGTGGTGATTGGCAGTGGAAGTGGCGCTTGTACAATGACCTTCGATACTTTCATAACTGGAATGACGGTGGGTGCTACAGTAAGTGGTAGTGGTGCAGCCACGCCTGGGTATAGTATTGATTGGGGAGATGGCACCACGCCATCCACTGGTTCTGACGCTGCATTTCATACATACACCGAGGCTGGTGTTTACAGCATTTGCGTCACTTATTACGACATAGATGATGAGGCCAATTGCACTGTAACATCTTGTCAGGAGGTGACCATAACCGAATCGAAATCGGATTGTAGTGTAGAAATAACTGTAACAATCGATGGCAACACGGTGACAGTAACTTCAGTAGGCACAGGCGCGGAGCAGCCCACCTATGGTATTGGCTGGGGTGATGGCAGTTTCCCTACCCTGAATTCCACAGGTGCGCACACCTATGCCAATGGCGGTACCTACAATATTTGCGTAACCTATTTAGATCTTGCCAATGCACAAACCTGCAGTGCTACTGACTGCGAAGAAGTGATAATATCAGGAGTAGAAGAATTGTTGGCCACAGTGAGCAACTTGCATGCAATGCCGAATCCAATGTCTGAATCCGGCATCATTGAATTCACTTTGTCTGGTTCCACTTTAGTGCAAGTGGAATTGTTTGACATCACTGGTAAAAAAGTGAAAGCGATTTTTTATGGTAATAAATCACAGGGACAACAAAAGCTGAACTGGTCAGCAGGCGATTTAGAATCGGGCATTTACTTTCTGAGATTGATTGCAGATGGACAGGTGCAAACAACGCGGGTGGTGAAGAAGTAAGCAACACAATTCCTAAAGAAGACAACGAGCAAAACCGGTGGTGAAAACTGCCGGTTTTTTTTGTTTCATCACATCAATTCGCTGATGATGCGCTCTACCGTGTAGCCTTCTGCTTCCGCTTTGTAGTTACGCACTATGCGGTGGCGCAGAATTGGTGTGGCTATAGCTTTCACATCTTCTATATCAGGCGAATATTTTCCATTGAGTGCTGCCTGGCATTTAGCCCCAATGATGAGGTATTGCGAAGCACGAGGTCCTGCACCCCAACTCAAAAATTCATTGACCATGGAAGGTGCTAGCTCACCTCCGGGACGTGTCTTGCTCGACAATCGCACTGCATATTCTACTACGTTGTCGGCCACGGGCATTTTGCGAATGAGTTGCTGGTAGAATGCAATTTCCTGTCCGGTGATGACCGGATTCAATTCTGCCACAACATTGGTAGTAGTGCTTTTTACTATTTGCTTTTCTTCTTCGAAGGTTGGATAGTCAACCCAGATATTGAACATAAAGCGGTCGAGTTGTGCTTCTGGCAGTGGGTAGGTACCCTCCTGCTCTATCGGGTTTTGTGTGGCAAGTACAAAAAATGGGGATGGCAATTCGTAGGTATGACCTGCGGCCGTTACCCTGCGCTCCTGCATGGCTTCGAGCAGGGCGCTTTGTGTTTTGGGTGGTGTCCGGTTTATCTCATCAGCCAGAATGATATTAGAAAAGAGTGGCCCCTTTACAAATTTGAAATGACGGTTTTCATCAAGAATCTCGGAACCAATGATATCGCTTGGCATAAGGTCAGGCGTGAATTGGATGCGGCTGAATGAAAGGCCAAGCGCCCGACCTATGCTGCTTACCAGAAGTGTTTTGGCCAGACCAGGCACACCCACCAGCAAGCAATGACCATTGCCAAATACTGAGATGAGTACACTTTTTACTACCTCATCCTGACCAACTATAGCCTTGCTAATTTCATTTTTCAGTGTGTTGTATTTGCCCTTGAGAGAATCGAGTGCCTCGGCATCGTTGTTGAATTTTATTTCTGACATATTTCTGTTGTGGGTGCATCAACTAAGTGTATGCACAATATTTTTTTTGATTTGAAACTTGTCGGTGGCTTACTGAACAAGTAGTTGAAGAGATTGCTTGGAGGGCGAAAATAGGTTTGCCTTCTGCAAGAGAACCTTGGGCATTTCAAAAAATTGTGAACGCATTATTTATTACCTGCCTGACCCCCAAGGAAATTGAAACTCACAATCCGCATAGTCAGGATGTAAATGCGAATAAGTGGCAGATAACTTTTTTCGCACCCATTTGTCAGCTTCTGCCTGCTTGGCGTTGCCTGTTGTCACAGCGAGAAATATTTCGTAGTCATCTTTAATGTTAGCCACATGAGCCTGCATACGCGAGTCAAGTTTGTAAATGACATAAGCCTCTGTGCCATCAGGCATGGTGGTGAGAACGGGGTCGCTTACATCACCCGGTTTCAAATCCATCAGAATCAGATTCAACTCGGCAGGAAGCTGCGCTACATCGTGCTTGGTGCCTCCAGTTGCTGAGTTCATGATCCGGCCACCAGCATTGCGAGTGTCTTTGTCGGTGCTGTATCTGATGGCAGCTTTAGCAAATGCGATGGAATCCGCATCAATCAAAACCTTTACTGAATCTAAGCGGAGGTATGCATGGGTGAGGTCTTCATCGCTCAGTTGGGGTGACATCAGTATGTGGCAGCTTTCGTAGTACTCACCTCTCTTCTCTATCACTTTTACAATGTGATATCCGAACTCGGACTTGAACACAGGTGTGAACATGCCCTCTCCGGTGTTGTACACGGCTGCTTCATATTCAGGTACAAATGTGCCTCTGCGCTGCAGTGGATAGCAACCACCATTGCGCTTGCTGCCTGGGTCTTCGCTCCACTTCAAGGCTTCCAACTTCATGGTGCTGCGGCCTGCTACAAGCCTTGATCGCAGGCTGTCCAATACATGCATCACGCGTTCTATTTCCTCTTGCCTTATCTCCGGTTGAATCACTATCTGCGAGTATTGAACCTGTTCACCAATGAGTGGCAGTGAATCTTGAGGCACTGATTCATAGTAGCGTTTTACATCAGCAGGGGTCACTTTCAGATTTTTGGTTACCTCCTCTTGCATGCGTTGTACCAGCAGTTGGTCGCGTATCAGGTCGAAGTATTCGTTCTTAAGTTGTGCTGTTGTTTTGTTGTAATATTTCTCAAACTCTTCGGTACTCCCAAACATGCGGATGAAGTAGTCTAATCGTTGCTCTACTTGTTGCTGCACTTCAGCATCGCTCACTTCTATACTGTCTAATTTACTTTGGTTGAGCAGCAACTTTTGATACATCAGGTTTTCAAGCAACCCACACATAGAAGCATCATCAACCTGGCCGCTGGCCTGCATTTCAGACAGTGTGGCTTGCAGGTCGCTGTATAGTACTATTTCATTGCCTACAGTGCCTATCACCCCATCTATCAGTTGCAGCGGTTGAGCATAGCCCATGGCGCTTGCCAATGCCATTGCTAACGTCAACATATTTCTAATCCATTTTTTCATTGCGTTTGGTAATAGGTTTCAATTTGTTTTTCCTGCAATGCTTTTTGATACAAATCTTCGCGCATTTGCTCGAGCAGTTCCGTTTTGCGTTTGTTGATAATCATGCTCCTGATTTTGTCACGCTCGAAACTCAGTGGTGATCGGCTGCCGTCTAATTGATAGTTAGTGATGGCTATCAGGTAGTAATTGTTTTCCTTTTCAAAATTGAATTGCTTGTTTTTTTTCAGAAAGGTTTCGGCATCATAATCACCCAGTGGAATTTGTTTGATGAAGTCTTCCCACAGCATCCACCGATCCTCATCAAAGTAGAATGATGCTCCATTGTCCACACAATATTTTTCGAGTTTTACATGATCTTCTGGTTTGCTCGCTGCAAATAGTTTTTTTAATCCGGGCAACGCTTTACTGTCTGATGCTATGGCGCAAAATTTCACCTTTAGTATGTAGCCCTTCAGTTCAAAGTTTTGTTCGTTGTCATTGTAGTACTTCACTATTTCTTCTTCCACCACCACGGTATCCAGCTTTTGGCGAAGCCACTCCTGCTCATAGGTATAAGTGAGTAGCGAGGTACGGTAGTTTTCTATCATTTCATCGAATGATTTTTTGTCATCACTCAGGCTGGCTTCTGCGTGGTTAATAAGTACTTGTTGCTTTACCCAATTTTGAATGTAACTCTCAGCCAATTGTGCACTGTCAATGGAATTGGTATTGTCCGGAATTATCTCCGAAAGGTCGATCCATGTAAGTTCCTTGTCTCCCACCTTGGCTACTATGGCGGATTGGTCGGCCTGGTTGTTACAGGCAGTCATGAATAATGTGAATAGCCATGATGTCAATACCAACCGAAGCAACCTGAGTTCTGTAAGTTTCATGTTGTATCGTTTAGTTAGATTTCCTTCAAGGCTGATTTGGTTCAACGCATGGCCGACAATTACTTTCAAGAGAGGCTTGCACGAATGTATAGCAATAGCACTATCACCTGATTGAGTGCAACACTTCTTCGTTCACCTGTACTTTGTATTTGGCGCGCAGTTCCTTTATCCATTGCTGTTCGAGATAAGTTTGATAGTCTGATGTGATCAGGCCTTTCGCTTCATTCAGTTTCTTCACCGAAGGGGGCAATATTTCCTGGACATCTATCACATACACCAAACCATTTTCATAGATGTTTTGGTTCAATCCTTTTTGCCATTGAATTTTAGAAAGCAACTCACGGTCTTCCTTGGCATATACATCTTGTTCTATTTGCAGGTTGAGTTGCGAATTTTTGTTTAGTTCACCGGCTATGGCAGAGCGGTCGCGGCCCTCGGCTAAGTAGCCGCGAAGCACACCGGCCACACTGTCACTTGCACAGGTATATATCACAACATCAGCACGCTCAGGCCACATGAATTTTTGTTTGTTGGCTTCGTAATATTCTCTCAGGCCTGTAGTGTCCTTCACTGCCTTGCTCCACACCTTTTGGTCAGTCAGTTCGAAGAGCAGTATGCCTTCGCGGTATTCTTTCATCAATAGTCTGAAGGGTGTGTGCTTTTGCTCCAGCCGGGCATTTTCATAATCCAGAAGCATGTCCTCGCTGTAGGCTGCAGCCATAGCATTCACATACTCCTGTGGTGTCTGGCGCGTGCGTGTTTTGCCACGCATCTGCAGGTATTCCAGATAGTGCTTTACTGTATAATTTTTTCCATTGATGGTAACTAACGGTTGTTTCAGAGCGCGCTTTTTCAGTTTTACTTTTCCTTCATAAATGCTGGTATCAGCCTTGGCCAGCACAGGAGCAAGTGCTGCCGCGTTGTAGGTAAAGTTGTATTCCTTTTTTATTTTATCAATGAAACTCTGACGTGTCTTTTCGCTGCGGCCATCCTTACTCACTTTGTTCTTCAGTTCCTTCTCCACATCAGCAAATGGTGGAACGGGCTTGTATCCAAGTCGTTTCACTATGTGGTATCCGAAGGCTGTCTTTACAGGGCGACTCACATCGCCATCTTTTTGCAGGCTGTATGCGGCATCCTCAAACTCTATTACCATTTTGTTGGTGCCAAACCAGGGCAGCTCACCCGCCTTCTTGGCAGTGCTCAGATCATCGCTGAATTTGGACGCGAGGTTTTCAAAAGTTTCTTCGCCACTCACAATTTTCTGATAAATCTCGTTGGCTTTAGAGGCTGCATTGGTATCACCATCTGCATCTGTTTTTGGCTTTATCATGATGTGTGCTACATGCACCTCACCGCGTGCTGTTCTCTTATCTACTACCTTGATGATGTGATATCCGAAGCGCGTGCG
Source organism: Flavobacteriales bacterium (assembly GCA_046155615.1). Lineage (GTDB taxonomy): Bacteria > Bacteroidota > Bacteroidia > Flavobacteriales_D > Sanyastnellaceae > JANNVZ01. Next base: position 18,691 of record JBJXFP010000094.1, on the reverse strand, counting down.
TACCGGCATGCTCAGCTCACCTATGGGTGTGTTGTAGGCGGCATCCTCAAAGGGATGTACCATCTGAAATACGGTGAAGAAACCAAGGTCGCCACCATTGTCTTTGGCACTTGGGTCATCGCTGCCATCCTTGCCCCGTGCCACAGCAGCAAAGTCTTCGCCACCTGCTACGCGCATACGCAGTGCCATAGCACGGTTGTATGCCGCAAGTGTATCAAGGCTTGTAGCCGCAGGGTCGCACTTCACAAGTATGTGCATGGCGTGCACCTCAGTCTGCTGGCGCTGGTAGGCTTCGTTTATCATGTCGGTCAACTTATCGGTGTCAGTCAGATAAGGTCTGGCCAACTGGGCGCGATAACCCTCCAGTTCACTTTTGAATTTGCCAACAGTGTCAAGGCCCAGCGAGCGTGCTTCTTTCACCTTCAGTTTGAAATTGATGAACAGTTCCATGTATTCATCAAGGCTTTGCACAGTGATGGCTGAGTCGCGGTTGTTTTTCTTAAAAATGTTTTCGAACTCTTCAAGTGTAGTGGGTTCAGCATCTACAGTGAGTATTGTCGCGTTTTTGTCTTGTGCTGAAAGAGCCAGAGAAAAGAGCAGAAATAATGCGGGCAGAAAATGTTTAAGTGTCTTCATAAAGCGTGTAACAGGGCCTCCTTTTTTTGTAAAGGCGGGCGAAGGTAATAGAATCAGATTTGAAGGAAATCTTAAACTTTTGCCTTAATTGGCAGTCACGAAAAAAAGCTCAACCTTGACTATACGAAACATGAATAAAAATCTGCTTACAGCTTTCATATCGGCTGCAATCGTTAGCAGCATCCATGCACAAAATCCGGGAGATGCCATCTGGAACAGTGTTCAGTTGATTCACGAAATTCACATCACATTTCCGATATCCAACTGGCATCAGCAAATGTTGACCAATCATACTTTAGAAGACCAAACTGGGAGTGCCGTATATCTGATGGGCACGTTGGATTTTGATGGAGTGGTGAAGGACAGTGTGGGTTTCAAATTCAAAGGCAACAGCAGTTTCAACAACCCAAGCATCAAAAAGAGCTGGAAGATTTCTACCGAAGAATTTATAGACAGCAATGAGGTGGATGATGAGAATGAATTCAACCTGAACAACGGTTTCAAAGACCCAAGTTTTTTGCGCGAAAAGTTGTGTCTCGATTTTTTGAACCACTACCAAGTACCTGCCCCGCGCTGCGACTATGCCAATGTGTATGTGAATGGCGAGTTGTTCGGCTTCTATATACTGGTAGAAGAAGTGGACAAAAAATTTCTGAAAACACACTTCGGCAACAAGGGCGGCAACTTGTACAAAGGCGACCCGCATGGCGACTTGCACTTTGCGGGTACCAGTGCCGGCCCATACGAAAGCAACTACACCAAAGAAACCAACAGCGATGAAAATGACTGGACTGATTTGATTTGGTTCATTGACAATCTCAACAATACACCTTCCGATCAATTGGTGGATTCGCTTGATGCCTCGTTCAACACCATGGAATATGTGAAGAGCTGGGCCACGAGCATCATGTTCAGCCAATTCGACAGCTACACAGGCAGCGGGCACAACTATTTTGTATATCACAACACAGCCACCAACCGCTTTGAATGGATAAATTGGGATGTGAACGAGGCTTTCGGCAGTTTCAACTTCAGCGGCAGCATTGGCAATATGACCACAGTGCCGATAGATTATGTGCCCATTGCTCCTGCACAACGGCCCTTGCACATGAAGATGAAAGATGTGGATGTGTATTGGGATGAATACCGCAATTTCATGTGCAATACTTTGAATGACTATTTCAACAGTGCCCACATGGACTACCTGATAGACTCATTGCACACAGCTATTTCAGATGGCGTAGAGGCAGATCCAAACAAACTATTTACGTTTTTGCAATTTGAACAGAATACAGATCAGAGTGTGGGAAACATTTTGGGCTTGAAGCCATTCGTATCAGCGCGGTATGATTTTCTGCAAGACCAGCTTACAGATTTTACATGCACACCTGTAGAGCATATCGAAACAATAGGGTCCACTGACATGCATGTATTTCCAAATCCGACTGTTGATGTGATTAATGTGAGTTTTTCCACGCCAATAGATAAAATAGAGTTGACTGATGCCACAGGCCGCTTGTTGTTGAACATGTCGCCAATCAGCACAACCAAATTGACCATTGACATCAGCGATGTGAGTGGCGGTTGTTATATACTGGTGGTTCACTTTGGTGAAAGCAGCCACACATTTCGGGTATTGAAGAATTAAGAAAAATGATATTTATCCTCAGCAACAAAACATGAAAATCAAAAGCACACTGCTGAGTATTTTTTACATCATCATGGCACTGCCACTTCATGATGTGCATTTGAGCAGTTTCATGGTTTTGTTCAGCATGGTGGTAGAGTTGTTCATCATACTCGGGCTTTATCTCTTCTTTTATCGCGGCAGTGAAAGTTCTGTAAGCGACCGCGTCTTGATATTCATATTTGGAATTGCAATCATGCTCATCATGATTTCATTGAGTTTTCAGATAGGCATGGAAGCCGAAATGGTTGGTATGACTAAAGCTGCAAGAAGTGAATTCATGGACAGAGACTTTTTTGGGAACAATCAAAGTGGTGTCTTTTTCAACAGCATAGCTTTGTTAGTTACATAAGCTGTAAGTATGTACTTCGTTTACAAGCAAGACAAGCAGGCTCTTTCGATTCAGCCACATGTATTTTATCAGATATGTATGCTGGGATTGATAATGCCTATTGGAGTATTCCTGCTGCTCATATTCTCCTCTTTCGGCCCTGCTGTGGTTGCAATGTCCTTCATAGCCACACGCATAGCACTGGAATATTTGATGTACAAAAAGATGACAACACCAAACCAAGAGAATACGGAAGTGCTGTAGCGGATCTATTTCAAACTATAATTAGGAGCCTCGCGTGTGATGAACACATCATGCGGGTGGCTCTCCTTCACTCCGGCATTGGTGATGCGAATAAATTTTGATTGTTGTAGATGTTCGATAGTTGCAGCACCGCAATATCCCATTCCAGCACGCAAGCCACCCATCACCTGATACATCACTTCCTGCACACTGCCTTTGAAGGGCACCCTGCCACTGATGCCCTCAGGTACCAATTTCTTGATGTCGTCTTCAGCATCCTGAAAGTAGCGGTCTTTGCTGCCTTGCTGCATGGCTTCCACGCTGCCCATACCTCGGTAACTCTTGAATTTTCTTCCTTCGTAAATGATGGTTTCGCCCGGACTCTCCTCAGTGCCTGCCAGCATGCTGCCAACCATTACGGTGTGGCCACCACCTGCTATGGCCTTCACTATATCACCTGTAAACCGAATGCCACCATCGGCTATAATGGGCATAGTCTTGTCATTGATACCATGGGCCACATCCATCACCGCAGTAAGTTGGGGTACACCTACACCTGCTATCACACGTGTAGTGCAAATGCTACCCGGCCCTATGCCCACCTTCACCGCATCAGCACCGGCTTCGGCAAGTGCATTAGCTGCTTCGACAGTTGCAATATTGCCAACCACTATATCTACTTTTTTTCCATATTTTTCTTTCACCTGCTTAAGCATATCTATTACCCCTTGCGAATGCCCATGTGCAGTATCGATGACTATGGCGTCAACACCTGCTTTTACCATCGCCTCTACTCTCTCCATGGTGTCATGTGTTACGCCAACGGCAGCCGCTACGCGCAATCTGCCTAACGAATCCTTGCACGAGTTGGGATATTTCTTGAGCTTGATAATATCTTGGTAAGTCATCAAGCCAATCAGTTTTCCGGCCTTATCCACTACCGGTAGTTTTTCTATCTTATGTGCTTGTAGTATTTGCTCAGCCGCTGGCAAATCATTAGGCTTGTCAGTAGTTATCAAATGTTCTGAGGTCATCACCTCGGTGATGGCGCGGGCATTATCCTTTTCAAAACGCAAATCGCGGTTGGTCACTATGCCTTTCAGCAAACCCTTGTCATCTACTACCGGAATACCACCAATCTTATTCTCTGCCATTTGCTTGAGTGCATCGCCTACTGTGGCGGTCAATGGCAGGGTCACTGGATCTTGAATCATACCACTTTCGCTGCGCTTCACTTTGCGCACCTGCTGTGCCTGATCAGCTATGCTCATGTTTTTGTGAATCACACCTATGCCGCCTTGCCTGGCCATAGCAATGGCCATTTCACTTTCTGTTACAGTGTCCATAGCTGCACTCACCAGTGGTGTGTTCAGTACAATGTTTCGGCTAAATTTTGATTGAATGTTGACCTCGCGGGGAAGCACATTGGAGTGTGCAGGCACAAGCAGAACGTCATCATAAGTGAGACCTTCACCCACTAATTTCTCTTGTAAATAAGACATGAACTTGTTGAATTTGTCTGTGAAGAAAATTCGGGCGAATATATCCTGACCAAACCTTTAGGTTATGTTACCCGAATTGCTGCATAATTCATTTCAGAGATTATATATAGCTCTCACTCCCGAAAAAGCAGTGAAAAAACTTTTTTTGCCCCAACTAAGTGAGGCGCATACATTTGCCGCCCTTAAAAAAAGGAAATGGCAACGTTCATTTTCCTTGCAGAAGGCAAGCATAAAAATCACTTAAAAAAGTATTGGCATGTACCTTACAACAGACAAGAAACAAGAAATTTTCAAGAAGCACGGCAAGTCTGAGAAAGACACCGGCTCGGCAGAAGGGCAAATTGCTCTCTTCACACACCGCATCAGCCACCTTACAGAACACCTGAAGGTGAACAAGAAAGACTACGGCACCCAGCGTTCACTTATCAGATTGGTGGGCAAGCGCAGAAGCCTGCTGGACTACCTGCACAAAACCGACATTACCCGTTACCGCGCTATCGTTAAAGAACTTGACCTGCGCAAATAAAATTACAGGCTGCTAAAGCTGGCAGAAAGGGCAATTGAAACCAATTGCCTTTTCGCGTTTTTTGAAATGGCTGTTACCGGCCTGCCCGTTCGAATGAAATCAAACAATTAAATACACATAGCAAAAGATGAACTATGATTTGAAAACCCAGACTATTGACCTGGGAAATGGACGCCCGATAACCATCGAAACGGGTAAACTTGCCAAGCAGGCACATGGCTCGGTGGTAGTGAGGCAGGGCGACACTATGTTGCTTGCAGCAGTAGTAGCCAGCGAAGAAGCCAAAGAAGGAGTTGACTTTCTTCCCCTCACAGTAGAATATCGCGAGAAGTACGCAGCCGCTGGCCGCTTTCCGGGGGGATACTTCAAGCGTGAGGCACGCCCTTATGATGATGAAATACTTGTAGCCCGCCTGATAGACCGCGCATTGCGCCCCATGTTTCCTGACGATTTTCATGCTGAAGTGCAGGTGGTGGTAAACCTCATTTCGGCTGATGATAGTAACATGTCTGACAGCCTTGCCGGGCTTGCAGCTTCAGCCGCGCTGGCCGTTTCTGACATACCATTCAACGGGCCGATAAGCGAAGTGCGGGTGGCACGTGTAGGTGGTCAGTTCGTCATCAATCCTACCTGGCCTATGCTGCAAACTGCAGATTTGGAATTGATGGTTGCAGGCAGTGATGACAGCATCATCATGGTAGAAGGAGAGATGAAGGAAGTGAGCGAAGCTGACATGATAGCCGCGCTGGAAGTAGCGCATGAAGCCATCAAGAAACAATGCGCTGCACAAACTGCACTGGCCGCTGGTGTGGAGAAATCGAAAGTGAAACGCACCTATGACCATGAGCCAAAAGATGAAGAGTTGAAGAAGCAGGTTTGGGATGCGTGTTATCAAAAATATTATGACACTGCCAAGAAGTCGGCAGGTAAGAAGGAGCGCACCGATGCATTTCATGCCATAGAAGAAGCATTCAATGCGCAGTTCACCGATGAGCAGAAGGAAGAAAAAGCATTTCTGTTCAAGAAATTTCATCATGACTGTATCAAGGATGCGATGCGCAACATGATACTGATGGATGGCCAGCGCCTGGACGGAAGGAAGACTTCTGAGATTCGCCCAATCTGGAGTGAGGTGGATTATCTGCCCGGCACACATGGTTCAGCCATTTTCACCCGTGGCGAAACACAGTCGCTGACTACGCTGACCCTTGGCACCAAGCTCGATGAGCAAACAATAGATTCAGTGGTGCACAAGCGTGAAGACAAATTTTTGCTGCATTACAACTTTCCACCATACAGCACCGGTGAGGCAAGACCTATACGTGCTACAAGCCGCAGGGAAATAGGCCACGGCAATCTGGCACTGCGTGCATTGAAGCCTGTGTTGCCTTCGCGTGAAGTTTGCCCATACACTATCCGCATAGTTTCTGATATACTTGAATCGAACGGTTCATCGTCAATGGCTACGGTGTGTGCAGGTACACTCGCTCTGATGGATGGCGGTGTGCCTATCAGCGCACCTGTTTCGGGCATTGCTATGGGGTTGATTACTAACGAAGACAATTCGAAGTATCAGATTCTTTCAGACATACTTGGTGATGAGGATCACTTAGGTGATATGGACTTCAAAGTGACAGGCACAGCGAAGGGCATCACAGCTTGTCAGATGGACATCAAGATAAAAGGCTTGAGTATGGACATGGTGAAGAATGCATTGGCTCAGGCTCGTGATGGTCGTCTGCACATATTGGGAGAAATAACCAAGACATTAGACAAGCCACGCACTGATTACAAACCACATGCACCACGCATTGTATCATTGGAAATCCCATCAGAAACAATAGGAGCTGTAATTGGCCCAGGTGGCAAGGTGATTCAGGAAATCCAGAAGACCACAGGAGCAACCATTTCGATAACCGAGGTAGATGGCAAAGGCATAGTAGAAGTAGCTGCAACGAATAAAGAATCATTGGATGGTGCAGTGCGTGCTATAAAAAACATTTGTTTTCCTCCGGAAATTGAAGTGGGTGCTATCTATGATGGTGTTGTAAAAAATATACAGGCGTTTGGTGCTTTTGTGGAAATACTTCCCAAGCAAGATGCCCTGTTGCATGTATCGGAAATAGAATGGCGCAGAATAGAAAATGTGCGCGATGTACTGAAAGAAGGCGACCGCATACAGGTGAAGGTGATAGGTAAAGATGACCGTGGCAAATACAAATTGTCGCGCAAAGTGTTGCTGCCAAAGCCGGAGCCAGCGGAGAATTGAATTCAATTGAAAATGGATATTGAAAAAAGTCATTGAAAGTAATTCGCTCAACTAAGTTTGAATTGAAAACAGCAAATTGAACCAAGTGAATGGCATGTATAATCAACAAGTCAACAATTCACCGAATCAAAAAATACAATGAGACAACTTAAAATAACCAAACAGGTAACCAATCGCGAGACGGCCTCGCTGGACAAATACCTGCAAGAGATTGGCCGTGTGGATCTGATAACTGCTGAGGAGGAGGTAGAACTCGCCAAGCGTATCAAAGCGGGTGACCAGACTGCACTGGAGAAGCTGACTAAAGCTAATCTGCGCTTTGTGGTTTCAGTTTCAAAACAATATCAGAACCAAGGACTTTCACTTCCTGACTTGATCAACGAAGGAAACCTTGGCCTCATCAAGGCTGCTCAGCGTTTTGATGAAACGCGTGGTTTCAAATTCATATCCTATGCGGTGTGGTGGATTCGTCAAAGCATTTTGCAGGCACTTGCCGAGCAAAGTCGTATTGTTCGTTTGCCACTGAATAAAATTGGCAGCATCAACAAAATAAACAAAGCGTTTGCGAAGCTGGAGCAGGAATTTGAGCGCCCGCCAACCCCTGCTGAGTTGGCAGAGGTGTTGGAGATGACATTGGATGAGGTGAAGCAGTCGTTGCGCAACAGTGGCCGCCATGTAAGTATGGACGCGCCATTGAAGGATGGTGATGACAGCAGCAGCACGATGTATGATGTGTTGCAGACTAACGACACCCCATCACCTGATACAGACTTGTTGCATGAGTCGCTGCGCAAAGAGATAGAACGTTCGCTGCGGACGCTGACCAGCCGCGAGGCTGATGTGGTGCGCCTGTACTTTGGGTTGAATGGTGAACATCCTCTGACATTGGAAGAAATAGGTGAGCGATTTGACCTGACTCGTGAGCGTGTTCGCCAGATAAAAGAGAAGGCGATACGCAGGCTGAAGCATACGAGCCGCAGTAAGATGCTGAAGTCTTACTTAGGTTAGAAAATATTAAACGGCTCAAAACACATTGGTTCATTTTGTGTGTTTTGGGGTTAGACACAATGAAAGCCCTTGCCGATTGGCAGGGGCTTTCTTTTTTGTCAATTCATCATTCACGGCAAGCTCAGCTTTATTTGCCGCCTTATGTTTTCAAGCGGCATCACACTGAGAATTGTACTGCTCTGCGGAGTTTGTGTGGTGCTGTTCACGGCTGAATTACTTACAGGTGCATCGGGCATTGGTGTTGGTGATGTATGGCATGGTTTGCTGGGCGATGCGCTGAACGAACAACACAACTTAGTGATGCGCGAGGTGCGATTGCCGCAGGCGTGCATAGCTGCGGTGGCCGGTGTAGCTCTTGCGCTGAGTGGTTGGCTTATGCAGACTTTGTTTCGCAATCCGCTGGCTGGCCCATCGGTACTGGGCATAAGCAGTGGCGCCTCGCTTGGGGTGGCAGTGCTGATGCTGAGTGCAGGCAGTGGCTTGCCGTGGTCAACTTCTGCAGGTGGTCACGCAGCGGTAATTGTTGCGGCCATTGCCGGTGCCATCTCCGTACTTATGCTCATCATGTTAGTGTCGCAGCGTTTAGCTGACAATACCACGCTGCTTGTATTCGGTATCATGCTCGGTTTTTTTACCTCAGCCATAGTGAGTGCGCTTCAGTTCAGAGCCAGCAGCGATTCTGTAAAAAGTTTTGCATTGTGGGGCATGGGCAGTTACAGCGAAGCCGATATGAGCGAAGTGGTGATGCTTGGAGGAGGCATTGTATTGAGCGGTGTAATCATACTTTTCATTTTGAAACACCTCAATCTGCTGCTGCTGGGTGATGACTATGCGCACAACATGGGTGTGCCTGTTAAGCAAACAAGGTTATTGATTTTGCTCTCTGTGGGTATTATGGTTGGCATGAGCACAGCCTTCTGCGGGCCTGTAGCTTTCATAGGGCTGGTGGTGCCGCACATTGCACGCCTGCTTATGCACACCGCAGAGCATGCCCGCCTTTTAGTGCCTGTTGCATTGGGTGGTGCAGCCGCATCCATGCTTGCCGATTTGTTGTCGCGCGTATTGCACATTCCGCTCAATGCACTGGTATCGGCATTGGGAGCGCCATTCATTATCTACATATTAGTAAGAGGCACTAAGAGCAGATCCATTATCTGAATAATTAAAATGAATGACGTGCTGCACATACACAATCTGAGCGTTGGCTATAAGCTGCCACTTATGGAATCATTCAACCTGCGGGTGAAGCATGGTGAGATGCTGGCCATAACCGGAAAAAACGGAAGCGGAAAAACAACTTTGCTGCGAACCATTGCGGGGCTGATGAAACCACTGCATGGACAAATACACATAGGCGAGAAAAACATACATGAACTAAGCAACAACGAACAAGCGCGCTTAGTGAGTATCACACTAACACAACGCATAGCGCTGCAAGGCATTGATGTAAAGACATTGGTGATGATGGGCCGCTATCCCATGCAGGGCCGCTTCCACTTTGGCAATAGTGAAGACGACATGCAAGTAATGCACTGCATAGATCGTATGCAGATAGGCCACTTGGCCAATGAGCCATTGGCCAGACTTAGCGATGGCGAATCGCAAAAGGCCATGATTGCCAAATCACTCGCTCAGCAAACACCTTTGCTGCTGATGGATGAGCCTACTGCCTTTCTTGATTATGAAGCGAAAGAAGATTTGATGCGCTTGCTTAGATCATTGTGCGAAACTGAAAATCTCGCAGTGCTTTTCACTTCGCATGATTTGGAGTTGGTAAGAAAGTATGCGGACAATCGAATAGAGATTGAAAAGAAAATTGCTTAGGCATCAGAAATTTATTTGGAGAAACTCAGCAAGCAATTGCACAGCTTTAGCACGATGGCTTATCAGGTTTTTTTCATCCATATCCATCTCAGCAAAGGTGGCCGAGGTAACTGCGGGCACAAACACGGGGTCGTAACCAAAGCCTCGTAGGCCGCGCTTTTCACGCGCTATGTGTCCGTTAACCACTCCATCAAACACATATTCTTTTCCATGCAATACGAGGCAAATAACCGTTCGGAAACGAGCCTCACGGTTTGTTTCGTGCTTCATGTTTTCCAGCAAGAGATTCATATTGTCTTCAAAACTCTTGTGCTCGCCTGCGTAGCGCGCACTGCGCACACCAGGTGCATTGTTCAATGCTACCACCTCCAGGCCTGTGTCGTCAGCAAAGCAGTTGTGCCCATATTGGTTGTACACATGCCATGCTTTGATGCGCGCATTGCCTTCGAGGGTATCAGCAGTCTCCGGTATTTCTTCTGTGCAGCCTATTTCATGCAAGCCTTTTACAAGCATGCTTGTTCCAAGTTTGGCATTTATCTCCTGCACTTTGTGTGCATTGTGGCTGGCAAATACCAGAGGTTGTGCGGCTATCATCTTCTCATTATTTTACCAGTTGGTGTGCGTTCAATTTTTGGCAATGCATATATCATCTTAGGCACTTCGTAAGGATGCAACAGCGTTTTCATTTGTTCTATCCACATCGCTATTTGACTTGGCGAGAGTGCGTCAGTTTGCATGTAGAGCACCACGCGTTCGCCAAGCACCTCATCGGCTTCGGCTGATATGTAGAAAGGAACTGCAATGAGTGGCGCAAGTTTTTGTTCAACTTGTTCAGGAAAAATTTTTACTCCACCGGAGTTGATGACATGGTCAGCACGACCAACAAATGAAAATGAAGTGGGTGAATGCAGTTGCACCACATCGTTGGTGGTGTATTGATGACTGCCAAGATGAGCCGCTCGGATTATCAGCCTACCATCATGCGTTATTGTAAATGAAATTCCAGGCAATGCATGGTATTCATTCGATGCGTCATTGCCTGAAAGTTTGCGTGAGGCTACATGCGTTATGGTCTCTGTCATGCCATAGGTAACCCACACTTCATTGTTGCAATTTTTCAACTTCGATTCCAATTCGTGCGAGATTTCTCCGCCTCCTATTATCACTTTTTTGACGGCTTCAAATTTTTCCGGGCAGGTATTCAGGATATTGATTACTTGCATAGGTGTGAAGGCTGCGAAGTCAATTCTTTCATGCACGTCTCTAATAGGATTGGAAGAGGGAATATTCCAAATCAAATTCCATCCGCCCACCCAGGTGCGCACCAGCATCATCTTTCCGGCTATGAATGAAACTGGAAGGCAGAGCAACGCAATGCGTGCATCTTGCAATGCAAAATGCTGAATAGTGAGTTTTGCGCTGGCCTCCATCTGTTGGCGCATGATGACAATAGACTTGGGTGTGCCTGTACTGCCCGAAGTTTTTACAACAAATGACTCAACCTGATTGAACCACATCTGAACGAATTCGAAGCCATCGTGCAATGCAGTAGGCACATCGGAATGTGCATGATTGATAAGCACCATGAATTCATCATGACTGTACTTCTTGTTTTCTATGAAGTAATAATTCTTCACGGTGCGTTTACAATTTCATGCAAATCCCATTCATTGGCAGTACAAGTTAGCCAACCACCCTCAGCGCGAAGTGGTGATGCTATGTTGTTGCTGTACAAACTACCTGTGCCAAGTCCCTGGGGTATTTCAGTTTGTTTGGTATGCACCCAGCGGGCAATGGCGTTGAGACCGATGTTGCTCTCCAACGCAGAAGTAGCCCACCATTTTATGTTTCTTTCCTTGGCCAGTGCTATCCACTCATCAGCACCGCTGAAGCCACCGTGCAGTGTTGGCTTCAGTACGAGATAGTGTGGTCTCACAGTATCCAACAGCGAAATTTTTTTCTCCAATGTATCTATTCCAATCAATTCCTCATCGAGTGCGACAGGAATGGGAGTTTGCTGCACAAGCATTTTCAGGGCTGCCTGCTGACCGGCTTTTATGGGTTGCTCCATGCTATGAATGTGAAAGGCTGCAAGGCGTTCTAATTTCGGCAGCGCATCCTTAGCACCAAAGGCACCATTGGCATCAAGCCGGATTTCCAAATGCTCAGGTGCATTTTCAATTCTTATTTGCCGCAGCAATTCGAGTTCATCTTCGAAGTCTATCCCCCCTATTTTGAATTTGATACAGCCATAACCTTCAGCAATTTCTCTGCGCGCTTCATCCAGCATTTGTTGTTTGTTATCCATCCACACCAATCCGTTGATGGAAATTTTGAAATCGTCAGATGTGCTGAAAGGCCTGCGCAAACCTCCGTTCTGATAATCGCTTGCAGCAGTTTCAAATGCCATACAAAGGGCAGGATAGTGGCTGAGTAATTTCTGTAGATCATCTTCACCCAATCCTGAGGTTATTCTGCGCACTGCTTCATCCATTTGGTGGCGTGTTTCTACACTCAAACCAAAAATGGGAGCGCACTCGCCAATTCCTGTGCAGCCATTACTATCTGAAAGAATTATGTACCAAGCATCGCGCACATGCAGCACATCGCGCGAGGTGCGTGCAGGCTTGCTGAAGTGCAGCGGCCTGTACACAATGCGGATGTCTAATTCTTGGTAGAGCCGGAAATTCTTTTGATAAGCCATTCCATAGGACCTTTTTCACTCACCCTTTTGCGCCACAGCATGGTGAGGTAAAACGTAGCGAAGGTGGCCGCCACTACATAGATAACGAGCACAAGTTTTTTGTGGAAGAATTGCCTGTTGGAAGCTATCAGGGTGATGATACCAATAAGCATGTGAAAAAAAATGACACTGTACTTGTATGCAGAAACGGTCTGCACAAACTTCAGAATTTTGGTTATTGAAAATTTTCTGAAGAAATAAATAAAGGCATTGGTAACTATGATGGAAAACCCAAGGGCGAATACACAGAATGCGGGATAGAGCAACCTGATATTTAAAAGGAAAATATCGGAACGGGCCTGTAAGACACCTTCATTGTCAATCTTGCGGGCATAGTGCTGAAAAAAGAAAGTGCTGAGAATAAGTAGCAAACCGATGATACTTGAAGGTGGCAGCCACCCTTTGGGCCTGATATCAGTGCGGCCATGCAGCAGGCCTGCGCAGAAAAAAGCGAACCAGGGCAATATGGAAAAATATCCATTGAAAAGTATGAAGCCGCTGATGCCTATGATTTCGCCATCACGCACATTGGGCATATCGTAGATAGTAGATGTTGGCACATCCATATAGAGCAGCAACATGCCAAGCAGCACCACTATGAGCAGTATGATGCGCAGCAAAATGTTGTTCCACTGAGCAATGAAAGGTGTGGCTACATAGAACAAGCCTGTGGCTATAAAAATGTTCATGGGCCAGATGATGCAACATGCCAAACCAATCAACATAAGTACCGATCCCCGCTTGCCCATGTACACCAATAGTTTTCGGTTGCTCACCTTGCGGTCGCGCATGGTGAGTGTAACTGTAAGCCCGTTAAGAAAAAAGAAGAGTGCAGGAAATACATCGAGTATGGCGAAGTAGCGCGTGTGGTTCAGTGCACTCTGCACCTTGTCGCCAATGGTGAATGAAAAAACAAAAACCACAATGCCAAGGATGGCCAGGGCATATGCAAAATCGATTCCCACAAGGCGGTTGGACGAGGAGGTCTGCATCAGAACTAAATGAAAAAATGTGGTTGATAAGGAATGAGGCGGTGAAGATATGCCTTCCAATTAGATGGCAATGATTGAGAACAAGCACGCACGTGTAAGTTTGCGCATCAACAACGTATTCCACTTTTCCACTTGAACAACCTGATCGTTCGCGCCATTGCCGGGCTAATTTTTTCAGCCCTTGTTATCTGCTCAGCCTGGCTGGGTCCTGTTGCATTGGGCATTCTGTTTTTGTGTTTCGCTATGGCCGGGCTCTACGAATATTATCGCATGGGTATGGCAGGCAGGCATTCCAATGCACACATCTGGACGGGACTCATAGCGGGATTGTTTTTGTATCTGTTGCTCACACTCTACTTCAATGACACCATTGAGCTGAAGTGGCTGTGGCTTTTTCCTATTATAGTAGTACTCATCCTGTCAGCCGAACTGATAAAGCCTGACAACCGCGCAGCCATCAACCTAGGTATTGTAGCATTTGGCTGGTTGTATGTGGTGATACCCTTTGCATTGGTCAACTTGCTCGCATTCTCTTCAGGCGTGTTCGACTATGAGTTGCCCATTGGCTACTTCCTCATACTGTGGGTAAATGACAGCGGTGCTTATCTCTTCGGACGCATGCTTGGCCGTACCAAATTGTATCCTAAAGTATCACCAAACAAAACATGGGAAGGATTGATTGGCGGCATACTCTGCGCATTTCTCATCGGCTATTTGCTTTCTCTCATATTCATGTCACTCCATTGGCAACAATGGATATTTATCTCTCTCATCATTTCTCTTTTTGCCAATGCGGGCGATTTATTTGAGTCGCACCTGAAGCGAACAGCCGGTGTAAAAGACAGCGGCAATGTGATACCGGGCCATGGCGGAGTGCTCGATCGTTTCGATGGTCTCTTCTTTTCGCTGCCTGTGGTGGTGGCATACATACATCTTGTATAGTGAAAAATAAAAAATGAAACATCTTAGCAAACCACATCAATGACGCTGCACAAGGAAGGAACCAAAATCATAGCAGGCACGCTGTTAGTGGCTGCTGCCATCATCATCATTACCCGCTATTTCTTCTGCATGCACTGCATCATGTTTTGGGTTATTACCATTCCGGTGCTGGTGATGGTGTATCTCGTGTTGCAGTTTTTCCGATTGCCAAAGCGAGAAAACAAGAGTGCGCCTGATGAATTAGTGGCACCGTGCGATGGAAAAGTGGTGGTGATTGAAGAAGTAGAAGAACCGGAATTTTTCAAAGACAAACGCATACAGATTTCCATCTTCATGTCACCACTGAATGTGCATGCCAACTGGGTGCCCTGCGAAGGCGAAGTGAAATACACGAAGTATCATGCAGGACTGTATCTGGTAGCGTGGCACCCCAAAAGCAGTACAGAAAATGAGCGCACCACCATTGTGTTAGAAAGGCAACCGGGCCAGCAGGTGTTGTTCAGGCAAATAGCCGGAGCAGTGGCCAGACGCATAGTTTACTACGTGAAGCCCGGTGACCGTGTGCAGCGCAATCAGCAATTTGGCTTTATCAAATTCGGAAGCCGTGTAGATATTTTTCTTCCTTCAGGTACTGATGTGAAAGTGAAAATTGGTGATTTGACTAAAGGAAATGAGACAGTGATAGCACGTTGGAAGTAGCCTACAATTGCCACTATGAAATCAACCAAAAAAGTGCAGAATGCCTGGGCCATGTATGACTGGGCCAACAGCACTTACAATTTGGTGATAGGCACGGCCATCTTTCCCATATTCTACAGCAACGTAACCCGTGGCGATGCTGATGGTGCCACCGGTGACGATGTACTATTCTTCGGTAGTGTTTTCAAAAACACAGAGGTTCTTTCTTATTGCCTTGCCTTCGGTATGGCCCTGGTGTGTGTGCTGGCGCCCACGCTTGCCGGTATTGCAGACTATCTCGGTCGCAAAAAAATGTTCATGCGCATGTTTTGCTATTTGGGTGCGGCCTCGTGTGCCTCTCTTTTCTTTTTTGATGAAACACAACTGGAGCTAAGCATGCTGAGCATAGTATTCGCCTGTGTTGGCTTTTGGTGCAGCTATGCTTTTGCCAATTCATTTCTGCCTGAACTGGCCGAAGCTGAGGAGCAGGACAAACTCAGCGCAAAAGGATTTGCATTTGGCTATACAGGTAGCATAGTGCTATTGCTCATCAATCTGGCCATGGTGATGAGCCAGGAAACAGGCGCTGAAAAAATAGAGATGATGCGCTGGTCATTTCTGAGTGTTGCAGTGTGGTGGATCGGATTTGCGCATTACACTTTTCACTACTTGCCGGAAAAAAGACGAGAAAACAAATTCGACCTTGCGGTGGTGGGCAATGGCTTTAGGGAGTTGAAGGGCGTATGGCGGGAATTGCAGAAAACTTCTCGCTTGAAATTTTATCTTCTTTCCTTTTTTGTGTTCAGTATGGGTGTGCAAACCATCATGCAAATGGCATCGCTCTTTGGCACCAAAGAAATAGACAGATATGATGAGGCAGGCAACAGATTGCTTGATGAAAACGGACTACCTAAAATGGGCCTTGATGACGGCCAGCTCATCATTGCTGTGTTGCTTGTGCAGCTCATTGCTATTCCGGGTTCCATTGTATTCAGCAGTGCCAGCAAAAAATACGGCAACCTGCACACACTAAAAATAGCCTTGGCCATCTGGGCATGTATCTGTGCATTTGCATACTTCGTAGTGCATTCACCTGTCACATTTTACATAGCAGCAGGTTGTATAGGATTCATCATGGGAGGCACACAATCATTGGCACGCAGCACATACTCCAAGTTTCTGCCTGAAACCAAAGACACTGCTTCATATTTCAGCTTCTATGATGTAACCGAAAAGGTAGGACTGATAATCGGTCTGCTCTCATTCGGTTATCTGGAAGGTGCATTTGGCAGCATGCGCACTTCCATATTGGCGTTGATCACCTTCTTTGTCATTGGATTTGTCCTTGTCCTGATCATTCCCAAAAAGGAAGCGGAAGTGCCGGGAAAAACTTTCAATGTCTGAGGCCGCCCATAAAAGAAATCGCCCCTGCCGGACGGCAGAGGCGCGTTTCTTTCCTTAACCAAAACCATGTTTACACGAACTACATGACTTCTGCCATTCAGACAGCCATATCTGATGTGATGTTGCATCAGATCAGAAAAAATTTTGATTGCACACAGGTACTGATACATTTGCGCCCCTTGAAAAATACTGGGGGTATAGCTCAGCTGGCTAGAGCGCTTGCATGGCATGCAAGAGGTCATCGGTTCGAATCCGATTATCTCCACTAAAAAAGGTCTTCGTATGAAGGCCTTTTTTACTTTTCAGTCAGGTTGATATTCCGTGAACAAGAAAAAATTGGCCTGACACCAATCACTTTCATCTTTCGCCTCTATCAAATATCCACACATGCAAACCACAACTCCAACCCTCAGCTTAGAAAAGACTATTGATTATGTACGTGAATTCCACGATGCATTCGGATTGCCAGTGCGCCACACGCCCACAGTGGAGGTGAGTGAGAAGGAAATCAATCTTCGCTACAACCTGATGAAGGAAGAAAATGAAGAATACTTAGAAGCCGCGCAAAAGGGAGACTTGGTGGAAGTGGCAGATGCTCTGGGAGATATGCTCTACATCCTTTGCGGCACCATCAATGCCCATGGCCTGCAACATAAAATAGCTGAGGTATTTGAAGAGATACAGCGCAGCAACATGAGCAAGCTGGATGAAAACGGAAATCCTATTTATAGGGAAGATGGCAAAGTGATGAAGAGTGCGCAATACTTCCGGCCGGATATTGCGGGGGTGTTGGGGAGATAATGCCTGAAATACACTCCTTGTGCGAGACACAGCCTCGCTCAAGT
Organism: Flavobacteriales bacterium; assembly: GCA_046155615.1. Classification (GTDB taxonomy): domain Bacteria; phylum Bacteroidota; class Bacteroidia; order Flavobacteriales_D; family Sanyastnellaceae; genus JANNVZ01. The sequence goes on along the minus strand of JBJXFP010000094.1, from coordinate 1,061 downwards.
TGTGGCGCATTCTCAAGCGATTGGGGATTCTTTGCTGCTTGATGCATACCCTGAAAATTGTTCTCCCCTGCCCAAAAAAGTTTTCCCAACTACCTATCACCAGACGATTGCGACTACCAATAGACTAAGCAGCCGTTCAGAATGGGACAAGAGACGCACAGGAGTGGACAACCACCGTATGGCGCTCTACAACACCCGTATAAGCGCGGACAAGCGATGTAAAGTATGGAACAAGCGATGTATAAAAGTGAACAAACGACTTGCAAGATGGAACAAGAGACGTATGAATTTGCACAAGAGACGTGAAAAATGGGACAAGCGCTGTACGCGAGCGGACAACCACTGTAAACTCTTACACAAACCATAAACACTGCAAAAAATGGCATTGGCCTGTTGGCGAGGTGATACCGGAAACCTTGCAATAAGCCCAACCCCGAAAGGGTTGAATAATGATAACCGCGGGTGCAACCCGTGGTGAATGACAAGGCGGGCATAGAACCCCGAAGAGCCTGTCCCGCCCAAGCGGGAGGTTCAACCCCGTGAAGAGGGCTTGGTCCAATGACTCTCCTTGGCTTGCAGCCAAGTTTGTTTAGCTTAGCACCATGGGTAGCAAGTATTACATACGATGCGGGCTGCAAGCTCTCAAGAGTGGAGGGCACGGGTTGCGCTGCGCTCGGGCAATCGGGGTGAATTCTCTGTACACAACTGACCAATATTATCTTGATTATCAAAATTCCAAACCCTATGATGAAAAATAGAACAGTCTATTTAATCTTAGTTTTATTGCTCGAATTCAATTCACTTAAATCACAATATATACTATATCGAACTGATACCTTTGAGTTCAAGGGAACAGTTGACACCTTGTGGTTTTACAAGCCAATTGTTGATTCAAGTCTGTGCAACCCAACTCACAAAGGCAAAGGTTTCTGCCGTTATGTTGACTCTTCTCAGATTCAAAGTGTCTATGATGTTTCAAATAATGATTCTCTGGGTTTTGTAGCTCAATATTATCCAAACGGAAAGATTCTTTCTTTTCAAGAATATATCGGCTCGCAACT
>JBJXFP010000088.1:0-19482 GCA_046155615.1 Flavobacteriales bacterium | reverse complement strand
TTTTGAAATACTTCGAGTATTTCTCTTCGCAAATCACTCTTGGTGCTCTGCTTTCTATTCTGTTTTGCCATAATATATCTGGTGCGAAGATGAAGCATTCGGTCAACATTGCTCTTTCGGTATTTCCAGCCTGTCGGCAGACAGGTCAGAAAAATCAGCATGGTACCGCGCCTCAACGGGACGAAATACGTTTCTGCAAAAAGCGATTCCCTAATTTACCGAATTTCGGAATCTACATTTGTGTATCTAAGCCTTAGAACAAAATGAAACTTTACTTCATCACAACGTCAGTTTTCTTTTTGATACTCGTGTCGGTCAACTCATGCAAGGTGCATCATTTCCGAAGCAACTACCGAGATGCGAATGCGCTGCTCCATGCCACCGACAGTGTGCAGATAAAACCATTTCTGAAAGCGCACATGAAGAATGGCGACATTTATATCATGCGCGATACATGGGCCTTGGATACATTGAGTGATCGGCTTACGGGCAATGGAAATCATTATGACCTGAACAGACAACATGTGCGTAACGGTGACATCAGTATTCCTATTGACAGTGTGGTCATTTTCGAAACCAATAACAAACTGAAAAATCCGGAAAGGGGCCGCATAGCCGCGCTCACCATTCTTACAGCTTTAGATGCAGGAGTGGGAATATTCTGTCTTATGAATCCGAAGGCTTGCTTTGGCTCTTGTCCAACATTCTACTTAGACCCGAACAAAGACTTTCATGGTGCAGATGCTGAAGGCTTTTCGAATGCCATTGCACCGAGTATGCAATATGCTGATGTAGATGCATTGAGCACAACTGCGCATGGGGGTGACACGCTTCGGATTACCATGAAAAATGAAGCGCTCGAAACACATTGTGTGGATGCGGTGAAACTTCTTGCTGTTAGCCACAAACCTGATGAGTCAGTTTATCAGGGTACAGATGGCAGATACTACCTGTGCAGCAGTACGGCCCCATTGCATAAGGCTCTGGCCGAAGAAGGTGAGATAACTGATTGGTTGAACAAAGCCGATAAAACAGAACGATTCTCACTTGCTGACAGCTCCAACCTGAGTAGCAAGGAGGAGATTATTCTGAACTTCAATAGAGAGGATGAAGGTGCGGATGCGGGTTTGATTCTCAATTTCAGACAAACACTGATGACCACCTATTTCATCTACAATGCGATGGGCTACATGGGAGATTGTGTAGGTGATGTATTTGCAAAAATTGAAACAGGAGATGGCACGAGGCAATTGCTGAAAAACGGATTGATGAAAGAGCTTGGAAGAATAGAAGTGTTTGTATGGAATGAAACAGACCAAACATGGATAGCCCAGGGTGGCTACTATGAAACCGGACCAATAGCAGCCAATGAACAGTTGTTGCCACTTACCTGCTTGCCTGCCTCAGGCCATGTGCAGATTAAACTTGTGCTGAACAAAGGCCTTTGGCGTATAGATCATGCGGTACTTGCAGAGATTGAGCAGGAGGTGAAGCCGCAGGAACTTCTGCCAATAACCATTGCAGGCGAACTGACCACAGACAGCATGTTGATTGCTCAAAATTTGAAACATGGTGAACACATCATCTCGATGCCTGGTGATGAGTTTGAATTCACATGGGTGCTGCCGGCAGGGGAAGAAAATTTCGATTTGTTTCTTTATACTGAAGGCTACTATCTGGAATGGATGAGGGAGAGCTGGCTGCACGACAAAGATTTGATGAAGCTACACACCATGCTGCACAGGCCGCGCAGCTACCTGCAAGGTGAAACCGCAAACTATAAAAAGTATGAAGCCGACATGGAAGAGCAATTCTGGAATTCACGCATCGATACCAAAACATTCAGTCTGTATGAAAAATAATTTGATTCTGATAGCGGCAGCAGTTATCACGCTGAGCAGTTGCTTCACGCCACAGTACTTACCCCATCACAAAGCCATAGATGTAGGTGAGTGTGGCTCATACATGGTGCTGAACAGAAACAAAGGACCGCAAGTAAAAGGAGAGCTGATAACCGCTGATAGCACAAAATTGGTAGTCCGCTCACAAAAAACGGATAGTTGTATCACCATTGCATGGGCTGACATAAAGACATTTCGAATGCACTACGCACAAGCCGTTCCTTATGGATGGACTATTCCTGTGTATATGCTATTTACTTTTCTACATGGTTGGTTTAGCGTCATTAGCATGCCCGTCAATCTGATTGTCACCTTAGCCGTAGTTATCTCAGCAGAGCGGGCTTACGCCTATTACAAAGAAGAAATAACTATAGATGAGTTGCGCATGTTTGCCAGATTTCCGCAAGGCCTGCCGGAAGGAGTGACGCTGAAAGATGTAAAACGACCACCAAGGCATGGCCCGGGTTGATGGCAACCACCGGGGGTTCGCTTATCTATTCTAACACCTCCACCTCCAGCAATTCCTGTAAAAACTTTTTCGACTTGTTGCTTTCAGCCTTGAACGCAAGTAGAGAAAGCGCATGCACAAAAAGCAAAACACCCATTGGAATGAGCGCTGTGAACACAGAAACATTGCGTGTGCCGATGAGGGGTACGAGCAATACCAGAGAAGTAAGTCCAACAATCCCACACCAGACAGCAAGGAATGCGCGCACAAAAGCGTGCATGCGCATGGTGATAGTGATGTGGGTGCCGTCCCATTCTTTTTTTATGGTGCCTCTGATGACGGGTTTGAAAGAATTTTTGTAGCGAATGATGCGTTTGATCTCGAAAGTATTGTGGCGCACAAATCCTTCATAGTGTTTCACACCCACCTGGCCAAACAGCGCAGACCGGAAGATTCGATCGGGTTCGGTTATATCGCTGATGCGTTGCGCCACTTCATCTTCTTTCAGCCTGGTTTTGAAAACCAGATTTTCACGGGGTAGATATTTCATACGAAGGGGTCGCTGAGAATAATTGGAATCAATGCTTCAGTGGTCGTTTCTTGATCATGCCACCGCGTGTGTCTTTCACGCTGTTCATCACCACAAATGCGTTGGGATCTATTTTGACAATTTCAGTGTTCAGCTTATTCAACTCAAGGCGGGTTATCACTGTGTAAACTATGTCCACATCCAATGTCTCGCCCATTTTGCCAAAGCCTCGCTTGCCGCGATACACCGTTACACCCCTGCGCATGTCGTTGATGATCATGCTGCGTATTTCTTCGTTGTGGCTGCTGATGATGGTTACTCCCATGTACTCCTCTATACCCTCCACCACGAAGTCTAATGTGCGCGATGCTGCCAAGTACGTAATCATGGAATACAATGCAGTTTCAATATCTAAGAAATAGGCTGCTGCCGAAAAGATGAAGATGTTGATGAAGATGATAACATCGCCCAGGGTGACCGAAAATTTGCGGCTGATATAAATAGCCAGCACCTCGGTACCATCTATTACTGAGCCGCCACGCACAGAAAGGCCAATACCGGCCCCAAGGAAAAACCCACCGAAAACGGCCACCAACAACTTGTCTTGTGTGATGATGGGGAAGTGAATGGTGCTTACCACCATCGCGAGGCATGCTATAGCCACTGCTGTTTTTATTGCAAAACTTTTACCGACCACATTGATGCCAAGCAGTACAAAAGGAATGTTGATGAGGATGAGAAAAATGCCAAGCGGCAATTCAGTTACTTCTGAAAGCAGCAGTGATATGCCGGTAGCACCACCATCAATAAAATTGTTCGGAATAAGAAAACTCTCAAGCCCGAAGGCCGCGGAAAAAATGCCGGTTGCCATCAGCAGCACGTCTTTGGCAGTGCGCATCAGAACTATGCGCTGTTGCCTCAATGCCTTGCCGCGCCTGTAGCCGGAAGTAGTCTTAGCCACTTCGCCTGTGGGTTTGTCTATAAAAACATTTTTCATGGCCAACTCAGGTGGCAAGATAGAGAAGACATCACTTAGGTTACTCAGCCACTATCACCTCCCGCACGCTCGGCAAGTGCAGCGCGAACATGCCGTAGCCGCCCACCACATTGCTAACATAGTTGATAGGCTCCTGCACCAATTGGTTGTAGATATTGCCACCACGCTGCCGCTGGCTCAGGTAATCGTAATACTCAGGGCTGATGTTGTTGAGTGATACATAAAAGGTGTCGCTCTCCAGAAATTCAAGCCTGTGTGTAAATGCCACATAGTCCGCCTCCAACTCCAGATCGCTCAGCAGTTTAGTCTCCACCACATTTTCAGCAGCAAAGGGATCGTCCACTTCCAAAGGATCGGCATAAGAAGAGTAGTAGTGGATGGCATACCAGTTAGGCCCGGGAGGATCAGCAAAACGGACAGTGACATCCAATGTGCTGGTGTCCACAGCGGCATATTCCACGGTGTCTAATGCCACGGCATCGTACATCTGTGCGGTGGCAGTTATTGTTTTTCCATTGAAAAAATCTTGTGCATAAAGCTGATAGCTGTCACCGGGAATCAACTCCGTGGAGAGTGTAGCCCAAAAGCCATCGCTCACTTTGAAAAGTGTATCGGGTGTTCCGTTGTGTGTCAAAATCACCAAAGCGTCTTCCGCCAGAAATTGACGAAGAATATCATCAGTATCTGTGCTGTCCCCCTCCTGAAACTCAAGCGCACTAAACGAGCGTGCGAGATAAATGAGGGTGGTGCTGCCCGGTATGGCTTGCGACCACACCACGGGTTTGCTCTCCGCCTCATCCAAATAGATAGGAATTGGTTTTGGTGTGCATGCAGCAATCAGCACCGCAATCATTGCAGGAAGCATATTGACAGCTCTGGTTTTTACTCTTTTCATTTTCTAAAAGGAAAAATTGTAAGCCACGCTTGGTATAAACCCGAACAACCCCGGCTGCTCGTAGTGGTAGCCAAGGCTTCCGTCAGTATTAGGCACAATGTTGATGCGGTAAGGGCTGGCTCTGTTGTAAAAATTGTAGCATCCGAAGTGCCATTCGCTTTTCAATTTCTTCTGCTTGTGTGGTCTTGGCTTCAGCACAAAATTCAAATCGAGGCGGTGCGAAGGCGACATGCTAACCGCATTGCGATCAGTGTACACAGGTATTACATCCACTCCAGTGAAGGTTGCGTTGGGCACTAAGTATTGGCCTGCCTGCGCAGTAAACCGCGAACCACTGCTGTACACCCATACCGCACTAAAATCCCATCGTTTGCTCAGGATGCAGGTAGCCACTATGGAAATGTTGTGTCGCCTATCATACTTCGCCCAAAAGGTGCGGCCACCATTCAGCTCATCAAAATCGCGTGTGGCCCAGCTCAGGGTATAGCTTATCCATCCATTGAGGCGACCTTCGGGTTTTTGCGCTAAGAATTCCAGACCCCACGAATCGCCCGTGCCTTGCAGCAATTCATTTTCAAAATTGTCATTCAGAATCAGGTTCGCACCCTCGCGGTATTCAATCAGGTTTTGCATCCATTTGTAATAAGCTTCCAGCTCTATGTTCACATTCAATTTGTCTATGTATCTGTTGTAGGCCAGCACAAGTTGATCACTTCGCTGCGGTTTTATGTTGGCAGTCACCGGATACCACAAGTCGGTGGGCAGCGCCACCGAGGAGCTGCTCACAAGGTGCATGTACTGCTTCATGCGGCTATAGCCAAATTTTAAAGAAGAAAACTCGTCCACCATATAGCGCACCGCAACCCTTGGTTCTATGCCTGCATACATCTTATGCTGCACAAAACTTCCGCTGGTTCTTATACCGCCAAACACTTTCCACAATCCTGCTTTGAAGTCCATCTCGCTGGCTCCATACAAGGCCCATTCAGTGCTCAGCAATTTGCCGCCTTCGCGGCTTTCTAAAAATTGGCTGATGTCGCCTGCGGTGCTCACCACATTGGGCTTGAAGATGTGTTGCGTGAGTTGGCCCCCGAATTTGATATGATGATCGTTGCTCTTGAAAAAATCCACATCGCCCTTCAGGCCAATGTCGCGCACATCACTTTTTATCAGGATGTTGTTGTCATCAAATTTTCCGAAGATGTCGTAGTCAAATTTGGTGTGTACCAAAGACAGGTTAGAAAATATCCGCTCGTTGTAGAGATGATTCCAGCGTAGCGTGTTGGTGAAGTTGCCTAATCTGAATCCAAAGCCAAATGGACTCTGTTCGGTGCTGTCACTTTCGTTTTCTTCCACATCATTGTCATCAAAACGCAGCACATCGTTGCCGAAATAGGAAGAAAAGAAGAGCCGATCCTTCGGGCCCATCCAGCGGTTGGCTTTCAGATTGATATCATAAAAGTGATAGGGCAGAAAACTACCCACGGCTTTGAAAAGTTGGTCTATGTAGGTACGCCTTGCCGCAATCATGAATGAGGAGGTGTCCTTTTCTATCGGCCCCTCCAGGGTAATGCGTGAGGAGAGCAGCCCGATGCCACCGGTAGCATGGAACTGCCGCACATTGCCTTCCTTCATTCTTATATCCAAGATGGACGAAAGCCTTCCGCCATACTGCGCGGGGAACGAGCCTTTGATCATCGTCATATCGTGCAATGCATCGCTGTTGAACACGCTGAAAAATCCGAAAAGGTGGCCTATGTTATAGACAGTGGCTTCATCCAGTAGCACCAGATTTTGATCAGCAGTTCCGCCCCTTACAAACATGCCTGTGCCGCCTTCGCCACCGCGCTGCACCCCGGGCATCAGCTGCACTACTTTGATAATGTCAGTTTCACCACCTAAGCAAGGTATGCGGTTGATGTCCTTCATGGGTATGCGCATGGTGCTCATCTGCGAACTGTTCACTTTATCAAGCCCGGGCCGGTCAGCAGTTATTACCACTTCGGTGGTTTGGGTTTGCTCATCGGCTTGCCTCATCTGCACATCTGTTCTATGCTCACTGCTGCGCGGTATGCTCATGTCCACATCAGGATATCCAATCATGCTGATTCGAAGCACTATGGAGTCGGCATTCAGCTCGCTGTGCTCTATTGTAAGCGAAAAAAATCCATACTCGTTGCTGGTGGTGCCTATGGAGGTGCCCGGCAAGTAGATGGCCGCATACAGCAGTGGCTCACCGGTGCGCTCGTCTTTGATATAGCCTGAGGCTGTGGTGCTTTGGCTACATAAGACCTGCGCCAGCAAAAGCAAAACAAGAATACAAAACGAGCGAATAAATCTGTGGCGCATACCGGCAATGATTGAAGGCTGAAAACTAAAGGTGAAGAAAAAATCTGGAGGTGATTACGGTAATCACCTTATGAGACGCGCCCTGTGCACAGAAGTTATTTGTACCTGCAATTTTACAGGACAGTGGCACAAAAGCCCCCGCACAACCGCCTTGTTGATTCGCTTTGAGGTGATGTAATTCATTAGGGCGTTGGGGGCTTTTTTTATTTTTCTTTTGGCCAACCCTTTCATTTTCAAGGATCATAATATTTCTATTCAGCAAACCGTAACCCATACGGCTGTCATTGCCGTTAAAACCGCTTGTAAGTTCTCATGTAGAGATATTAGATAGTTTAATTGTTTTCATTTATTACCACAAAAGGTCGCCTAACGAGGCGGCCTTTTTGGTTTGCAATCGTTTCTAAACTTTAACCTCAGTCAACCAGTGCAGGTGTTGGCAATTACTCACATTTGCACACATTCAAAAAAAATCAGATCAATGAAAAAGTACATCCTTTCCCTTGCTGTTGTAGTTGCAGCTATTGCCATTGCGGCATTTACACCTGGCGATATAGTTACCATAGCCATTGGCGATGCCGCACCCAAAGCCGATGTGAAGCTGAGCACCACCTCAGGCGGTTCACTCGCACTCAACGATGTGAAGAAGGCCAACGGACTGCTGGTGGTATTCAGTTGCAATAGTTGCCCCTTTGTGGTAGGCAGTGAGGGCAGCGATGGCTGGGAAGGACGCTATGCTGACTTATACACCCTGGCCACTGCTAGCAACATAGGCATGGTACTGCTGAACAGCAACGAAGGCAAACGCACAGATGGCGACAGCATGGAAGACATGAAGGCACATGCCATAGAGAAAGGCTACAGCCAGATTACCTATGCCTTAGACACCAATTCGGAATTGGCCAATGCATTTGGCGGGCGCACCACACCACATGTATTCCTGTTCAACAAAGACATGAAATTGGTGTACAAAGGCGCTATTGATGACAACGTGGCCAGCGCCAAAGAAGTGAAAGAACCATGGCTGAAAAATGCAATAACCAACCTTGCGAAAGGCGTGGCCATAAGCCCTGCTGAAACCAAGGCTATCGGTTGCAGCATCAAAAGACCTAAATAAGAAAATTCGATCGAGTAAGAAAAAAGGCCGCCCTGTTGTGACGGCCCTTTTTATTTCTTGAAGTGATGTCAGCGCTCAGATAGCAAGACCAATCTTGAATCCGAATTTCAGAGCAAAGTTGATTTCACCATTGCCCTGATAATCATTGGTAGCAATACCTTTTGAACCGAAAGATGAACTGTAATACCATACTTCATTGTCATCAGGATTTTCTCTTATCACATTTACTGATGCCATACCGCCACCGGCATACACATCCATGGTGAATCTGTCACCCATCAACCACTGCTTGCCCACATTCAGCATGAAGGCAAACGTAGTGGTGTTGAAGTCATATCTGCTGATGCCGCTGCCATATCCAACAGTGTATTCACCCCTGTAATGCTCAATGAAAAGTTCAGGCCGTGCATACGAGCCATGCAGATAATGAAGGTAGCGCTGACCTCTCATGTACGTCTCCTTCCTGAGTAAGAACTTAGGCCCTCCACTGAGCCAAAGACCCGCCTCTTCCTTGTCATTGTATTCCTTTTTGCCTAAGCCTATGATGCCCATCTCGCCCTCCCAATGAAGACCAAAGCGCTGCACATGCTCAAAACCAACAATGGTGCGGCCAAATAGCGGACTGAAGGGCGAAAGCTTCACCACGTCCTTTCGGTTCAATACCTTGTCATCGGGCATATCAAGCAGCAAGTCAGCTGCATTAAATTTCATTTCACGACCATTCTGAAATTTCACATATTCAATTTTGGCAACAGAAAGCTTGAAGTCTGGGCCATCCTGATAGTCCCATTCTTTGTACTGTACTTCTTCGTCAGACACTACTGTGATTTTTGCTTTTATCTCTTCGCCACTTTTCAGCTTGATAATGTCTTGGGCCTTTGCTAAGCAAGCAACCATAAGCATAGCCAATGGGAGAATGAGTTTCTTCATATGATTGAAAATTTTAGAAAGCACGAAGTAAAAGCATCCGGGTGTTTGAAACTCATTTTCATTTTTATCAAAGCGTATTTTCACAACTGATGAGCTATAGGCCTTGGCAGTTCGCATACCTTGCGCACCGCATGAGCGATGCACTGCTGATAAAGGAAACAGAGCAGCCGGTGGAAACACCGCTGATGAAACAATACAACACCATCAAGGCGAAATATCCTGATGCGCTATTGCTCTTTCGTGTGGGCGATTTCTATGAGACCTTTGGTCAGGATGCCGTGAATGCATCACGTGTACTGAACATAGTGCTAACCAAACGGAAGAATGGCGCTGCTGCATTTGTTGAACTTGCCGGGTTTCCGCACCACTCGTTGGATACGTACCTGCCTAAATTGGTAAAGGCCGGCTACCGCGTGGCCATCTGCGACCAATTAGAAGATCCGAAGCTTACAAAAAAAATCGTAAAGCGCGGCATCACCGAACTGGTTACGCCCGGTGTTTCTTACAACGACAAAACCTATGATGCCAAAGCCAATAATTTTCTTGCTTCAGTGTGCTCAAAGGGAGATTTATGCGGAGTAGCATTTTTGGACATCAGCACGGGTGAATTCATGACCGCTCAGGGCACAGTTGAGTACGTGGACAAATTGCTTCAGAGTTTCAAGCCAAGCGAAGTGCTCTATCAAAAAAATCATGACAAGTGGTTTACGGAAAATTTCGGTGAAAAATTTTTCACCTTCAGATTGGACGATTGGGTGTACAACTCAGAGTTTGCCAACGATGCGCTGTGTAGGCACTTCAGCACAAAAAACCTGAAAGGCTTCGGCATAAATGAATTAGAAATGGGCATTGTGGCTGCGGGTGCAGTAATGCACTACCTGTCTCAAACCCAGCACGACAAAGTGGCACATATTGCTTCCATTGCCCGTATCGAGGAGGAGAAATATGTATGGCTGGACAAATTCACTATACGCAATTTGGAGCTAATAACCAGCGCCAATGACAACGCCACCACTTTGCTGCATGTGCTCGACCACACCGTTACACCCATGGGTGCGCGCCTGCTGCGCAGGTGGATGTTATTACCGCTGAAAGAAACATCGCTCATTGAGCAGAGGTTATCAGTGGTTGAGTTTTTCACCCGCGACATCGATGTACTTGAACAGAACTACAATGAGCTGAAACAAATAGGAGATTTAGAACGGCTTATTTCAAAAGTGGCTGTGGCACGTGTTACTCCGCGCGAGTTGTTGCACTTGCGCAGGGCATTGGACATCATTGCCCCCATCAAGCTTTTTTGCGAAAGCAATAACAACGAAGAGCTGAAAATACTTGGCAGCCAACTGAACACCTGCATTGCAGTGCACGACCGTATAGCGCGCGAACTGCATGCTGATGCCCCCATGGCACTGAACAAAGGACAAGTGATAGCCTATGGAGTGAATGACGAATTGGACGAGCTGCGCCAACTGAGTACCCATGGCAAGGATTACCTGCTGGAGATACAAAAGAGAGAAAGCGAGCGCACTGGCATACCCTCCCTGAAGGTGGCCTACAACAATGTATTCGGATACTACTTAGAGGTGCGCAACGCGCACAAAGAAAAAGTGCCAACTGAGTGGATACGCAAACAAACTCTTGCCAATGCCGAGCGATACATCACCGAAGAGCTGAAGGAGTACGAAACAAAAATTCTGGGTGCGGAGGAAAAAATAGCAAGCATCGAGTTTCAATTGTTCAATGCGCTGGTGCAGGCTGTGGCACAGTTTACAACAGCCATTCAGCAAAATGCACAAACACTTGCACGGCTTGATTGTTTGATGAGTCTGGCAAAAGTGGCACTGCGCAACGGATACGTGAAGCCGCACCTGCACGAAGGAAAAGAATTGAAAATACTGGAAGGCCGGCACCCTGTGATAGAGCAAAATCTGCCGGCCGGAAATGAATATGTAAGCAACGATATTTATCTGGACAACGACACCCAGCAGATAATGATGATAACCGGCCCGAACATGAGTGGAAAATCTGCTGTGCTCCGGCAAACAGCCCTCATTGTATTGATGGCGCAGATGGGCAGTTTTGTGCCTGCCAAGGCTGCGGATATTGGTATTGTAGATAAAATATTTACCCGCGTAGGTGCCAGCGACAACATCAGCAGTGGCGAATCTACCTTCATGGTAGAGATGAATGAAACGGCCAGCATACTGAACAACCTTTCCGATCGCTCATTGATATTGCTCGATGAGATAGGCCGCGGCACCAGCACTTACGATGGCATCAGCATAGCATGGGCCATTGCCGAATACATTCACCAAAATGAAAAGGCACGCGCTAAAACACTTTTTGCCACGCACTACCACGAACTGAACGAAATGGAAGGCACTTACAAGCGCATCAAAAATTTCAACGTGAGTGTGAAGGAAGTAGGCAACAAAGTCATCTTCCTGCGCAAATTGGTGCAGGGCGGCAGCAACCACAGCTTCGGCATACATGTGGCGCGCATGGCTGGTATGCCTGTGAAGGTGGTGGAGCGGGCAAAAGATGTATTGCAAAAATTAGAGAAGTCGCACTCCAAAGAAAACCTCACGGGTCAGATGAAAGAAGTAGCCACGCAATCGGCCATGCAACTTTCTTTTTTCCAATTGGACGATCCTATGCTGGCACAGATAAGGGAACAAATAGCCGGAATGGACATACATGCCACCACACCGGTGGATGCATTGATGAAACTGAACGAGATAAAAAAACTAATCGGTGGCAAGTGATCTGTTCCATTCACGCCAAAAGCCATCCCCGTTGGGACGGCCTTTGGTTGTTCATAATTGATTGGCTAACACTTGCAAACCTTAGTTTACAAAAAGCCTTTCCGTGACGACTTGGCCATCACTGAACACCATTCTGACCAGATATACACCTGCAGAAAGTCTCTGGCCGAATGGGTGGATCGCCTTAACAGAACTTTCTGCATACCAAATTTTTGATTCAATCATTTTTCCCGTGTTGTCTAATATTTCAAGCTGTGCCAATCCGCAAGGCACACCAGTCATATTGAGCAGGAGCCTGTGGCCATCATTCGGATTGGGGTAGAGGGCAACGCGCAATGCCTCCTCTTCATTTTCCAAATCATCGGTCACCCCTGTCCATCCTTCCGATTCTTCTGCGTCTTGTTGGCTTCGCCATGCAAGATTTTCCTCCCCATTGAGCAGCATAACAGGCATACCAATAAAGATAACCTGACCCGTACCCCAGATGCCCGCACCATAACCGAACTGGGGCTGCCAGCGCACCCTGTAGTAATGTCCGGCCAGCACACCCGCAATACCTGCCAGTGAGATAGAGGGCGAAGCACCAGCAGTGAGTGCATTGAAAGGAAGACCGATGTCTGTTGCGCCTGCGCAGTTGTTCACCTCCTGAAATTCCACCATGTATTGAAGCGCGCCACAAACGTGAGGCTTGCCTTGCAATACAGTGCCCTTGAGCAGCGTGGCCGGATAGCTGCACCGCTGCTGCAACTTCACCTGCACATCAGCATGTGGCAAAATGCTTATGGTGTTGATGATGATGCCGCTTACCACTATCACCTCAGGTGTTCCCGCTCCATTCAGCAGGTTGAATGTGCCATCAATGTACACATCGTAAATGCCCCCGTGCTGCAATGCCAACGCTGCGCTGCTCAGCGCTATACTGGCTGATGCACTTGCGCTGGTGGGTATGCCTGGTGTTGGCACAACGGGTGTGAAGTAGAAGGTATAGCTGCCCGCTCCTGTCCATTTAGCTTTCAGGTTGGTGCAGAGGTCATAGCTGCCACTGCCATCGTTGCAAAAGCTGGCCACTATCATTTTCAGGCAAATACTGAAGGGCTGATCTGCGTTGGTAGGTGCAGTGTTTCTCACGCATACACGGTACTGCGCACCTGGCATCAGCAGGTCATAGTTGAGAATCTCTGTACCTCCGCTGCCCATCACATTTTCTGTATTCAGCAGCACCCCGGCATCGTTGTATAGTTCTGTTATTACATCAAATGCGTTGGGAGCATTTGTAATGCTTACACCATTGCTTAGAGCAACAAAACGGAACCACACATCGTTGCCAACATCTCCGCTTTCTGGTGAAGTGGCAGTATGTGCAAGGTTGCTGGCATAGTTAGTACAAGTGGGATAGGCATTGCCCGATGCAGTTATCAATGTGGCATTTTCGAAATGATCGTTGGGCGCAGCTAAGCAGTTGCGCAGTGCAAAAGCTGTAACCGGTCCGGTTCCGTATGCATTCACTGCTTGCACATACAAGTACTTGCGTGTGTAAGGTGTCCAGTCAGTTACTTCAATGCTCACATCTGTAGTGCCTTGTCCGTTAAGTATGCTCACACCGCTGCTGGCGGTCCATAGGTAGCTGTCAGCACCGGGCACAGGTGCTATGTGGTAATTGCCGGGGGCATTCAGGCAAATGCCTTGCGCCCCGCTAACCGGGCCGGGCGGCTGTGGTGGTATGTTGCAGGCATCGTTCAGGTATATGCAATAGGGTGCGCTGTTACCATATATGTTGCTTGCAGTAACGCAGAGGTACTTTGTTGGATTTAGCCAAAAACTGCCATCCACGCTGAGTGTAATGTCAGGTGTGCCCTGCCCGCTCAATATGGTACAGCCCGGTGCTGCGCTCCAGATATATGAAGTAGCGCATTGAGATAGCAAACTGTGGTAAGTGTATTCTACATTGGAACAGATGGCGAGCGGCCCGGCTATGGCCGCGGGTGGCGCAGGGGCGACATCGTCAATATTGAAATCACAGTTGTCGTCAAGGCCATTGCATACTTCTGTTGCACCGGGATTTATGAAGAAATCACCGTCATTACAATCCAGATTGTTCAGCACATAGTTTGGTGGGGGTGCGCAGGCCGCTACAAATATGGCCGGATTGCCATAGCCATCGCCATCAGCGTCTAAAAAATAAATGTTAGGATAAGTGCATGAACCATCATCGAAGGTGGCGAAGGGATTGAAATTGCAGGCCATGAAGTCAGTACAGCCGAACTCTACCTCTTCACAGTTCTGCAATTGCTGCACCTGCCAGTTGTACTTGATGGCAATAGTGCCTTTGATGATGTAGCAAACCGGAGTAGGCTGGCCAAGCAACTGCTCATTGATCAGTGTGATGTTGTTTTTGCGAAGCCACACATTCAGGTTGTTCACCACATTGTCTAACGTGTCGAGTATTCTCAGTATGGTGCAGGTGTCGGCTGTGCAAAGCCTACCCTGACTGCCAATATTGGCTGACTGGCCTATTTGTGTCAGAATGAATGTAAGCCAGTCTGCCTTCACCCCGTTGTCTGCTATGGGCAGGTTGGGCAGCAGGTCGCAGGTGATGTAGGCTGTATTGAAGCAGCAGGTGCCATCGTCAATGGTGGCCAATGGATCATAGTTTACAGCCAACGGATTGGTGCAGCCCGGGTAGGCTACTGCCTCATTGTATATCAATCCGAAGCCAAGTAGCAGCAAACTCCACAATAAGAAACGAACGATTGGCAAAACTCTTTTCATGGCACTTTGGTTTTTGGTGTTTAGGTGCTTTATATGCTAAGACAGTCATTCTCTTTTCCACATGATTCTTGCCGAATGACCTTACAAAGATGTGGTGTTTAGTATGTCGAAATCAATAATGCTTTTGTATGATTTGTTCTATCGGCTAAAGCCGCGCCCGGTCTTGTTCAGTGCTTCTATTTTGCTTTGCACGTGCAGCTTTTCATAGATGTTGTACACGTGTTTGCGAATGGTATTTACTGATACAAACAGCTTGTCTGCAATCTCTTTGTTGCGCAGGCCTTGTGCCAGTAGGTCTAATATTTCATTCTCGCGTTGGGTTAGTTGAAATTCGGCAGTGCTGCTGTGGTCAGCAGGTGTTTTGCGAAAAGATGCTACCACCTTGCGGGCTATCATGCTGCTCATCGGGCTGCCTCCTTCGTTCAGTTCTTTTATCGCATCCAGCAGGTTGTCGGCCGCTGCGCGCTTCAGTATATAGCCACTGGCACCGGCACTCAGCGCACTGAATACCTTTTCATCCTCCTCGTAGCTCGTACACATCATGATGTTTACCTGCGGATACTTCTCTTTGATGATGCGTGTACACTCAATGCCGCTCATACCCGGCAGGTTGATATCCATAAGCACCACATCGGGTCGCGCTGTTTCAAATGCTTCGAGAGCGTCTTCAGCATTGGCGTATGCGCTGCACGCAAAATCATCGCTGCTGCCTATGATGAATGACAGGCCCTGCCTTATGTCTGCATGGTCCTCCACAAGTCCTACGTTGATTGGCATTTGGCTTTTTGTATTTATTGACTTTTAATCGGCACAAACCTATGGCTTCAGCTCTTGCAAGTGCGTGATACAAAAGCATGATTTAGCTTGAGGCGCCAAATTCATGATGAAGTGAATTGCATGCAAAAAGCATGGAAAAATGGCCTATCTGCATCCACGTTCTAAAGCCTGCCTCCATGTGGCCATACGCACTCTTGCTTTTGCGATTTCGATTTTTTAGCTATCATGCTCACATGCCTCAGGCATTGCTGCTGTTACATTTGCCCTGCTTGAAAAAATTGGCAGTCATATTACTCACCGCGATGTACACCGTGCTTGCTGCCGGCATACATCTGCACCTGCACTACTGCTGCGGCAAGCTCACCGATATCAGCCTGAATGATGATGGTAAAAACTGCCGCGGTGATGAGCAGGGTCAAAACAACGCATGCTCTATCTATGCCTTGTGCTGTGCCACGGATGAAGTGCACTATGCTCTGGAAGACGAACACTGCGGATCTGTTTTCCAGCTGATAGCAGAATCAGGGCCTTCCGTGCAGCTCTCCCCCATTTCTTCATTTACGGCCATTGAAAATGCTGCCCCGGTTTATGCGGGCAATGGCTCGCCTCCTGCGCGAGGGCGGCTCTTTGTGATGCACTCATCACTCATGCTCTACGCCTGATTTTTTTATCGCAAAAAAAATGAACTGCACCTGCGCGGTGTGGTTCGTGCCAAGGCAGGCACTCCCATTTTTATTCACTTAAAAAAAAAACAACATGCAAATCATTTTCAAAACCCTCATACTGGCGAGCGTAGCATCCCTGCTCGCATTTACACCCGGCCCAACCAAACAAGTAAAAACTGTGACTACCACCTTTTGGGTGGCCGGCATCTGCGGCCTTTGCGAAGAGCTGATAGAAAAGGCCATGGATACACGCGGTGTGGTAGCAGCAGACTATGTGCTGGACACCAACATGCTTACCGTTACCTACAAGCCTAAGAAAATATCGGAAGACCAACTGCACCAGTTGCTGAACGATGCAGGCTACGACACCGACAAAAGCAAAGCAACAGATGATCAATACAGCCGCACCCCCGGCTGCTGCAAATACCGCGAGCAAGAAAAGCACTGACCATGAGAAAACTCATCTGCTTGTTGCTGCTTGCCCATACGGCAGGAGCAACCCCGGCTCAGGTATTGCGCGGTGTGGTGACCGATGCTGAAACCAAGAAGCCGCTTGTCTATGCCACCGTGGCGTGGCTTGGTACTGCTACGGGCACCTTCACTGACGAGGGTGGCGTGTATAACCTGCCTCTGGTGCAGGAAACTGATCTGCTGGTGGTAGCATTTACCGGCTACCGCACAGATACCATTGACTATATGCAGCGCCAGATATTGGATGTAGCGCTGCAACCCGATGCTACCGGCCCTGCTGTAGTGGTGATGGGCGACAAGCCCTCCACCAACCTCACCATGCTCAATCCACAGCTATTTCAGGTAATGAACGAAAAGGAGCTGTGCAAAGCCGCCTGCTGCAACCTGAGCGAAAGCTTTGAAACGAATGCAAGTATCGATGCCGCCTTTGCCGATGCCATAACCGGGACACGGCAGATACGCATGCTGGGGCTGGATGGCAAGTACACCCAGATGATGTTTGACAACATGCCTGCCGTGCGCGGCTTAGCCAGCACCTATGGCCTCACCTACGTGCCGGGTAGCTGGGTTAAAAACATATACATAGCCAAAGGCGTGGGAAGTGTAACCAGCGGCTATGAAAGCATTACCGGGCAGATCAACGTGGCCTTCAAAAACCCTGATACCGCAGAGAGGGTGGAACTGAATGCCTACGCAGGCACCGGTGGCCGCCTTGAGCTGAATATGATCTGGCGGCCCCAACAAAAGGCTCACGAGCCGGAGGGACACGGGGAGAAACACCGCCTGCATTTTCACCCCGTTTTTTTAGCCCATGGCGCCATGTCGCAGTTGCGCACCGACATGAACCGCGATGGCTTTTTGGACAATCCCCTTTTCAATAACATCATTCTGCGCAATGAGTGGCACATGGATACCGATGGCGGACTGGGCGGACAGTATGCAGCCTCCTACCTGCATATCAACAACGTGAGCGGCAAGCTGGACTATGATCCCTTAGATGAAGTGCGCTCACAATTGTGGGGAGTTAATATGACTACCGACCGCTATGAGCTTACGGCCAAAACAGGGTATGTTTTTCCGGAAAAGGAATGGCAGAGCATTGGCTCGCAAGTGAGTGGCTCGCTGCATCAGCAGCAGGGCAACTTCGGCTTTCGCCAATACAGCGGCTCGCAGTGGAGCGCACGGGCTAATCTGCTTTTTGCCTCGCGCATACGGAACGACAACCACAAATACACCGCAGGAGTCAGCTACACTTTTGACGACTACCGCGAGCGCATTTACTTCGGTCAGTTTCCGCCTGTGCCCATGGCCTCGCTGCTGCTCAACCGCACCGAGCAGGTGCCCGGTGCCTTTGCCGAATACACCTGGAATTACCGCGAACGGCTATTAACCGTAGCCGGTATGCGGGCAGACTACCACAACATATATGGCCTGCTGCTAACCCCGCGCCTTCACACCCGCTACAGCCTTACCGAACACGCCACCCTGAAGGCCCTGGCGGGCAAGGGATACCGCACACCCAACCTGCTGATGGACAACGTAGGCATACTGGCAGGAAACCGCAATATCTACATTGAAGGCAACGACCCCGCGGGCATTTTCGGACTTAAGATGGAAGAGGCCTGGAACTTCGGGGTGCTGTTTAACACCAAGTTTAAGCTGGCCCACCGCGATGCCTCGTTGAGCATTGATGCCTACCATACCCGCTTTGTTAATCAGGTGGTGGTGGATATGGAAACCGCAGCCGAGGTACATTTTTACAACTTAGATGGCCCCAGCTACAGCAACAGCGCTCAGGCCGAGGCACAGTGGTCGCCTATGCGCAGGTTGGAGTGGCGCTTAGCCTACCGCTGGCTCGATGTTAAGACCCAATACGGTAACCAGCTGCTGTTAAAGCCGTTGGTTAACCGCCACCGCGCATTTACCAATGTAGCCTACGCCACCAAGGAAGGCAGCCGCGGCCAGCACTGGCGCATGGATGCCACCCTGCAATGGATAAGCAGCAAACGCCTGCCCCACGCAGGCACACACGCTGAACATTCAGCAGGCAAAGACTATATATACACTGAGCCGTATGTACAGCTAAATGCCCAAGTGACCTATGCAGTGAAAAAAGACTTTGAATTTTACATAGGCGGAGAAAACCTGACCAACTTCATGATACACGATGCCATACTGTTAGCCGATAACCCCGCAAGCGAATACTTTGACGGGGCACTTGTGTGGGGGCCAGTATTTGGCCGCATGGGATATATAGGCATGAGGTGGAAGTTGTAGGGGCGACCTGCTGAACCCAATCTTATGCGCTAATGCCTGCCGAAGGAGGCAAGCCTCAAATGTGCGGTGGAGCAGGGATAACGTTTTGCGGGTTTAAGAAGTTGGCGATTTCGGAGCACTAAACTGTCTGCCAGCACCAACGTTTATTTATTGCTCAAATGTTTCTATTTGCACTGTCCGCCCAATAACGCAAAACCCGTGTTATAGCCAGTGCTTTTTATTCAAATCGTTTTTCATTTCATCTTAATTGACTCTTGATAAATGGCATCCAACAATTCGTTTCCATCAGTATCACCATTAATTTTCCAAAACATAATTCCACCAAGTTTTTTTTCTATTGCATATTTTGTTTTTAATCTGCAGGATTCTGCATTATCAAAAGTAATGAATGTCTTTTCCTCTTTACAATATAAGTACGGTGCCTTTGCGATTGAATCCCAATATGAACTATATCCTCTTGCTGAAGTATAATTCAGAACGATGTCTTTGTATTTAGTTTCTCCGCCAGACTTACCCGCTTGTCCTAATCCATAGTTTTCTGAATCCACGTTTTTCACCACAAATCCATAAAAGCCAGCCCCTATCACAATTTTAT
>JBJXFP010000085.1:0-19795 GCA_046155615.1 Flavobacteriales bacterium | reverse complement strand
GACTACGACTCGCTCAGTATGTTCTTGTGCATGAGGCATAGCACTGCCAATTCATTGTATGCCTATACGCACGACTCGGTTGCGAATGATTATACCGATATACCGCTGGAGACGTTGGTGGACCATCCCTTTGTAAGGGCCTATAACCAGCATGAAAAGAAGGAATGCCCCAGCGAAGGCGAATGCTTCGAAGAGCCGCTTGATTATGTGGAAAATGATTATTACGGTCATGGCCATTATGAGGAGTGGGACTATTATGATGATGGCATTACGTATGGCTATACCAACAACGACCGCGGATTGTATGAGACTTATTACAGCGACTTCTATGCGGTGGATACCACGCAGGCGGCCAGGGCATACAGCGATAGTGTGAACGTGGCGAGGGACTCACAACCCGAACCAATGGCCGTGCAAGTGATTCGTTACAACCACAGCCCTTTTGTAAAGCGTGTGGAGGTGCCTGTGCGAAGTGTTATCTATCGGTACCGGTACGAGTATTTTGAATAGTTCAAGTCGTCTGGGCTTTGGCTCTTTTCCCCAAGGGGAAACATAAAGTTCAAGGCTTGTGTCTTCGGGGGAAGGGCTTTCCGGTTTAAGACCAGTGCTTGACTTCCGGGGTAATTAGTTAGTGGTGCTTTCCTTTCCGTTGCTCTCGGGTTGACGCCACTTTTGCAGAGTGAGGTAAAGTGCGCTTGTAAACTGATATGGTAATGTGCGCAACCAGTCCGAATAGCTTTGCCTAAAATCAAGTAAATGTCCTCAGAGAAAATTTATACCACCTACTTATTAGGGGCTGGAGCCAGTGCTAATGCGTTGCCAATGGTCATAGATATGCACGACAGAATGACTCAATTCCTTGCAGTTATGAGGGCCAAGGTCGGTGACCAACATGGTTGGGATCCTCTCTTCGATATGATAAAATATTCAAGAGAGTATGGCACTCCAGATACTTATGCAAAAATTCTGAAGCTGATGGGTGATAGGAAATATGAGCGCTTCAAAGACCTCATTTCGCTCTTTATGCTATTTGAGCAAATGCCTTTCGACTGGGATGAATTCAATAAATTTCCTTCTATTGACAAAGAATTACTAGGGAAGTCTTTGCGCACACTAGACTATAGATACGCTCAATTTATTGCTTCAGTATTCGACACAGTGCATTTATCAAGTCTTGACAATTCCAAGATTCGCATTATCACATGGAATTATGACATTCAATTTGAAATGCTTCTATCTACCATTTTAAAACTGAAGCATCCTGAGGTAATGAAATTGACGGCATGGAAAATTGAACATGCGGAGCAAGCGATGGATACAACAAAGGGCTTCATTACAAGAGTAAATGGTTGCTGCGATTTTGCTTTAGACAAGGAGAATAAAGATTATCTCTTCAAGCCTTCTATGTCACTGGATGAGTTTTCAAAATTCTTTGAACGAGTAATTTTTTCAGGCAGAACATCGTATTTCAATCACTTGCATTTTGCATGGGAAAATGATGAAAGTTCATTACCCTATTGGAGCAGATTACGTGCAAATCAGATTCTATCAAAAACCCATCAACTTGTAATCATTGGCTATTCGTTTCCTAACTATAATCGATTAGTGGATAAAGGAATAATATCAGGCTTCCAGGGCAAGGTTCATCTTCAGGGTAATGGGAATTTGGACCAAATAGAGGAGAGATTAAAATCTATTGTTCATAGCACGAGCAAAGGAAGGATTAAGCAGGTTAACTATAGCGACCAGTTCTTCATACCAGACGACATACTCGTTTAGTGTTTGTCTGCGTCATGAAATTATCGTTCAACATATAGTGATTTCGATTTCATCTCGTCTTCCAGCCAAGTTACAGCCATCTGAACCCTCTTTCCCTTCCTCTGTACCACCCCACTACATTCGCATATCAAACCCCATCATTATGAAAAACAACATCATCCTGTTCACACTCATCACCTGCCTTTCCATGCTGCTGTTCTCCTGCGGAGGTGGCGGCCACAAGTCAAAAAAAACAAAGAAGATAGAAGTAACCGGCAGTGCAGAAATGGAAGTAGTCCCCAATGAAATCTACATGACCTTCACCCTGAAAGAGTACATGAAGAATGGAAAGAAAGTAGCTATAGAAGGTGTCAAGACAGACTTTCTCGCGCTGTGCAAAACAGCGGGCATTGCTGACAGCAACATCAGCACCGCAGGCTATGCGGGCAACGAACAATGGAACTATTGGTGGTGGTACAATCGCAGGCACAACACGGATGTCTTTGCCACCATTACCTACACGGTCATGGTTAGCAGCACCGAAAAGCTGGACCAGATAGTGGCAGGCCTTACGGATGATGCCATGCAGAATTTCTACATCAGCAAGACATCGCACAGCGATATGGAAAAACTGCGCAAAGAGGTAAAGACCAATGCCCTGCAAGCCAGCAAAGACAAAGCCACTTACCTGGCCCAAAGCATTGGCGAACAATTGGGCGAGGCATTGCTTATACAGGAAGTGGAAGACAGTTATTACTCGGATGTAAGTGGCCTTAGCAATGGGATAAGCCAGCGCGCATTAGAATCGAATTATGGATTCAATGACTACGAAAGCGCCAATGTTGCATCACCCCAATTCGAGAAAATAAAACTGCGCTATGAAATGAAGTGCGAGTTTGCACTGAAATGATACTTGGTGACCTTGTCGAACCGTGCATAAGTAGAAGGTTTGTTATATCTTTAACGCACTTACTGTTATGCACTGCATTGCATATGAGAAACAATTTCCAACAAACAAAAACCACAATAACATGAAAACGGGAAAAGTGATATTGCTGCTGCTGTGTGTCGTTGCTATCTGCTCATTCAGGAGCTACGATGTTTCTAAAGAAGTAAATGCAGGAGTGTATGGCACATGCAATTGCGATGCTGAAAAGACCACTCAGCGCACGGTGCAATTGACATTGAATGAGGACTTCACATTTCACTATGTGGACAACAGCGATCCGCAAAACAAGGAAGACATACAAGGCACCTGGGCGCATACCGGCATTGCCATTTTACTGACGGGTAATGATGGCAAAACGCCAACACACAACAAGTGGAAGATGGACAAAAACGGGAAGTGCATAAAGTCAAGAAGAGGATTGGAGTTCACCCGCCTCTGCGTTGCCATACCTTGCTGATACCTTTGTGCTATACCTCTTCCCGATCTATCAGATGGAAGTGCGAGTTTGCATTGAAATAAACCCAGGCCGACTCAGACATTTTACCGGATAAAAAAAGACGCTCTATAACGGAGCGTCTTTTTCATTATGAAACAATATCTGATTTAAGAATTCAATATCAGCATGGCATCACCATAGCACAGGAAGCGGTATTTGTTTTTGATGGCCTCGTTGTAAGCGTGCATGATGAGGTCGTATCCCCCATAGGCAGTCACACACATCAGCAGTGCGCTTTCGCTCTGGTGAAAGTTGGTAACGAACGCATCGCACACCTTAAACTCGTGAGGCGGGTAGATAAATGAACTCACCCATCCATCATAAGGCTTGATGGTGTTGCTGGTGCTTACGCTGCTCTCCAATCCGCGCAGTACTGTATTGCCTACAGCACACACCTTATGTCCACCGGCTATCGCTTTGTTCACAGCATTTGCACATTCTTCGCTGATTATGCATTGCTCGCTTTCCATCTTGTGTTTAGTCAGGTCTTCTACCTCCACTTGCTTGAATGTGCCCAGCCCGATATGGAAGGTAAGTTCAGTTAGATCTATTCCATTTATCTCGCAGCGTTTCACAAGCTCGCGGCTGAAGTGCAGGCCTGCCGTTGGCGACTGCACACTGCCCGGCACTTTGGCAAACATAGTTTGGTACCATTGTGTATCGCCTTCTTCCACCGGGCGGTTTATGTATTTAGGCACAGGCATTTCGCCAAGGCGATAGATGGTGTTTATGAAATCTTCGTGCGTGCCATCGTAGAGGAATCGCAGAGTGCGGCCTTTGCTGGTGGTGTTGTCAATCACCTCGGCCACTAATTCATCATTCTCACCAAAGTAGAGTTTGTTGCCAATACGGATTTTGCGAGCAGGCTCTACCACGGTGTCCCACAGTTGGCTTTGCTCATTGAGTTCGCGCAGCATGAATACTTCTACTATGCTTCCGGTTTTCTCTTTGTTTGCATATAGGCGGCATGGCTTGACAAGGCTGTTGTTGTTTACCATGATGTCGCCTTCTTCGAAATACTCTAAAATGTCCTTGAACATTTTGTGTTCGATTTTGCCTGACTGACGGTGCACCACCATCATGCGGCTTTCATCACGGAATCTTGCGGGGTAAGAGGCTATCAGCTCTTCGGGCAGTTTGTATCGAAACTGGCCCAGTTTCATCATGGAAATCAATATAGTAGGAATTTAAAAATGGGGCGCGAATGTAATCTTTTCAAAACCCTTTGTAAAGGGAAAGTTTTGGAAACCTTATGGCTGTAAGGGTAGCGTGGTCATCTGCTGCAGTTTTTCCATCAATTGGGGCAGGGTTAGGGCATCGGTCACGTCAAATGGGCGGCTCCGGGTTCTGCGCAACTCGCTGAGGTGCGAGCCGCTGTCCAGCTTTTGCCCTACATCATGCGCTATGCTGCGTATGTAGGTGCCTTTGGAGCAGCGTATGCGGAATGCAGCATGTGGAAGATCAAAGCTGGTTATTTCGAACGCATCAACCACTATGGGCACGGCTGCCATGATGATGGTCTGGCCCTTGCGCGCTGCATGGTAAGCCCGCTTGCCGTCCACTTGCTTGGCGCTGTAGATGGGAGGCTTTTGCCATATTTCACCAACAAAAGTCATGGCGGCCTGCTCCAGCGATTCGCGGGTAATGTGTGCTGTGGGATAGTTGCCTTCCGGTGTTGTTTCCAGATCGTAGCTCGGAGTGGTTTGGCCAAAGGTGATGATGCCAGTGTATTCTTTTTCACCACCCTGAAATTCGTCTATGCGCTTGGTGTACTTGCCTGTGCACACCACCAGCAGTCCCGTGGCAAGGGGATCGAGAGTGCCTGCATGGCCAATCTTAAATCGCTGCTCATGGCCATGTTCGTTGGGCGCAATGCTGAAGTTGTTTCGTACAAAACCTTTGATGCGGTTCAGCACATCGAAGCTGGTATAGCCTAATGGTTTGTCAATTAGAAGCAAACAGCCCTGAGCCAATTCTTCTAAACTGGTGAATGAGTTTGGGGCTGGAAAGGACATCAGGAGTTGAAATAGCAGCAGCAGCTATGCTGCTGCAAAAGTGGTGGCCAACTTAAGTGCTCAATGCGCATGCACCAATACCTTGCGCCCATGCACTCCACCACCGAACTGCAGGCACGTATTCAAGAAAAGATAGACGGCTTCTGCCGCGTGAATGGAGATGAAGCCATTCTGCAACCCGTTAATTACACCATGCAGGCCGGTGGCAAAAGAATAAGGCCGGTGCTGGCACTGATGGCTGCCAATCTTTTTACAGATGATATAGACGATGCGGTGTATCCTGCTTTGTCCATCGAGGTATTTCACAATTTCACATTGCTGCATGATGATATAATGGACCGCGCACCGCTGCGCAGAGGAAGGCCAACGGTGCATGAGCATTGGGATGTGAACACGGCAATACTCAGCGGTGATGCAATGCTCATACAAGCCTATCAACTGCTTTGCAAAGCTCCGGATAAATATCTCAGGCAAGCGCTTGTACTTTTTTCCAAAACAGCTATGGATGTATGCAAAGGCCAGCAGTGGGACATGGATTTCGAAATGCGAACAGATGTAACACTACCGCAGTACATGGAGATGATCAGGTTGAAAACGGCTGTGCTGCTGGGTGGAGCCATGGAGCTGGGCGCATTGATAGCCGGTGCTGATGAGGCTGACCAAAAGCACGTTTATGATTTTGGCGAAAATCTGGGCATCATGTTCCAGCTTTGGGATGATTATTTAGATGCCTTTGGTGACGGCAACAAAGTGGGCAAACAAACTGGTGGTGACATCATCTCGGACAAAAAAACTTTTTTGCTCATCAAGGCATTTGAACTGGCTGATGAAAAGCAGTTGATTGTGCTAAGCAAGTACAGTGGCCAGCGTGATGAGCCAAAAGAAAAAGTGCAGGCCGTGTTGGAAATATTCGAAGCGCTTGGTTTGCAACAAATGCTGGAAATGGAAATGAGCAGGTATTACCGGAACGCAATGCAATCGTTACAAATGGTCCGTGCAGAAGCCAACCGCAAAGAGATCATCGAAAATTTTGCTGCTCAGTTAGTAGTGCGCGAACATTGATTATTTGGAAACATTCCAAACCTGCCTTCCTGTTTCAAAACGCATTGCGCATCAGTCGAACGACTGGTTGGCATTGGCAGCGCGCTTCAGCAAGTCTTCGTACTGAGCTGGTGTAATGTCGCTGTAGAAGTAAAATGCGGGGTCCACTTTTTCTCCATTCTTCATCACCTCGTAGTGCAGGTGCGGCCCGGTTGATGTGCCTGTGTTGCCCACGTAGCCTATTATCTGGCCGCGTTTTACTTTTTCACCTACACGCACTTTTACATGGCTCATGTGTGCATAGAGTGTCTGGTAGCCATAGCCATGCTGTATGATTACGTGGTGGCCATAGCCCGAGAGTTTGCTGTCTATTGCTTCTATCACGCCATCACCGGTGGCATATATCTCGGTGCCTATATCAGCAGTGAAGTCGAGGCCCGTGTGCATTTTGGCAATCTTGTATATAGGGTGTATGCGCATGCCAAAACCGGATGCAAGTCTTTTTAAATCTTTGTTGCTCACGGGTTGTATAGCAGGAATGCTTTGCAACATTTCTTCCTGTGCATTGGCTAACTGGTATAGCTCTTCATACGATTTGCTCTGAGCTACCAATGATCGTTGCAGCCTGGATATTCTTTTTTGTGTTTCAATTATTCCTTCGCTGCTTGCATAGCCTTTCATGTTGCTATAGCGATCAGAGCCACCCACTCCGCCTTTGCGCATGTGTTCAGGATAGGGGTCAGCACCGAATATGCTGCGGTACACATTGTCATCCTTGTCTTGCAGTTCTTGTGCGAAATATTCAAGTGTGTCTATCTGGCTATTCAGTCCTTTGATTTGTCTTTTCAGAAATGTAACCTCGCGATCCAACCGGGCTGTTTCAGGGTCTTTGAAAAATGTGGCGTAGATGACTACACCAATAGAACCAATTACAAGACCTGAGAATAGATAACGCAACCCTGCCAGCGCGTAGTCTCTGAACCCAAGACTTATCTGCTCAAAGTTGAGTGTGCGCGGATTGAATTTGTACTTGAGCCTTGCCATGCGGGTGTGGGTGGCTAATGTAGGAAAAGGAGTACAGCATAATTATCCGTGCTTCACTTAAGAGAAAAAAGAATCCGCCCCTAATTTTCGGGGCGGATTGCCTTTTTTATTTATGATTATTTTTTTCTACTTGCCTTTCGGAGACAGTCCTTTTTCATCAAGTGTCACGGGCAAAGTTTTTCGTGCGCTATCTTGTTGCATGCGCATACGCATCATTTGTTCTTCACGTTTTTTCATTTGCTCGTCATAAGGCTCTAAGCCGAACTCAGGCATTTTTTCATATACATAATTACGCATGGTTTCCACTTCAGGGTCATCAGGTGCAAATTCACTTGCCATCATTTGCAGACGGTCGCTTATCTGCAATGCAGTAATTACATCACGCTCTATTTCAGACTGTCGTTGCACATTGGCGAGATAACGATCAGGGTCGTCAGCCTTGCGCACATCTTCCAGCGATTCGAAAAATGCTACCTGCTGCTCGTTCAGTTGGTGCAGGCGCTTGCTCAATGCCAAAGCCTGTGCACTGTCACCTGCCTGATAGAGCAGGTCAGCTACCTGCCACATTATCTGTGGTTGCTCATAAGGCACGTTGCGTTCCGGCATCACCGCCAGCGATTTGTTGAGCACTGCCTTTGCTTCTTCCATGCGGCCTTCGGTTATCAGTTGTTCGGCCAGGTGGTTGAATTGCAGGCGCAGATTGGTAGTCATTCTGCGGTTGTTTTCGTCCAGATAAATATCTCCGGTATCCATATTTCCCCACTGGAATTTGGTCATCATATTTTCTTGCATAAGGTTGGTGCCGATGCCTCCGTCTAAATTGGGGTTGTCGCTTTTCTTGTGCAGTATGGGTGTTAGTCTGTAGGCCAATCCTTCCAGTTGGAAGTAGCGCTCCAGGCCCATGTACGCATCACCACCTGTAGTAACTGCGAAGTACACCGGGCGGTTCCAGTCCATGTTGGCCAATAGATCGAGGACCATCATTTGTGCTTTGGTAATGTAGGGTCTGGCTTTGCCGCGGCTGTCCACCATGGCCCACTCTATTTTGGAAACAAGGCTATCGCCTTCGTGCAATTGGTTACGGTATTGCTCGGCCACTTCAGCGGGCACCTCCATGCTGAACTTGTGTGTGCCGAGGTAATTGATCTTATTGCGACCGGTGTCTACAAATTTGGTATTGTCAAGCAAAGTGTCCAACGCCTGCTGCACTGGTACATAACCTCTATCTTTTTCATCAGAATCCAGATACATCACATCGCGTGTGCCCTGGCGGTAATACTGTTCTGCCATCTTGAATGGCACCGGCTCGCTCAGGTATGCTTTGCGTTTCATCTGATCTATATACCAGTCAGTATTGAGCAGTGAGAGGTTCACCACGCGCACATCAGTTCTTATGCCTTCTACTTCCTGTGCATACCACAGCGGGAATGTGTCATTGTCACCATTGGTAAAGATGATGGCATTGGGTTGCAATGATTCAAGGTAGTTGGTGGCCATGGCTATACCGGTTTCTCTTCCGCTTCGGTCGTGGTCATCATAGTTTTCGGCAAGCAGTAGGGCAGGCACCGGCAGCGCCAGAGCAACTGCAATCAAAGCTTTTGCAGGTGTGTCGCCCCGCATGGATTGATTTAGCACTGCGGCTATTGCAAACAATACACACACCACAATGCTCATGAAAATGAGTGAATAACCAAAAGCACTGCTGTCGCTTGCAATGGCCTCTACCAATGCTACTACGATAGAGCCGCCAAGGGTCATGCCCGCCAGTATGCCAAATGTTTTCATACTCATGTTCAGCGCAGCGTGGTAAAGTGCATAGATGCCGAGGCCTATCCATATTGCAAATGCATAGAATGATCCGGCATAGGCGTAGTCTCGTTCACGCGGTTGCTGAGGTGATTGATTCAGATAAATAACAATGGCCATACCTGTGAGGAAGAAGAGCATGCCCACTACTGAAAAATCTTTGGGATGCCTCAATAATTGAAACACAAGCCCAATCAACCCCAGCACCAATGGCAGGAAGTAATAGGTATTAAGGCCCTTGTTTTCCTTTTCCATGTCGGTAAGGCTGTCGCGGTTTCCAACCCGTTCTTCATCAATCGCTTTCACACCGCTTATCCATTGCCCTTCGTTGAAGTTGCCGTGTCCCTGCTTGTCATTTTGCCTTCCGGCAAAATTCCACATGAAGTAGCGGAAATACATCCATCCACATTGGTAGCTGGTGAAGTAGCGGAAATCTTCGCTTACCGAGGGTACCATTTTCTCCTGTAGTCTGTTGAGAGAGCGAAGTGCTGTGTTCAAATCCATATCTAAGCCCTGCGGCATTCTGCCTGTGCGTGCGTAGTAGTTCAATGCACCTTCTAACTGGGCAATGTTCTGTTCTGTGTCACTTATTTTCTTTTGTTCTTTTTCACCTTTGTTCCAGTCGCGGTAGTTGCTCCACAGTTTATAGTCTGCTATGTGGTTGGCCTGGCCGCTATGCATGCGCGGAAATATTCCGCAGTAGCGCTCGTCATAATTGGGCAGGCTACCTTTTTTCTCTCCACTTTCTATATACTCCTCCACAAGCTGCAGTTGTTGTTCAGGGTGTTTAATTATGTATTGCTGCGCCTCGTATTGTGCTCTGCTCGAGAGTATCAGTTTGTTCTTTTTCGTCTCGCGCACGCTGTAAGATTTTACCCATACATCCGCGCCATCACGGTAGGGCTCTTTCATGTCCTGCGGGGTATTGAAGTACTGCCCATACAATAGCGGACGGTCGCCATACTGCTCGCGGTTGAGGTATGAGAGTAGCGAGAAAAGGTTTTCAGGATTGTTCTCGTCCATGGGCGGATTGGCCTGCGAACGAATGATGATGGTGGCAAATGATGTATAGCCAAGAATGGCAACAACAGAACCCACAAGCAGTGTATTCCATATCACCCGCGAGCGCATCTGTATGAAGCGCACTACACCTACTACCACACCCAGAATGATCAACCACAACAGCACCGCACCAATGCTGAACTTAGCACCTGAGGAGAAGAACAAAACAATTTTGGGAAACAACAAAATGAATAGCATGAGACCGATCACTATGTAGTCGAGGCGGTTGTTTTTTTCCTTGTAACTGCTCCAGATGGCCAGAACAAAAAAGCCTGCAATGAGCAGTGCATAAGTTATTCCACCTACATTGAATGGTGCGCCCATGGCATTGGTAAAGGCCAGCTCGTAGCTACCAGCCAACTGCACAAACCAGATAATGATGCCCGAATTGATCATGAGCAGCAATACCAGAGAAACAACTCCTGTGAGGATAACGCCCCACCAACTGAACTGATGTTTTTTGAAATAGTAGACATAACAAATGGCCGGTATAGCAAGCAAATTGAGCAAGTGCACACCAATGGACAAGCCCATGAGATAGGCTATGAGAATAACCCATCGCAGTTCACCACCCTCGTCCACCACGGCTTCCCACTTCAGTATGGCCCAGAAGACCACTGCGGTAAATAGTGATGACATGGCATACACCTCAGCCTCCACTGCACTGAACCAAAAGGTATCGCTGAAGCTATAAACCAGCGAACCGATGGCACCGGCACCTATCACAGCAATCAATTTTCCTTTGGTGAAAAGCCCGCCATCAATGTCAGCTAATTTTTTGGCCATGTGTGTGATGGTCCAAAACAGAAAAAGAATGGTGAAGCTGGATGAAAGTCCGCTGATAAGATTCATCATATAAGGAATACCATCGCCCGTAGCACCAGCAGTAAATAGCCTTGAGATGAGCATGAACAGGGGCGCTCCGGGTGGGTGCCCAACCTCAAGCCTGTTGGCCGAGGCTATGAATTCGCCACAGTCCCAGAAGGGCATTGTAGGCTCAAGGGTAAGCATGTAAACAACAGTGGCAATGGCCCACACCACCCAGCCAGTGGCGATGTTTATCTTGTTATACGACATAGTTGCAGTGCGTTTTTTATTGTTTCTGTAGAAAAAATGGTTGGTGACTTGACGCAGGTTTTTGCCCGCAGTATCAGTGGGCGGGCGAATGTATCCATTCGGCCACAACATGCTGAACGTTGGCTACAGAGTTGATTGCAAACTCGTGTTAATATGATCAGGTTCACATAGCTTCGCCCGTGTAAAATTCAGCAACAGAACGCAACCACACACTATGAGTTTTTTCAAGCAGCCAATAGATGATCTACCTGAACTGGGCCGGCAGCAATCGCAGCAGTACATCAGTGCAGCTCCTTTTCCTTACATCTCTTTCGAAGATTTTTTTGATGCAGATACGCTGCGCAACATGGCAGCAGAATTTCCTGAACTGGGCAGTGGTACTGACATCAACTATGTGAATCCGAACGAGAACAAATTCGCATCGAAAGGCGAAGGAAGGCTTGGTCAGAAAACCCGCGAGCTGGTTCACTTGCTCAATTCGCAGCCCTTTCTGGAATTTTTGCAAAACCTGACGGGAATAAAAGAAGCACTGATACCTGACCCCTACTTAGAAGGAGGAGGCTACCACCAGATAAAGCCTGGCGGATTTCTGAAAGTGCATGTGGACTTTCACAAACACAGGCACATGAACTTAGACAGGCGCATCAACGTGCTGGTGTATCTGAATGAAGACTGGAAGGAAGAATATGGCGGATATTTTGAGCTGTGGGAGCGCGACATGAGCAAGTGCGCTGTGCGCTTTGCACCGCTCTTCAATCGCATGGTCATATTCAGCACCACCGACTATTCGTGGCATGGCCACCCTGATGCACTCACCTGTCCCGAAGGGCGCAGCAGGCGTTCGCTAGCACTGTATTACTATACCAATGGTCGCCCCGCTGAGGAGATAAGCCCTGAGAACCGCACACGGGTCACTACCACCTTCACTGCGCGCAAAGGACAAGATAGTGGCAAGATGAAGGTCTTCAATGGCATGGTAAACTTTGCCAACGATGTGTTGCCACCCTTTGCCGTTAGGCTGATAAAAAAATTCCGCAAGGCATGAACTACCAGCGCTCGCTGAACTGGCCCGGTACCGACCTTACTGCATACACCGAATACAAGCACTACCCTGTGCACATGGAGCGTCTGCATTGGTTAGTGAAGCAGATAAACCAACGCAGAAAAAATGATGGAAGCACAGTGCGCATATTGGATGTGGGCTGCGGCACCGGCAACATCACCATTCCCCTTGGCACTATTGAGAACTCTGTGGTAGTAGGCATTGATATGTACCAGCCCAATATTGATCTGGTAAACAGCCGCAATACTTTCAGCAATGTGTCAGTTACTTTCAGTCGCCTTGGCGATTTTGATGTGGCGCCATTCGACTTCATCATCTTCACAGAAGTGCTGGAGCACATACCCGGCTACAAGGAAATATTGCGCGATCTGGCTGCGCGCATGAAGGCCGATGCCATTGTGCTCATCACTATACCCAACGGGCGTGGCCCTTTCGAAATGGCTATGAAGCCGCTCTACCTCATGCGCAAATTGGGGCTGAATGGCTTTATAGGAAAAGTAAAAAAGCTGCTTGGAAAAAAGGAACCCTATGCACTGAATCAGGAGATAGATCCACACGTCAATTTTTTTACCCGCAGGCAAATTGAAACTGATGCACATGAGTTGGAATTTGAACTGAGCACAATCGAAAAGGCTTTTGTGTTTTCACCTATATTAGAAACCTATACACCCTTCATCTCACTACATCGTATAGCACATGCTGACAACCGCCTTGCACAACGCCTGCCTTTGTGGTGTGCAAGTGGTTGGTATTATTCGCTGCGCAAAAAGGGTTGAGTTCCAATTTTCACTGAGTCCTGAGCCTGATCCAAAAAGAAAAAACCGCCACTGCTGTTAAGCAGGAGCGGTTTTCAATATCTACATTCTCTATGTTGTATCAGCCTTGCAGCTTGAACACCACTGGAATTTTTCTATTCACCTTCACAGGCTTTCCGTTGTTTTTACCGGGTGAAAATTTCTTAGATATTTTCTTCACGGCACGCAGTGCTTCTTTTTCCAGGTTGGGTCCGCCAAGCACTCCGCGCTCCACCTGCACATCGGTAATGGAGCCGTCAGACTGAATTACTACCGAGATGTACACGGTGCCTTCAATGTTGTTTTCCTTCTCCATTTCAGGATAGGTGATGTATGATTTTATCTCGGCTATCAGTGCGGCATCACCACCAGGATAGCTTGGCATCTCCTGTGCGAATTTGAAAACCTTCTCTTCTTCTTCGTCAATTTTCGGTTTGTCATCTTCCTTTGGAGGAGTCAGGTCATCTGTACCTTCCTTGGTGTCCTTAGACACTTGTGTGTCATCTATCTTCTCCTGCGAGGGAGGAGTTTCCACTTCTTCTTCCACTATTTCAATGGTTGTAAATTGTATTTGCTTCACCGTAGGCGGTGGCGGAGGTGGTGGGGGCGGTGGTGGCGGTGGTGGTGGTTCTTCTTTGTCAGCACTCGGTGGTTCAAACATTTCGTTGGGCACCTCTTTGGGTTTGGGTGGTTCAGGCGGTACAAGGGCTGCATACCAAACCGGAATTCCGGTGCCGCCAATAGCCAATGCAGTTACGGTGAGCAGAGCTATGCCTACTACCCATCCGTTCTGTTTGCGAATTTTGTATGCGCCATATTCTTTGTTTTTGGTTTCGAACACCAAATCGTTGCGATCACTGGTTACCACATTGTTGAAACTGAGGTCGAAACCAATGAGGGCGATGATGGCCGCCAGCGCAAGTATTACTATGATGGTTGTTAACATGGCTTTGAATTTTTTGGTTGAACGCTTGCAGTTGTTACCCGCCAGCTTTTCCCCGGTTCATTTTATTTTCTTGAATCTTTCAATCCGAGTTCGTCTGATTTCATGCGCACCGATATTGCTTCACTTTCGCCCATGTCCTGCACTGCCCTTTTCTTCACATCACAGATGTTCAATTCATCCAGTGCGTTCACCACATTCTTATAGGGCGTTTCATCAATGGTTTTCACCACCACGAATGGCGCATCTTTGCTATCAAATACTTCAATGGCCTTGCGCTTGTATGTTGTATCTCCTTCAGTCACCTTGCCTTCATATTCTTTCAGCAATTTGTCGTAGGCAGCTATCACATCTTTGTTTTTGTCAAGCATCAATTTGCGAAAACCATCTTTCGAAAAATCAGTGAGGATGAGTTTGGTGGTATCAGGATCGAAAGCTCCGGTGTAGTAAAATATTTCTGTATCCTTCTTGCCCAGTAGAAGGGTTGTAGCAAGGTTCAGATTCAGTTTTGTGATATCCTTTTCATCTTCTACTTCTTTTGGATATACAATTTCGAGCACCTTGGGTTTGGTAAGTGATGAGGCCAGCACGAAGAAGGTCACAAGCAGAAAGGCCAAGTCCACCATAGGAGTCATGTCAATGTGAACATGTCCCTTCTTGGGCCTTTTCTTCCCGCCTTTCTCATGGCCGCCACCCTGTATTATTTCTGCCATTGTTGTTTGCTTATTTGTTTGTCTGTTCTAAAAAAAATCGCAGCCGTGTCGATCATTTGTTTTGTTCATCGCGTGTTGCGCGCAGGCCTTCGTCTTTCTCCATGTTTGCTACCATGTTGAATTTGAAGATGTTTATTTTCCTGAATACGTCTATCACATCTTCCACCTTCTTGTAGTCAGTGTTGCCGTCCGCTTTGATGGCATAGCACAATCCGTCCGCTTTTATTTTGGCATCGCTCCAGCCTTTGTCGCGTGCATCGGCCACAAATGCTTTGAATGCGAATGATATCCAATCGGCCAACTCATTGTTCAGTGAATCTATCGGTATGCCTGCTGTTGTTGCATTCATTTGTTCACGCACGGTTTCGTCAGCATCCAAGTATGCAGGCAACTGTGCCACGGGCACACCGAAGGAGCCAAGACCCAGAAATCGGTTTACCTGATCTTCATTTAGATTGCCGAGGGTGGGGTATTTTTCTTCGGCCATCAGTTCGAGCATGCTTTGTCGCACAGCCTTGCCTGACATGTCGAAGAATACTTTTCCTTCCTTGCTTACGGTTACCATTACGTAGTGCTCAGGTATCTCATCGGTGGTGGCTGCGTAGGGCGGGTCAGTTACCACAGGCTCTGCCACGCGAAACTTGGCGCTGAGCATGAAGAAGGTAACCAGCAGAAACCCCAGATCCACCAGCGGTGTCATATCTGTAGTAGGTGAGCCTTTCGGCATCTTGAGTTTTCCCATTGTTTTCTTTCTTTTCTTGTTGTTGTAAATACTTACTTAGCGTGCACCCATTTCATGTCAGCTATGCTGACTGTGGAGGCACTTTATTTCAGAAAAAAGAAATCAATGCTTCTGTGCAAATGTTTGCGCCACAGAGAAGCCTGCTTCATCAATGCTGTAGGTCATTTGATCCACGCGGTTGCTGAAGAAGTTGAAGAAAATGATAGCCAATGCTGAAGCGAGAATGCCAAGGAATGTGTTTACAAGTGCCTCTGAGATACCCAATGAAAGAGTGGCCGGGTCTGGGACACTGCTGCTCATAGACTGGAAAGCCTTAATCATACCCATTACCGTTCCAATAAGACCAATCAACACTCCCAGTGAGGCGCAGGTAGAAAGTATCACTAAGTTTTTAGAGAGCATTGGGAGTTCCAGTGCTGTAGCTTCTTCTATTTCCTGCTTCAACGATTCAAGCTTCTGGTCTTTGTCCATGTGCTGTTCAGTTTCTAAGGCTTTGTATTTCTGCAGGCCACTCTTCATCACATTACCTATGCTGCCGCGCTGCTTATCGCAAAGCGCAATAGCCTGATCCACCTGGTTGTTTTGCAACAATCCGCGAATGTTTCGCACGAAGTTGGTCACGTTGCCGCTGCCTCTGGCCTGCATCATACTTACCATTCTTTCTACAAAAAATATGAGTACCGTGAGGAGGGTAGCAATGAGGCACGGCACAATGATGCCACCTTTGTAAATGGTACCATACCACGAACGGATACCTGTTTTAACGGGGTGTTCTTTGGCGCGTATTTCATCTAATTGTTCTGTGGTGTAATCGGTCTTGTTAGGATCATAACCCTGAAAATTGGCCGGACTTCCCAGCAATTTGAGGTAAATAACCACACCAACCACGACAGTTACAGGGATGGCGATGAACGGAAAGATAGAACTGAAGTTGCTGCTTTTTTTATTGCTCATAACACTTTGATTTTTGAAATTAAATGATTGTTCTTGTTATAGGAATTTTTGAATTTGTTCGGGTGGGCCATTGGCCTCAACGCAGGGGCTTTTTTTTCAAGGGTGCCAAACATAGTAAAAGTTCATACCCTCGCAGGTGATGAGAATATTTTGATTTTGCTGTCTTTTTTTGTGGTGATTACTTCAACCATGCGGTTACAACGCCAAAGGTGAACCCAGCGCATACAGATGAGGTAGAAAAAAAAGTGGAATTGTTTCAAGTCAAAGACGCATGTCAGGGCAACAGAAGCAGTTGGCCAAATGTTGGCGGGAGTAATCACGGCCTTATGCAGAGCATGTCACCCATTTAACTTGCGCCCATGTTACAGCAACTATCACCAGAAGAAATTGTAAGAAGAGAAGCGCTTGATAAGCTGCGAGCATTGGGCATTGATCCATTTCCCGCTGCGGAATTCAGAACCACCAGCACTGCTCAAGAAATCATTTCTAAATACGAAGAGGGGAAAGAAGTAACCATAGCTGGTCGCCTGCAAGGCATGCGCGATATGGGCAAGGCCAGCTTTGCACACTTGCAGGACTCCACGGGCAAAATTCAGGTGTACGTCAATATTGATTCTGTGTGCCCGGGTGAAGACAAAACATTTTACAAAGAAGTAGTAAAGCACCTGCTTCATTTTGGCGACTTCATAGGTGTTACCGGTAAAGTATTTACCACCAAGATGGGCGAAATCTCGGTTCATGCCACTTCACTTATACTGCTTGCCAAATCCATCAAACCATTGCCTGTGGTAAAGACTGATGCCGATGGAAATATTCACGATGCGTTTACCGATCCCGAGTTGCGCTACCGTATGCGTTATGTGGACTTGGTGGTGAATGAGAAGGTGAAAGAAACCTTCATCACGCGCACCAAAATCATCAATGCCATGCGTGATTTTTTTAATGCCAAAGGCTATTTGGAAGTGGATACACCTGTGCTGCAACCTATACCGGGAGGTGCAACCGCAAGGCCTTTCATCACCCACCACAATGCGCTCGATGTGCCCATGTATTTGCGCATAGCCAATGAGTTATATCTAAAGCGACTCATCGTTGGCGGCTTCGATGGGGTGTATGAATTCAGCAGAAACTTCCGGAACGAGGGAATGGACCGCACACACAATCCTGAGTTCACCGTGATGGAAATCTATGTAGCCTACAAAGACTACCACTGGATGATGGACTTCACGGAAGCCATGCTAAAGCACGTGTGCAACACTGCGATCGGCACTACCACTGTAACGTTTGCCGACAAGCAGATTGATTTCGGCAAACCCTTCCTGCGCATCAGCATGACCGAAGCCATCAAGCAATACACCGGCTTTGACATCACAGGCAAAAGCGAGGCAGAACTCGCAGCATTCTGCACTACCCTTGGTATAGAGGTAAATGCAACGATGGGTAAAGGCAAGCTGATAGATGAACTATTCGGTGCGAAGTGCGAGGGAAATTTTATTCAGCCCACCTTTATTACTGATTATCCTATAGAGATGTCGCCCTTGTGCAAAAGGCATCGCAGTGATCCGAATCTTACAGAGCGATTTGAACTGATGATAAATGGAAAAGAAGTGGCCAATGCTTACACCGAACTGAACGACCCGATAGATCAACGTGCACGATTCGAAGAACAACTGAAACTGCAAGAGCGAGGTGATGATGAAGCCATGTTCATAGATCAGGATTTTTTGCGGGCATTGGAATATGGCATGCCACCTACATCGGGCATGGGTATAGGTATCGATCGCTTGGTAATGTTTCTCACCAACAATGAAACTATTCAAGAGGTGCTCTTTTTCCCGCAGATGCGCCCTGAGAAATTTGAAACCGGCCCTGATCCATCACAGTATATCGCACTGGGTATACCGGAGATATGGGCTGAGCATATCATAAGAGCCGGATATGACAGTATTGAGAAATTGAAAGAAGCAAAGCCAACAGTGGTGCATCAAAATCTGAATCAATACAGAAAGAAAA
Source organism: Flavobacteriales bacterium (assembly GCA_046155615.1). Classification (GTDB taxonomy): domain Bacteria; phylum Bacteroidota; class Bacteroidia; order Flavobacteriales_D; family Sanyastnellaceae; genus JANNVZ01. Next base: position 1,325 of record JBJXFP010000085.1, on the reverse strand, counting down.
ACAAACTTGAAATACCTGCGGTGCAGTTGGATGAGGTGTTGGGGTGGATCAGTTAAAGAAATTCCTACTACACAACCACCCGTGAACAAAAGGCGATGATTCCAATCATCGCTTTTTTTATTGCAGGCATCTTGCGCATGATTCAAAATAACAACAACATGAAGAAAATATCCATTGCCCTGATAGCCATTGCCACCATGAGCATGCATAGCTGTGTGTCGCACCGCAAATACACCGAGATGGAAGATCGCAAGATGAATGCTGAAGCAGACAACGAAGCCTTGCGCAAAAGCAATGAAACACTGAACGCAGAAATAAAAGAGCTGAACACCGCCAGCGGGCTGAAGGACGAAAGCATAAAAGAGCTACAGGCTGATACCGCAGAGATGGGCAAAGATTACCGCCAACTGCGCAACCAATATGACAAGGTGAATGAGTTGAACGACATACTCTCGCGCAAGAGCAGCGAACTGCTTGGACAAGCCACAGGCGAAAACAAAAAATTGGTGGATGAGCTGAATAAAACCCAAGAAGCCTTGCAGAAAAAGGAAGACGCGCTAAAGGCATTGGAGAAAAACCTGAATGAAAAACAAACTTCCATTGATGTCGCAAACAAAGAGTTGGAAGACAAACAAAAGCGTGTAGATGAAATGGAAAAACTGCTTGCCGATCAGAAAGCAGCAAGTGAGGCATTGCGCGCCAAAGTGCAGGCCGCTCTGCTGGGCTTCAAAGACAAAGGCCTCACAGTAACTGAAAAGGATGGAAAGGTTTACGTGAGCATGGAGGCGAAACTCTTGTTTGCATCAGGAAGCACTGCGGTAGATCCAAATGGCAAAAAGGCCATAGTGGATTTGGCAAAGGCAATAGAGAATGAAGCCGATATGGAAATAATAGTAGAAGGCCACACAGACACAGACAAAATAACCAGCGCCAACCACCCCAAAGACAACTGGGAGCTGAGTGTGCTGCGCGCAACAGAGGTGGTGAAAATAATTACAGCCAACAGCAGCGTGAAGCCGGCCAAACTTGCCGCCTCGGGCCGTAGCGAATACCACCCGGCTGATGCCAGCGACAAGGCGAAGAACCGCAGAATCGAAATCATCCTACAACCAAAGTTGGATGAACTGTATAAGTTGATAGAAGGGAATTGATACGTGGTTGACTATATAAAATTGGGCACTGCCTTAGCCTTCACCAGTTTGTCGTCAATGGCTTTGGGTGAGAGTATCACCAGGCGCTCCATCACGTTGCGGAATTCGCGCACGTTGCCACTCCAGTCAAGTTGGGCCAGTGCTTTGAGTGCTCCATCAGTAATTTCCTTTTTT
>JBJXFP010000065.1:0-2986 GCA_046155615.1 Flavobacteriales bacterium | reverse complement strand
AGAAAAGGATCGCCTTTTTCAGCATATTGAGTAATGCCACATGGTGTGGGCTATGTTGGGCCAGTGTTCGTGCTATTGTTGATTGCCACCGGACATTAATGCTTCTGCGATAGCTGCGTTACTTCTTCACCAGCCTTAAGGTTTCGCGGTAATCGCCCATGGATACCTGCACCAAATAGAGGCCGGGTGACAATGGCAAGTCGTTGAACGAGTAGTTGTAGGCAAACACATTGCGCTGGCACACCGCCCTGCCCATAGCATCAAAAAGTGTAATGTCATTTATCAACTGGTCAGACACTACCAAAAACTGTTCGCCCGCAGGATTTGGATAAAGATGCACCCGCGCAGATGCTGTTATCTCATCTACCTCATCCACGAGGTAATAAAATATTTCTGAAAGCACCTCGCAGTCGTCTTCGAACTGCACCAGCACCGTGTATTCGCCCGGAAGCAGGGGATTGAAAGTGTTTCCATCCGCAATGGTAATTTCAGAACCGTAGCGGTACCATGTATAGTCAATGCCACCTACGGGTGCCCATAGCAAGCTGTCGTCATAATGAACGAGCACGGGAGTGTGCAGCCACTCGCAGGTGTAGATGGTATTGAGGGTGGTGTTGGTGACAATAGGCGGATTGGTATCAAAGAAAATGTGTGCTGTGTTTTGCAAGGTGGTGCCGGGCGACAATGCAGGCATCATGTCAACAGCATATTTCACATAGCCCATGCTTCCCATATAATCTGCTGTGGAGTCAGGCAGCATGATGTTTTGAAAATGAAAATGCACCAGTCCGTCATCAGCCACTTGCAATACCATGGGATGTGATGCACCAAGTACATGCAAGCTGGAAGCATCGAGGTGAGTACTTAGCTGGTCAGCTATGATGACATCCTGTGCGGGTGCATTGCCGGTGTTTTGAAAACGGATGGTGTATTCCATTGCAGTATCGGCCAGCACATAGCCGTTGGGCGAAAATCCTTGGGGAATTGCTTGCTTGTCGTTAGGGTCGTATGCGCATTCTACAAAATTCGCATCGGCATAATCATCAGCAAACAACAATTCATCGGTGATAAAAAGGGAGGAGTGAAACTCTGCCAGTTCTCCTATATTTTCTACTCCCGGGTGAGTGAAAACTGCTCCGTACTGAAAAGTGGACAATGGCAGCAAACTATCCACCGACCAATAGATGGTGTTGCCCACAATGCTGTCGGCCATGGGTTCTGTGTTGATGACCGACACAAGTGAACTATCAAATTCCAATTGCACCACACCTGACATGTAACTGTTGCCCGTGTTGTGCACCACAGTGCTACTGGTAAATGAATCGAGTATGCAACTCCAGCCAAAAGCCGTTGTGCTTATTTCTCCACTCATTACCGTGCCCAGCGGAGTCAGTCCGAACAGCAGGGTATAATTCGGGATGTCCTCTTCCGTATTCACATCCAACAGATAAGAGGCACTGTCGGTAGTCAACTGCCACACCTCGTTATCATAGAGAGGCGATACGGTGTAAGCGCCTGACTGGGCAGGCAGCCAATAGGTGCCTGTGCCCTGGTAAACTGCGTTGTACATGCCGTCCAATTCTACATAGGCATTGTTCATTATCGTTTCGTTGCCATCCATCAGGCCGTTTGCATTTTCATCTAAGAAAATGGCAGAGGTGAATGACCAGCCAAAGGGGTATAGCACAAGGCGATCTATGTAAATATTTTCTTGATCAACGGTGAGTACTTCCGGAGTTCCTGACATATCAAAATTTTGGAATCCATAAAGCCATAGACCAGAAAAATTGATTGAATAGATGCCAGTTGACTCCCATACACCGGGTGCTGTCTCATTGAAGACATGATACAGATTGTTGTATCTGGCAATAAATTCCTTGTCGCCATCACCGTCCACATCATGCGTTTTATCCACTCCCATAAAGTCGGTGTATGGGAAAGGAGTGATTGCGCCAAAGCCAGCACTTGTGAGAGGAATGAAATAAGTATTGCCTGTAGTGCCGTCATCAAAAATCAGATCTTCATAGCCGTCACCATTGTAGTCGAGGCTACTGAATACGTTGGATATTGATAAAGTAGCTTCCGGTAATTCAATGTCAAAGTATGCCCATGTTTGAGGATCAGCGCTGCCATCGTTCACCCTTAGTTGCAGCAAGCCATTACCGTCTGTATCAATTCCATTCAACACGAAGTCCAGGTCGTTATCATGATCGTAGTCCATAGCCTTTATGCCCCAAAAATCATTGCTACCGAAATCCAAATTCTGAAACTGTGTATTGTCGAGGTCGCTTCCCCACAACATTTTCATATTTAAAGATCCGTTGCCATGGAAAAAGTAATCCATGCGCTGGTCGGCATCCACATCAGCCGCAAACCAGCTTGTTACTTCATAAGGCACGTTCACATACTCAAGGGTGAACTGTGCGTTGCCATCATTCATGTACAGCATCAACCAAGATCCTTCGTAGTTGAATGCAGCAATGTCCATATCGCCATCGGCATCAGCATCCTGCACTTCTATGTTGAAGTTATCGCTTGCACCCGGAATGAAATCAATGGTTTGCAGTGCGCTGAAACTTGCTTGCTGATTGTGGTAATAAGCCAACCTGCGGTTGCGGCTGCCACCTGTTATCACCTCTGTATAGCCATCACCATCTAAGTCGGCCACGCGTATATCAGCCCACGATGATATGCTCTCATCCAGTTCCTGAAAATTCAACTCAAGGTTAGGATACACCTCGAACAATGCTACACGGTTAGCAATAGGAGAACCGGAAATAGTAAACTGCGGATCGGCATCACCATCTTGTGTCTCTACCTCAGTAACATGCATGAATTCGCCAACGGTGGGCCATGTGAATTGCAATTCCAATTCCATTCCATTCCATGTGTAAAACATCAACTCCTGCGGATAGTCATAAAATGCAATGACGTCCTCAAAGCCATCGTTGTTCCAATCCGAATAGTTGAGGGTTGACAGATAGTT
>JBJXFP010000058.1:0-55140 GCA_046155615.1 Flavobacteriales bacterium | reverse complement strand
TGCCATTCATGTCATGAATAACGAATGTTGAATTCTGAATGTCGAATGTCGAAGTAGTGGGGTACGCTGCTCCCTCTCCACCGGAGAGGGTTGGGGTGAGGCGCAGATAGATATTGATGTAATCCCTCGCAGGATTAGGCCCCACTTTGAAGAACCCTAATGGCTCTACTCCTAACTCCTCTAATCCTACAACGCAGTTGATGTCGCACCCCGGCACAAGGCAGCCGCACGCATCTAATTTTACTATCCACCCTTGTTGGGCGGGCAGCTCTAGGTCGGGGTTTTGGCTCCATGCATCGCTGGCATCACCACAAAATACTACACCTCCATCTGGTGTGGCTTTGAGGTCAATGACATCGTGGGTGTCACTTTGACTTTCTACAAAGTGATACGCACGGTCCCAAATAAGACCACCATCTATACTATCTGTTTTAATGACTCGAACTTCCCAATGCGGGCCATCGGTGTATTCATAAGAATCAGCAGTACCAACATAGTTACCATCACTTACTTTCACTATGGTATGAAATGAATGAAATCCAATATTGGATTCTGGATATTCGCCAATAGGTGATGTCCATAGTAGCTCTCCGTTATCATCCAATTTCCATAAAGCATATCTGGTATGCAATTCTTCAGATTCACGAATAGCTCCTGCGCAGATTATCTTTCCGTTGTCGGTCAGCATTGCTTGAATATTCAGCGAGTAATTGTTCCACAAATCCTCATCTATTATTTCGCTTTCAGTACCGTCCGAATTGACATGAACCAGAACCAAATCATTCAGAAATAAATTACCCACACCTTTATATATCGCAGCCAATACCCCCCCCCCCCCAAGGTATCATGGCATAGCATGTCTCAGGGTCTGCTTCTGTGGCATAGATGTAGTGCCATAGCTCGTTGCCGTATTTGTCTAAGTGCCAGATGCAGACATCGTTGAAGGTTGTAGGGTCGGCTATTCCGGCAGTAAAGTAGATCGTACTGTCAGGCATGAGCATTGAATACAGAGGCCTGATATAATCATTTCCATTTTCTTCTATATAGTAAGGTGAGAAATAATCTCTTGTTTTTAACGTGTCGCCCAAATTGTTGTACCAAATGAGTCTTGCAAAATCAATTGGTTGACCATCAAAGGCGCTGGCTTGTTGGATGTACAAATTATCTAAAGCTGAAAAACAGTTCTCCTGTGTAAAGGATTGAAAACTCGAATCACCGTAGTGAAATTCTTCTATGTTCTCACCTTCTAAATTGAATTTGGTCAGTAGAATGTCTCTACTAATATTCGGAATTGTATCATAAGTCCAACCACAAGTGAGATAGCCATCATTCAACACCTGAACAGAATTGTATATGGTGTTGATAACACCATAGGAACGGGTACTGAATGTTGTTTGGCCAATAGCAAAAGAAGAAACAAAAAAGCAGAGCCATGTAATGGCTCTGCTTTTACAAATCATATTGCTTCCCAATGGCGCGGGCTTGGTGCTTAGCCTATGCGCAGGTAGCCCGTGCCAAAGACTCTCTCCTTGGCTTTTAGCCAAGTTGGTACCCTCATCGCTTAAGAATGCGGCACAACTCGAGCGAGACTGTGTCTCGTTTGAGCCATGCGCCAAGTCTATGACTTGGCAAAAGTCATCATTGCTGTAAAGCTTCATAAATCAAATACTGAATCGAGCACTTTGCCCCTTCAAATGTAAATTGATTCAGTAGTGCCAAGTTGTTCCATCCGCTAATTGGCTAATTCGCTAATTGTTTCATCCGCTAATCCTTCCATCTATCCGACAACGTCTCCCAGAAAGGAGGGGGAACTATACTGCGCCTTCACAGGCAGCTTGTATATCCACTTGTATTTCATTTTTTGCAGCATGATGAACATCACAGGCACCATGATTACCGTCAGGAAAAATGAAAAGATAACACCATAGATAATAGCCACACTCATCGGTTTCCAGAAGGCCACATTGTCGCCACCTATGTAGAAGTTCGCATCGTAGGTCGAGAACCAGTTTACAAAATCAATATTCAATCCGAACACCAAGGGCAGCAGACCAAGTATGGTCGTTATGGCAGTCAGCATCACAGGGCGCAGGCGTGTAGCACCCGACTCAATGGTGATACGTTTCAACTCAGCCCATGGCAAGTGTCCCTCTTTGTCAATACCCAATTCTTCCTTGCGCCTTTCTATAAGCATCACCGTGAAGTCCACCAGTACTATCGCATTGTTCACCACCACACCCGCAAGTGATATGATGCCAAGCATGGTCATGATGATTACAAACTCCTGCCGGAAAATCACTAAGCCCAGAAACACACCAATGAACGAGAACAAGATGGAGAACATAAGCACCAGTGGTGTACTTACTGAATTGAACTGACCAATCAGTACAAGCACCACACCCACCAGCGCCACTATCAGCGCCATCATCAGGAAGCCCATCTCTTTGGCTTGCTCTTCTTGTTGACCCGTGAAGGCGTAGTCAGTTCCCTGCGGTGCTTCAAATCCTTCAAGCTCTTTTTTGATGTTGTCCACCACTTCGTTCGCATTGTAGTCACCCAGCACGTTGGAGTAAATGGTAACAACGCGGTCCATGTTTTTTCTTTTTACAGAACTGAATGTATTGGTCTCTTCGTAGCGGGCAATAGCGCTCACGGGCACCTGCACAATTTTTCCCGAAGTCATATCGCGGTAGGTGATGCGCTGGTTCAGCACGGCCTCTGCACTGTTTCTGTTTTCATAAGGGAAACGCACGTTTATCTGGTAGTCGTCATCATCTTCTTTGAAGGTGCTCACCTCGCGGCCATAGGTAGAGGTGCGTATGGCATCGCCAATCTGGCCAATGCTCAGGCCATATCTGCGTGCGCGTTCGCTGTCCACCACTATGGGCAGTTCGGGTTTGTTTTTGTCCACATCTATTTTCAATTCTTCAATACCCGCTATGTATTTGCTTTCCACCAGCGCTTTGATGCGTTGTGCGGCAACTAACAGAGAGTCGTAGTTATCGCCACGCACTTCTATGTTTACAGGAGGGCCTTGTGGCGGGCCCATTTCGCTGGGGCTTACTATGATGCTTGCATCGGAGTAGTCCTTCAGGCGCGAGCGCAAATCATTCATCACCGTGGTGGTGCTCTCGTTCCTGCGCAGGCGCGACTCTACAAACGATAAGCTGATGCGTGCTTTGTGCGGAGTGTTCTCGAAACTTGCGCCCTGATTGGGATCAGAAGTGCCGTTGCCTACGTTGGCTATCACCGAACTCACAAGGAAGTTTTTGTTTTTCTCCACACGTGCAGGGTCTTCGTACTTCGCTATCGTGGTCAGTATTATTTCTTCTATCTCTTTGGTTACCCGGTTGGTTTCTTCAATGTTGGTGCCTATGGGTTTTTCTATGAAGATGTTCACGTATTGCGGATCGCCCACCGGGAAAAAAACTGTTTTGGGTGGAAAAATTCCGAATATGATGAATGAAAAGATCAGCAATCCGAAGGTGCCCATAAAGAGCCAGCGCTTGCGTCCTTCCTTCAGCGAGTACTCAAGCACGCGGTGGTAGAAGTTGTCCAATCGCTTCAGCGGGCCTTCCTGAAAACGTTTGCTGTATGGAGCAAGCACGTATTCATTCAGCAGCATGATGATGGCAAGGAGCAACAAAATATTGCCGAGCCACAGCACACCTCCGGCCATAGACAATACACCTATGGCAGTAAGCACCATGGCCACGCGCCACATGCGCTTGCGGTTCGTGGCTATTTCATCTACCCGCATGTATTGCAGGCACATTACCGGATTTATTACAAGCGCCACCACCAGCGAGGCGAACAGCACCACAATAACAGTCATTGGCAGATAACCCATGAATTCGCCCATCATGCCCGGCCACACACCCAATGGTATATAAGCTACCACGTTGGTGAGTGTAGAGATGATAATGGCCCAGGCAACTTCGCCCACTCCAAGTTTCGCAGCTTCCCTGCGCGAGTGTCCTTCGCTCATCAGGCGGTTTATGTTTTCTACTACCACTATGCTGTTGTCCACGAACATACCCAAGGCGAGTATCAGCGAGAAGAGCACCATCAGGTTCAGTGTTACACCCATCAGGCTCAGTATGCTGAATGAGAGCAACATGGTAAGTGGAATGGCCACACCCACAAACAATGCGTTGCGCAGGCCAAGCCAAAACATGATTACAAATACCACCAGCACAATGCCGAAGAAGATGTTGTTCTCCAGATCACTCACCTGCATGCGTGTGAAGTCTGTCTGGTCGTTGGTGATGGTGAGTGTGAGGTTCTCCGGCAGGTAATCTTCTTTTGCTTCCGCTAAAATTTCTTTGATTTTGTCGCTTGCTTCGAGCAAGTTTTCACCACCACGCTTTATCACATCAAGGCTCACCACAGGGTTTTGAAATTCGCGCGCATAGCTGTCTTTTTCTTTTTCGGCAAATGCCACCGTAGCCACATCACGCAGATACACTACATCCTGTCCTTCATTCTTGATGATTACATTTTCTATGTCCTGCATGTTGCGGAATTCGCCACTCACCTTCACACTGCGGCTCATGTCGCCCATGCGTATGTCACCACCGCTCACAGTCATGTTTTGGAAATTCAACGCATCAGCCACATCGTTGAAGCTGAGTTCGCGCGCTTCCAGCGCAATGTTGTTCACCTCCACACGCACTTCCTTTTCAGAGAGGCCTTTGATGTCCACCTTGTTTATCTGCGGAATGTTTTCAATGTCATCTTCCAATCTTTCGGCATATTCCTTCAATCCTTCCAGCGAGTAGTCGCCACTGAGGTTGATGTTCATGATGGGCATCAGCTCAGAGAAGTTCATTTCAAAGATGTTGGGTTCGGCAGTCAGGTTTTTCGGAAAGTCGGGGTCGGCCATGGCTTTGTCCACAGCGTCTTTCACTTTGCGCAGCGCATCTTTTGGCTCTACCGAAAAATCAAACTCAACGTTGATGCTGCTATATCCCTGCACCGAACTTGATGTGAGTTTGTTGATACCCGTTATGGTGTTTATCTCCTTTTCCAGCGGGCGTGTTATCAGCTTCTCTATATCCTCGGGCGAGTTGCCGGGGTTTGGTGTACCTACATATATAGTTGGTATCACTATTTCCGGAAACGATTCCTTGGGTACCGTTATATAAGTATATACTCCCCAGAAGAAGATGATGGCCGTGAACACCATCACCACCTTGCGGTTGTTCAGCGCCCAGTTGCTTATTGCAAATTGGCGGTAGGTTACTTCTGTGTGGCTCTCTTTATTGCTCATAAGATTTTTGATTGTTGAGTGGTAACTGGTTGTTTGTGATTGCGTGGTTCAAGCCAATCAACACTTACAAATTCTCAATTCTTAATTCCTGACCATCTACAAGTTTGCGCGCTCCTTTGCTTACGATGCGCTCCATGCCAGTGAGGCCATCTAATATTTCTGTTTGGCCATCGTAGCTGCGTCCGGTTTGCAGTATCACTTTTTTTGCTTTCATGTTTTCTTCTACAAATACAAATGGCCGATCTTGAGCATCGCGCATGATGAGTGATGCGGGCAACACTATTGTGCTATCTACATGGTAATCATTGATGCGTACTGCGCCTATCAGGTTTGGTTTCAGCACATCGTTTCCACCGGGCAGGTTCACTGTTACTTCAAAAGTTCTGTTTGCAGAATTGATGGTGTTGCCGATGCGGGCAATGGTGCCGGGTATGGTATCGAAGTTGGGCAACAACACTTGCACTGCACCACCGTTGCGCACCATACTCAGGTAGTTTTCGCTCACTGCTGCACGCATATACATGTTGCCCAGATTTACTATGGTGAGTATAGGAGTGGGAGAAGCAAGGCCTGCCATTTCACCTTCCTTGCTGTATATCCTGTCCACTGTTCCGCTTATTGGAGCTGTTATGGTGAATTGGGCAAGCAGCTCTTTTGCTTTTTTCAATCCTTCTTCGCTGCCGTCCAGCGTGGCTTTAGCTGCCACCAATTGCGATTCGGTTCCTATTTTTTGATCCCACAATTTCTTCAGGCGGTTGTAGGTGTCGCGTGCGGCATCGCGTTGAGTTTCTAATGCCGCCATGGATTGGGTGAAAGAGCCTTCATCAATCTGCACGAGTTTTTGTCCGGCACTCACACGCTCGCCTTCGCGCACATATATTTTTTTTATTGTGCCTTGTCCTATGGGATTCGGAAAAATCATGGCCTGGTTGTCCGTGGCCACCTCGCCCTGCACCGCGAAGTACGAGTCGAATGGCTTGCGCTGAATGTTCATGATGGAAACGAGTGGAGCCTTGATGCCCGTGTCTAACGCGGTTATCAGCTTTTCCACTTCGGCTAATTGTTTGGCCAATTCCAATTGCTGTGTTTTCAGCGAGTCGCGCTTTGCAGTGAGTGCGTCAAGTGTTGCATTGCCTGTGCCGCCTCCACCACATGAGGCTATGGTGGCTGCTACTAAAATGCTGAGTGAATAGATGAAGTATTTCATAGTGTGAATTTTCATGGGTTGATTTTGTTTTTAGTATTGATTGAGTGCTTTGGCCAATCTGTTTTTTGCTTGGAGTAATTTCAGCATGGCTTGTATGCGGTTGCCTTCGGCAGCTACCACCTGCTGGCTGCGTTGTGTCAGATCCATGCTGCTGCCAATGCCCTCTCTGAATTTCACTTCGGAAGTATCGTAAATCTCCTGCGCGAGTTGCAATGATTTTAGTGCGCTCTCATACACCATCACTGCATTGCTCAGTTCCATGCGTGCATTGCGATATTCCAGTTCAGCACTTTGTGAAGCAAACACCTCCATGTCTTTCATGCGTTGTATTTCCACTTCAACTTTTTTGGTGGCGTACTTGCGCTGGCCACCACTCAGTATGGGTACATTCATTTGTATTGCCAGAAAGTTGCCATAGAGATATGGCTTCGAGGTATCGAAAAAATTGAACTCACCTCGTTGTGCTTGTGTTTGAATGGTCCATGCAGCACCAAGGTTTGGCAGGTAGGCGGCCTTCTTTGCTTTCAGGTTGAGCTGTTGCATGCGCAGTCCGCTTTGTGCAAGCATCACATCTATGTTTTGCGAAGCAGCGAAAGGGGCACTCAGTAGTGATTGTGAGTCGAGGCTCATCAGCACCGTGGCATCATCAGTCAGGTTTATTTCATTTTCCAACGGGTAGCCCATCTGGTACTTCAGCAGGTCGCGCGTGAAGCGTTGTTGCTCCTGCGCATAAGCTATTTGTATATCTATGTTGTTTATGTCAAGGCTGAGCTGATCCACATCTTGCTTCTCCACCAGTCCGGCTTCGTAGTAGGCTTGTGTTTCGGCATAAGTAATGCTGAGTGCATCACGAAATTTTTGGAGCACTGCCGCATTTTCTTTCGACACCACTGCGAGGTAATACGCATCTGCAATATCATTTTTCACATCTATCTCGGCCTTCTGTATTTTTTTCTTTTGCAGCAATTCATAGCTGCGTGCAGCCTCCAAGCCTACCAACCAGGTTCCGTCAAACAAGAGTTGTGAGGCGGTAACTCCTATTGTCACATTGTGTGGCTGTTGAAATCGCACACGCACTTCTTCCGGTCCGAATGAACCCGCGGGTATGATGTTATATGGTGCGTAGATATTATTCAGGTATTGCACTGTGCCATTCACCTGCGGCAGTCCAATGCCTTTCAATCCTTCAGTGTCATAGCCGGCTACATCGGCATCGTACTTCACACTCTTCACCGCAAACGAATTTTTGATTGCGTACTCCTGCGCTTGTAGTAGTGTGAAGCTGGTACCTCCTGCCGCAGTACTGTCTGCCTGAGCCATCGCATCTGCACAGATGTGCAGCGCCAATGACACCAGCAGAAGAATTTTATTGAACTTGGTCATATAAAGATGTTGGTTGTTGGTCTAAGGTGTTTGGATCATTTCAGTTGTTTCATTTTCAGCTTCAGGTATTCTATTCCTTTCTCGCTGGCTATGCCGCGTATGTGATATTTGAACATTTCCATATATACCTGCGGCAGGCTCCACTCTTTGTTGGGAAATATTTTTTGGTCGAAAATCAAATCGATGCGCGAGATGTAAAACTTGGCAATGGCATCAGCATTGAAGTCCTTACGATACAAACCTTCGCGCTGGCCCTTCTTCATGTTGTGCATCATACAATCATATATGGCGCGCTGGCGGTGGTCGTTCATCTCGCCAAACACTTCGGGGTGGTACTTCTGCAGGTCGAATACAATACTGGGGTGCACCGTGTTGAGCATATCAGTCACCCAATGCATTATTTCCAATTGTTCATCAATGGCATTGAGGCCGCGTTTGCATATTTCTTTTATCTGTGTGTCTTCGGCCTTGCAGTGTTCGGTCACCACCTTGTTCACCAATTCGTCTTTGTCTGCTACGTATTGGTAAAGCGTCTTCTTACTCATGTTCAGGTGGCGCGACATGTCGTCCATGTTCACGCTCTTTATGCCGTACTGCATGAAGACCCGTGTTGCATTTTGAATGAGTTTTATTTCTTTTTCCGCTACCATTTTTTGTTATTGCATCTCCTTCTGCTAAGAGTTGAAAAAATGCGGGGGCGAACATATACACAATTTCCAAATTGGAAACATTTAGCATGTAAAAACGTTTCCATTGACTCCATTGGGTAGGTGGGTGGCCGATAAGCCATGGTGAACGGAAATGCCCATACATTTTTCAGAAAAAATCGGCAAAGGGCACTGCGAAGCGGATGCAGAGAAACGCATCAATTAGGGCAGTGTGCAACGGCCTGCGCGATGTAAGAGGCTTGAAAAATAACAAGGCCAGAGATGACAAAACCAATGCACCCATGGTGATGGCAGCACCTGTTGAAAGTGTGGAGAACAAAAGTGCTTCAGCTGTTGATGAGGCAATGAAAAGCAAAGCGCAGCATAGGCGCACAAGCCGTGCGCTGTATTTAATGGGCAGCGTGGTTATATGCCCTGTGTCATGCTCTGCATCGCGCAGGTCGCTGGCAATGGCAAGGCCAGCTATGAGCATAAAATCTGAAATGATGAGCAGCATTCTTCTGTCACCAGTGGCCCACTCACAACTGTACACCGCAGGTACTGTGCATAGCAGGCACCAGGCAGTAGTTATGCATATAGGTTTTATCCATCCTCTGCTTCGCAATGAAAATTTCACAGGTCGTTTCAGTATGGATTGGAGCCAGTGCGTGCTGTATGCAAGTACCAAACAGCCTGCCGCGAAGGCCCCTGCTTTGAATGCCGAATCGGTGTAAGCGAATGAAAGGATTACGCCTGTAATGGCTATGCAGATGAAAATGCGTTGTAAGCGGCCATGGTTTTGTTTCAAAAACAAGTAAGCACACCAGGTAAGGAAGCATGCACAAGCCATTTCTACAATATGTACATAGCAACCAAGTATGATATAGCTGTGTGCTACCAAGAAGGCTGCGCTTAGTGCGAGCAACAAGTTGCTCCGGTTGAGCCATTCAAGTACTCGCATGGCTTACTTCGCATTGAAGAGGTACCACACAATGACGCCAAGTGCTGAACCCATAAAGCCACCCTTCAGTGCGCTGAACAATTTGCGTGAGCGCGCTGGTGGTTCGTAGCCATAGGCATAAAAGTCGTTGTACCTGTACTTCTCGTCTCTTATAGTTTCAGCAGGTATTTGCAACTTGCCAATAAGCTGGATAAGTGTATATATGAGGGGTGGTGCTAACGAAGTGATGTAGCCATCGCCATTGGAAAAGCTGATGGCGAAGCATACTGCAACACCAATGATGAAGATGTGTTTAGTATCATAATTACTTCTTGCATCACCCTCGCCTGCTAGGTAGATGCGCATTTCTTCTTCAGTAAATATGTCGCCAAACATTTCGTTCTGTGTGTAGAGCACGGTTTCCTTTTCGCCTGCTTTGGTTACACTGAATATGTCACTCTTATGTATTTCGCGCACTTTCACTTTGCCGTTTTTTTTAGTAACCTCCATCAATATCACCAAGCTGGTGTCGCTCTTTATGCTACAAAGCAATTGTTGCCCGTTCATGAGCAGCAGTGTATCCTGAGCAATAGTGGAGTAGGAGCATGGCAGCATGCAGATGGCAGGCAGCAGAATGCGTAAGATGTAATTCATATTCGTTTTCAAAAATAGAAAATGCACTTAGTGCACCGGCATAGCCAGAGTGGCTACGGAGAGTTTCAGCCCTTCTATCTTGGTTAGTTCCATAGCACATGCCTCTATAGTGGAGCCTGTGGTTATCACATCATCCACTAAAAGCACATGTTTATTTTTCAATTCGTCAGGATGCTTCACTTTAAAAATGGAATTCACATTTTCCCAGCGTTCGTAGCGTTTGCGTCTTGTCTGTGAATTGTTGAATACCTGGCGCACCAAATTGTCTTTTGATACTTCCGTCTTCAGGGCTTTGGCTACGCCATCAGCAATGCTGTCACATTGGTTGTAACCGCGCATCGATTTTTTTCGCGGATGCAACGGCACCGGTATCACACAGTCAAATTGATTCATGCGGTGGCTTGCTTTCAGTTCATGCCCCAGCATGGTTCCCAGCTTGCTGCCTACTGTTTCATTGTTGTTGTATTTCAGTTCGTGTATCAGGTGATGGGCTATTCCTTTTTTAGGCATCTTGAGCAGGGCAGTGGCTGCTTGTATATCTGCCCTTCCCCAGAAGAGTTTTTCTATGCGGTTGTCAGCCTCATCGTGCATGCGGGTGCGTGGCAACTGTACCTCGCAGTGCAGGCACAGAGTGTCCTCATACTGCACCAGCGACTTGCCGCAGGCTCCGCATACACGCGGAAACAGTAACTCAAAGAAATGTGTAAACCATTTTTTCACCGCTGCCTAAATTATTCAGGTTTGCTGTACCGAAGTTTTTATCCTCTCCACCATCTCGGCCACTGCGGGGCACACTGTGGTATTGCGCCATGTAAGGTCAGTTATCTGCGCCATGTTTTTGCGGTGGGTGTGCGGATATTCGCGGCAGGCTAAGGGACGCACTTCGTAAATGCTGCACAGGTTGTCATCTTGCAAAAATGTGCAGGGCGATTGGTTCAGTACCCAGTCGTTCTCATCATCTATATGCAGGAGTGCGGTGGTAAGTGCCGATGGTTTTATGCGCATGTGTTTGGCTATGCGCTCAATGTCTACATCTCTGAAAATGGGCGATGTGGTCTTGCAGCAGTTGGCACAGGTAAGGCAATCTGTTTTCGCAAATACTTCATCGTGGGCATTGTGAAATAGCTTGTCCAAATCCTTGTGCCTCTGTATTGTCTGTAAGAATTTTTTGTTTTCCTTCTTGCTGCGTTCAGCACGTGCGAGGTATTTGGCGGCATCGTTGGTCATGGGTTGGTAGTTTGGGCGTGAGCTGAGTTCACACCTTTCTCAATTGGGATCACTGAATGCCGGATTGTTCATGAATGCAGTATCGGTGAGGCATTTCAAAAATTCGATGATGGCCAGCTTGTCAATGTCAGTAAGAAAAAGCCCACCACCTGCTGCCTCCATGAAGGGATCAATGGTTGTAGAAATTTGGCCACCTGTGTTGTAATGATTGAGCACTTCGTCAAGTGTGGTGAAACGGCCATCGTGCATGTAGGGCGCAGTCAGCTCCACATTGCGCAACGACACGGTTTTGAATTTGCCACTGTCCAATGGATTGCCTGTGATGGCTGCCTGACCGGCATCGCTTTCAAATGAATTGTCGAGGCCGTTGTTGTGCATCAGGTAATCACCCATCTGCATGCCGGCACTGCCATGGCAGTGGAAGCAGTCACCACCAACGGCTCCTTCGGGTGCATTACTTCCGCCTTCGGCCAAAAACAAATTGAATCCTGCTTCTTCTAACGGAGTGAATGTGTAGAGGCCTTGCCTTTCCAAATCGAATTTGGACGCAGCACTTATCATGGTTCTAAGGAATGACGCCATGGCTTTGGCCGTGAGTTCTTTTGTAATTATCTCAGTGCCGAATGCCGCCTGAAACATGGGAGGATAGAAGGGATCGGCCTGCAATTCTGCTACTGCATTTGTCCAGTCTTCTGCCATTTCTATGGGGTTTTCTACAGGGCGTGTCACTTGGTCTTCGAGCGTTGGCGAACGACCATCCCAAAAATAATTGTAAGCCCATCCCAAATTGGCCAATGCCATGGCTTGTCTGTTTCCCACCTCACCATTTATACCTGTGCTGAACTGTTCCGGATCGCTAAAGCCATAAGCGGGAAGGTGGCAGGTGCCGCAACTCATGGTGTTGTTTCCACTCAATTTTTTTTCCCAAAAGAGCAAGCGGCCCAGCTCCACACCCTCCACCGTTAGCGGATTGTCTGCGGGTATATCCATGGGCGGAAAGAATGGCGGGATGACTAAGTTGTACGGTGTTGTTTGCGCAGTGTCTGTTTCATCTATTGTTTCAGGATCATGGTTGCAGGCATACACCAATAGTGATGTTGCGACAACAAGAAAGTAAATGCAGATTTTACTCATGGATTTTCCAAAGGTAAAAATTGTGCGTTCTGCACAAAGTTGTAATCAGTAAGCGAGTTTAGAAAAGCTACCAGCGCAGCTTGCTCCTGTTGCGTCAGGTTGAGTGGTCTTATGCGATCATCTTTATTGTCTGCTTCCTGCCCACCTGTATTGTAGAATGCCACCACATCTTGTAATGTATTCAGGCTGCCATCATGCATGTAAGGCGCGGTCAGTTCCACATTGCGCAGCGTAGGTGTCTTGAATTTTCCGTGGTCAGCTTCAAGATGCGTTTTGCGCATAAGGCCCTGATCTGTATCGCTTGCATACAAGCCAATGTTATAAAGCCCGAAGTCTGTGAAGAGCACTCCGCTGTGGCAGGAGCTGCAATTTGTTTTTTCAGAAAAGAATAATTGCATGCCTAATAGCTCCACATCGTTGAGTTGATTGGGCAGGCCTGCTGTGTGCCTGTCATATCGCGAGTCTGCTGATATGAGCGTGCGCTGAAAAGAAGCCAGCGCGCGTGTCACCACAAATGGATCTATGCTGTCACGCTGATAAGCAGCTCTGGCCAGATCGCGCAGCGCTTCATCTTCATTCAGTATGGCGAGTTGGGGCAACATATCGGTTGCCATTTCATGGGAGTTGTGCAGCGGAGCCAGACCTTGTAGTTCCAATGTGGGCACACCACACTCCATCATGAAGCACGGACTCCAGGCCATGTTGGCAATGGTGGGTGTATTTCTATCCAGGGCTTCACCGCTGTGGCCTGCGTTTACTTTTTTACCATCGGTGAAGGCGGCAGAAGCAACATGGCAAGTACCACAACTCACATTTTGCCCCGCACTTAGCCTTACGTCATAGAATAGTTTTCGCCCGAGCAACACGCGCAATTTTGTAGGCTGGTTGTCTGCAGGTATTTCCATTGGCGCAAAGCCTTGAGGTATGCGAAGTCGCAATGGCTCATCAGTAAGCGTTGGCGAATTATTGCATGCCATGCATGCCAGCATCAGAAAAGAAACCGGCCACTTCACACTCATTCTATGTGTATGCTGCCTGCCATGCGGCTGGCTACTTTGATGCCCAGCGGTGTGCCACCTGAAGTGATGTATTCGGTTTTCACATTGATGCCATCAGGACCTGAACCCAGCATTTCGTTCACATAAAAGAGGATGTTGATGTTGGAAGTTTCACCTGCCTTCAGTTCAAAGTATTCTCCCGTAGATTCGAATGGCATATAGCAAGCTGCATCTCCTGTATGATAGGAATAATTGAAAAGCAACGATGCTCCATCTGTACCTGTGGTATCGGCTTTGCCCTCGAACTTGGAAAAAATGTAACCACTGTTCCATGTCCAAAACATGCCCTGTGAACCCGCAACACTCAGCGCATGTGAACTGGGGTAGTTAGCAGGATCGATGTGCGTGTTGTATTCAGGTGGTATGCCAAGTGAAAAGCGAATGCCTGTGTAAATACCCGGATCAATTTTGAATTCAAGTGAAGTTTCTTCTTCAAAATTTTTCAAATAAAAATCTTTGAGCAATACTTCTGTGCCATCACTTTTCACCAATTTGAGCATGGTGATATATGTCATGAAATTGTCCACGCGGATTCGGTTGCCATAGTTGTCGTAATAAACGTTTTCCATCACAAAATCATCGGCACCCCAGCGGGCGTCCATGTTGATGTGCACAGTTGTGTCGGTTTGTTCATCAGTGGTTTCACCCTGCCTGTCACAAGCCGCTGTGCTTAATAGAAGCAAAGCCGCATGTGCAAGCGGCATTTTTCCGGCAAACAATTTTTTTAGCATGGCTCAAAAATAGTTTGACGCTTTCATATCTCGCTCGCAATAGTGTGCTTAGGTTGCAATTCTGAACAGCGAGTGAATACAACAAAAAAGACAACAGCCTGATGGCAGGAAAATTCAAAGTAATAAAGGCGAGTGCAGGTAGTGGTAAGACGTACACACTTGTGAAAGAGTATCTGCAACTTGTGCTGGTGCAACCAAGGCCTGATTACTACCGGCACATATTGGCAGTCACTTTTACCAATGCAGCGGCTGCAGAAATGAAGGAGCGTGTACTGAACACGCTGCAGAAATTGAGCAAAGGCCCCACCGGCCATGCTTCCATGTTCGGTGATATGAAGGAGGCATTGCAGCTGAGCGATGAAACCCTGAGCGAAAGAGCAGCCGGAGTTTTTAAGCACATGCTTCATCACTATGGGCAGATCAGCATCACCACCATCGACAGTTTTACACACAGGCTGGTGCGCACTTTCGCCCGCGAACTACGCGTAGGGCAAGACTTCGATGTGCAGATGGACTCAGCCACCTTCATAGCACAACTTACTAATTTGTGTATTGAACAAACAGGCAAAGACCAAAAGCTTACTGACTACCTCAGGCAATACGTTCTGCAACAGTTGGATGAAGAATCAGACTGGAATATGCGTGACACGCTAGAAGAATTTATCAGAGACATGCTGAGTGAGGAAGCATACCATGCTTTGAAAAAAATTGAAGACCTGCACATTCAGCATTTTGCTGAGATAAGAAAATCGCTTTACGAAAGGCACAGGGCCTACACTGCGAGTTTGCAGCAGGTGGCAGCTGAAGTATGGCAGCGATACCATGAAAGCGGTTTGGCAATAAGTGACTTTTACAGAGGAGGCAGCGGCAATCTGACGCAAATCAGAGACCTGATGAATGGCAAAATTGAATCCCAGAAAAAAGTATTTGTTACCACCTACACTGAAGACAAGTGGTATTCTGCAAAAATTTCAGTAACAGACAAAGCCATTCTCGATAGCCTTGTGCCGTGGTTGAAAGAGCGCTTTGAAAAAATTGCTTCCATACTGACAGCAGAAAATTTTGCGAAGCATGAATTGCGCAAGCTGGTTCTCAAAAATTTGTTTGCCACCGGCCTGATGAACAAGTTGAATGAACTGGCGCAAGTGATGAAGTCCGATCAGAACATTTTGCTGATCAAAGATTTTCATGAACTGATACATGGCGTACTGAGCGAGAATGATGCACCATTCATTTTCGAGCGCCTTGGAATCCGGTACAAACATATACTCTTCGATGAGTTTCAGGACACCAGTGCGCTGCAATGGAGCAACGCGCGTCCGCTGATGGAGAATAGCCTGAGTGAAGACAATCTGTGCCTGATAGTGGGCGATGGCAAGCAAAGCATATACAGGTGGCGCGGTGCCAGATCAGAGCAGTTCGTGAGTCTTCCGCATATAGCCGAACTGCAGCCGCACGAAACGGATACACAACAGCAGTTCAGTACTCAATATACAGGCAGTACACTGCAACACAATTACCGGAGTGCCACGGGCGTGGTGCAGTTCAACAATCAGTTTTATGCTCTATTAAGCGCTCGCATTGCTGGCTCAGACAAGGTATATGCAAACCATGAGCAGTTGGTGGTAAAGCCGGGTGCCGGATACGTGCAGGTGCAAAGGGTGAATACCAATGGCGGTGACGATTCGGCAAGGCAGATGCTGGCAGAAGTAAGAGATGCAGTGGAGCAATGTATAAGTGATGGATTCAGACCTTGCGATATAGCAGTGCTTACACGCAAGGGTCCTAAAGAGGCATCAGTAATTGCGGCAGATTTGCATGACAATGGATATGGTGTGGTAACCAAAGAGAGTTTTCTGTTGCGCAATTCAGCCAAGGTAAAAGCCATCATGGGTTATTTGTGCTACATGGCTGAGCCGGCCAACAGCTATGTAGCAGTGGAGTGCGCACGCAATCTTTGTTCTGTGCACCACTATTCATTTGAGCATTTTGTATCCGACTATATATCGCTATTGCCCGGCAAGCGAAAGTCGTTGGTCAGGTTGAGTGAATGGCTTGCGACACTGCACAAACCCGTGCCTGAAAGTCTTTCGGGCAATGGTTTTGAAATAGCTGTGGCCCTCATTCGTTATTTCCGTTTTGAAACAGACACCTACATAGAACACTTGCTCGATGCATTGAAGCAGCGTACCACACAGGCACATTTTACATTGCCTCAACTGGCTGTGTGGTGGCAATCCTCACAGCACAAATTGTACATCAGTTCCATTGCTGATGCTGATGCCATTCAGGTAATGACCATTCACCGAAGCAAGGGCCTTCAGTTTCCTGTTGTCATCTATCCCAGATTCGATTCCAGGCACAAGCCAAACAAAATGTGGATTAGCATAGATGAATCGGAATATGGTTTGCCTACCGCATTGGTAAGTACCAAGACGATGGATGAACAATTCTCGGAATTTTGGCCGGCTGAATTGAAAGCAGAGAAACGGAAAGAGACGCTCGATGAATTGAATCTTTGCTACGTAGCTACCACGCGCGCAGAACAGCGGCTCTACCTGATACATGAAGTGCGCAAAGCGATGGGAACCGAATTGAGAAAAGTGATAGATGAAGTGCTTGAGAAAAACCTTACAGAGTGGAAGCAGAATGAAAATACTTGGTTAGTTGGCCAGACAGAAAAGAATGAGAACCAACCACAGTTAGCAAAAGCAGAAACCATATCACACAGGCATGTACAAACGGCCCGGTTCAGAACACGCCATGCCACATTATTGGATGAGGAAAAGCAATTGCACATCACTTATGGCAATGTGCTGCACCGCTGTCTTGCAGGCATAGTACATGCTGACGATGCTGCTGCACAAATAGCAGCAGCGTCATCTGGACTCCCTGACTTTTTGCAGCAGCAATTAGAGCGTGATGTGATGCGCATAGTGAGGCATGAGAAATACGCAGCATGTTTTGCAACCGGCACCACCGTGTTTGCAGAGCGCGAGTTGACTACCACAGACGGCAGGATATTGCGACCTGACAGAGTATGCAAATTGAATAATTGCATACATGTGCTCGATTACAAAACAAGCGCGCCACATGCTTTGCATACCGCGCAGTTGGATGAATATGTGAGCACGTTGCGCGAAATATTCCAAACAGAAGTGCGTGGCGATTTGGTGTATGTAAATGCGCTTTGATGTGACACTTTATTATTGTGGCATGCCTTTCAGAAAAAACATTCCTAACCTGCTCACACTCGCCAATCTTGCATGCGGAGCGCTTGCTGTCATTTTCATTTTGCAAAATGATTACAGTCATGCCGGTGTGTTGCTCCTATTCCTTGCAGCCATATTTGATGTATTGGATGGTGCGGTGGCTCGCTCCCTTGGCGTGAGCAATGCGCTGGGGCAGCAACTCGACTCGCTTGCCGATGTGGTGTCATTTGGCCTGGCACCAACAGTGGTCGCCTTCAGTTTGGCTGAGAGCCTGAGTGATAGTCGGCAGCATTTTGTTTGTTATCTCGCGTTGCTCAATGTGTGTTGTGCTGCATGGCGGCTGGCCCATTTCAACATCAGTACTGATCAGAAAAATGATTTCAGCGGAATGCCCTCACCTGCCAATGGCTTGCTTTGGGCAGGTATAGCGGCAGTGGCCTGGGAGACTGATCAGCAATTGGGTTTGCAGAATGTCTGGATAGTTGTCGCACTCATTCTTTTGTCTTCATGGCTTATGATTTCGAAAGTGCGCATGTTCTCATTCAAGCTCAAACCGGGTGGATTGTCAAATAATAAAATTCCATTCCTGTATATCGGATCGATCATCCTGTTGCCCTTCATCACCTGGCTTTGTTTTGATTCGCTTCTGCTTTGTGTTCCCCTTGCTGTGTTGTGGTATGTTGTGCTTTCCACGGTGCAGCATTTTGCCCTCAGGCACTGACGAACATTGAAGCTGCAATGGCATCAGCCTTCAACAAGCCTGATGTAGTGAGCACAAGGTTTCCATTTTCTAATTTCATGTCCGCTTGTTCTATCAGCATTTCTATTTGTTCTTTGTTTTCAAGCATCACATCGAATTGGTGAAGCTGCTTCAGATGTTGTACATCCACACCCCACATGGTTCGCAGACCCGTCATCAGCGCTTCGTTTATTTTCATTTCTCTTGTCAGCACCTCTATCTCGGCAGGCACTTCATTTTTCAATATGCTGCGTGTGTATTGCGCGTTGTTGGCCACGTTCCACTGGCGGGTCTCAGTATTGTACGAATGTGCTGATGGCCCTATGCCTAAGTAGTGTGTGCCCTGCCAATAGGCTGTGTTGTGCCTGCTGTACTTTTTTTCTTTGCAGAAATTAGACACCTCATATTGCTCAAATCCATTGGCCATCATCATTTCAAGCATCATCAGGAATTGTGTTGCGGCTTCCTCCTGATCCACTTCTTGTAATTTCCCTTTTTTGTGCAGATGTCCGAGATAAGTTTTGTTTTCGATGGTGAGGTTGTATGCGCTGATATGCGGAACATTCAATTCGAATGCGCGCCTCAGATTTTCTTTCCATACCTCATCACTTTGCACCGGCACTGCATAGATGAGGTCAATGGTAATATTCTCAAAACCTGCATCCTGCGAGGCCTTTACTGCATACTCACTTTGCGAAGATTTATGGCTGCGGTTCATCCATTGCAGCACGGAGTCATCAAAACTTTGTACACCAATACTCAAACGATTGATGCCCGCCTTTCTCAGTTCCTGTAGTTTTTTATGCGTGAGATCATCAGGATTTGCTTCCAGCGTTAGCTCAGCATCTGCATTCACCACACCAAGCTGATGGGCTTTGTCTATTAAATACTGTATGTCTGAAATAGGCACCAGAGAAGGTGTGCCCCCACCGAAGTAGAGAGTGTTGATGGGTTGTTGTTGCAGATAGTCTTTTCTCAATTCCATTTCGCGCAGCATGGCTTGTAGCAGTTCTGCCATGCCTTGCTTCGAAGTAGAAAAATGAAAATCGCAGTAGTGGCAAGCTTGCTTGCAAAAGGGTATATGGAAGTAGATGCCTGCCAAGAATGAGGGGTTGAATAAATAGAAATAGAAGAACGACCTAACGCGAAGTTCGATGATGTCATGTGCCGCCAATCACTACCATGCTGGTAAGTGTAGGTGTAGTGCTGCCACCTTCTTTTTCCACGGTTATTGCAAAAGCACCGGGGCTGTCAAACGACACCATTTTATGCAGCGCAGTGGTGTCTTGCATATTCAGCATACCTGCATTCACCGGTGCGCCATCCACTATGGCCCATAGTTGATATTGGTGTCCGTGTGGAGGCTCAGGCATATTGTTCACACCCAGATATACTTCTTTGGTAAGGCTGTTCCAATAGACAGTTGCCAGCATGTCTTCATGTGTGGCAGTTCCGTTGAGCGGAATTTTTTTCGTGGCACTGTGGTTCACGAAGGCCATCAGCTTCTCGGTAGCTGCATAGTTGGCGCGTGTCAGCTCCATGTCTGCGGCATAGCTTACGTTCTTGTCACGCGCTTCTGCCAGTTGGGTGGTCAGCGAATTGTTGTTTCGGTATTGAACAAAATTGAGAATGCCACTTGTTATAAGCAATGCAATCGAAGCAGCAGCAAGCCAACTATAACTGCTGCGGGTGCTGATGTTTACCACTTTGGTTTCCGGCTTTTGCTGTGCAGCTATATGAGCCATCACTCCTGCCTTCACACGTGCTGAGGGCTGCATGCCATCTGCTTCTGCATATTGCTTCAGCAGCACTTCAGTCTCAAGCAATGCAAGTCTTACCTCCGCATATTCAGCGGCCATGCGCTGCACATTGCGCATTTCATCTGCGCTGCACAGGCCCATGGCGTATTGCTCAAGTATGCCGGATTCTATGTATTCCTTAATGTTCACGTTGCTTGCTGTGGCATAAAAATGTTTTTCAGTTTCATCATAGCACTGCGTGTACGGGTTTTCACTGTGCCCAATGGTATGTTGTACTCCTTCGATATTTCGTCTTGCGACATACCGTTGAAATACATCAGGTCAATGATCTGGCGCTGCTCATCCGGCAACTCCCTCAGCACTTCGCTCACGCCAATCACATCTGTGTTGGTTGAGGAGCTTGTGCTGCGGTTCACATTACCTACGTTATCATCTATGTTTCGGATTTTGGCAGCAGCCTTAAAATGTTTTGATCTGGTAAAATCTATTGAAGTATTGCGCGCAATGTTCAGCATCCAGGTGTATATGCTTCCTTTCGATGGGTCATAGAGTTCGCGCTTCTCCCATATTTTTATGAATGTGTCCTGCAGCACATCTTCAGCTTGCTCCCTGTCTGTAATGATGCGCCTGATAACTCCGAAAATCGCCATGCTGTATGAATCATAAACCCGCGCGAATTGTTCGGCATTGCCGCTATGCAGCATCTGCACAAACTCTGTTTCGGTGGGTTGAACACGATTCATGGGTGGGGCAAATAAAGGGAATGCGCAGGTATTGCCGTACAAATGAGTTGACATTGAGTGCCAACTGCGCGCATTCATTTTATATGTAAAGGGCCAGGCTTGCAGCAGGTTTCAGCAATGCCGTGTATGAGTTGTGAGTAAAATTGAATTCCGGCTTCGATTCAAATCCTACATTCGCCCCCGATTTCATTCCCCCATACCAGTCGACATTTATTGATTCTCTTAGTGGTTCAAAAACTGCTGAGATAAAAAAAAAATGCCCAAAGACAACTCCATCAAGTCGGTTCTTATCATCGGTTCCGGCCCCATCGTTATAGGTCAGGCGTGCGAATTTGATTACTCCGGAAGCCAGGCTGCGCGCTCACTTCGTGAAGAAGGAATAGAAGTTACCCTCATCAACAGCAACCCCGCTACCATCATGACAGATAAGGTAGTGGCCGACAATATCTACCTACTGCCGCTGGAAACGGAGAGTATCATCACCATTCTCGGCAACCATAAAATAGACGCGGTGTTGCCTACCATGGGCGGCCAGACAGCGTTGAATCTCGCCATCAAATGCGAAGAGATGGGCATCTGGGAAGAGTTTGGTGTGCGCATGATTGGTGTGGACACCAAAGCCATTGAAGTAACTGAAAACCGTGAAGCCTTCAGAAAACTGATGGGGAAAATTGGCGTGCCAATGGCTCCTCAAACTACCGCAAAAAGTTTCCTTGAAGGAAAAGAAGTAGCACAAGAATTTGGTTTCCCACTTTGCATCCGCCCTTCATATACACTTGGAGGAAGTGGTGCAGCCATCGTTCATGACCCGCTTGAATTTGATAAATTGCTTGACCGTGGTTTGCACCTATCACCCATTCATGAAGTGATGATTGATAAGGCACTGATGGGCTGGAAAGAATTTGAGCTGGAGCTTTTGCGCGATGCAAATGACAATGTGGTCATCATTTGTTCGATAGAAAATTTCGACCCCATTGGTATTCACACAGGAGATAGCATCACCGTTGCTCCTGCGATGACGCTGAGTGATACCACCTATCAAAAGATGCGCGACATGGCCATCATGATGATGCGTTCCATCGGAAATTTCGCAGGGGGTTGCAATGTTCAGTTCGCTGTAAGTCCGGATGAAAAAGAAGACATCATCGCTATTGAAATAAATCCGCGCGTGTCGCGCTCATCAGCTCTGGCCAGCAAGGCCACCGGTTATCCCATTGCGAAAATTGCAAGTAAGCTCGCTATAGGATATCACCTGGATGAATTGCAGAATCAGATTACAAAATCTACTTCAGCATTCTTTGAGCCCACGTTGGACTATGTGATAGTGAAAATTCCGCGTTGGAATTTTGACAAGTTTCCAGGTAGCAATCGCGAACTGGGCCTTCAGATGAAGAGTGTTGGAGAAGTGATGGCCATTGGCAGAAGTTTTCAGGAAGCGTTGCAAAAAGCTTGTCAATCATTAGAGATTAAACGCAACGGTCTGGGTGCAGATGGCAAAGAAATTCGCGACCAAAGCAAGTTGATGGATGGCCTTGAAAAAGCCAGTTGGAACAGGCTTTTTATGGTATATGATTCATTAAAACTGGGCATACCATTTAAGACCGTTCAGGAGAAAACAAGGATTGACCCTTGGTTTCTTCGCCAGATAGAAGACATGATTTCTACCGAGAAACGTGTCGAAAAATTCAACATCAACAACGTTCCCTACGAAGTGATGTTTGAGGCAAAACAAAAGGGATATGCTGACCGGCAAGTGGCTCATTTGCTTCGCTGCCTGGAAAGTGAAGTGCATAAGAAACGCACGGAGATGAACATCAAACGTGTGTACAAACTGGTGGACACCTGCGCTGCAGAGTTCGAAGCGAAGACGCCTTATTACTACTCCACTTTCGAAGAAGAAAATGAAAGCATTGCCAGCGACAAGAAGAAGATAGTAGTGCTTGGAAGCGGCCCCAATCGCATAGGTCAGGGAATTGAGTTTGACTATAGCTGTGTGCATGGAGTGCTTGCTGCGAAGGAATGCGGCTACGAAACCATTATGATTAACTGCAATCCTGAAACTGTTTCAACAGACTTCGACACCGCAGACAAGCTCTACTTCGAACCTGTATTCTGGGAACACATCTATGACATCATTCAGCATGAAAAGCCTGAAGGTGTTATTGTGCAATTGGGTGGACAAACTGCATTGAAACTTGCGCAAAAATTAGACAAGTACGGAATCAAAATCATTGGCACCGATTTCAAATCGCTCGACCTTGCTGAGGACCGTGGTAGTTTTTCAACGCTGTTGAAAGCGAACAATATTCCCTATCCAAAATTTGGTGTGGTGGAAAGTGCAGAGCAGGCCATTGAACTTTCACGCGAGTTGGGCTTTCCATTGTTAGTGCGCCCCAGCTATGTATTAGGTGGACAGAAGATGAAAATCGTCATCAATGAAGATGAGTTGGAAAAGCATGTGGTGGACATTCTGTATGACATGCCGGACAACAAAATACTCCTTGACCATTTCCTGGAAGGCGCCATAGAAGCCGAAGCCGATGCGATATGCGATGGAGAAGATGTTTACATCATTGGCATCATGCAGCATATAGAACCAGCAGGCATTCACAGTGGTGACAGCTTTGCGGTACTTCCGCCATACAACCTGGGCGACTTTGTGATGACACAAATAGAAGAGCATACAAAGACCATTGCCAAAGCCCTGCACACCGTTGGTCTCATCAATATTCAGTTTGCTATTAAAGATGATTTGGTGTACATCATAGAAGCCAATCCGCGGGCAAGTCGTACAGTGCCTTTCATCGCGAAGGCTTATGATGAACCATACGTGAATTATGCTACCAAAGTGATGCTTCGCGAGAAAAAAGTGAAGGACTTCAAATTCGCTCCAAAACGAAACGGCTATGCCATAAAAATTCCTGTGTTCAGTTACGAGAAATTCCCTGAAGTGAAAAAAGAACTCGGCCCTGAAATGAAGAGCACAGGCGAAGGCATTCGTTTTATAAAAGACCTGCGCGACCCATTCTTTAGGCAGATTTACTCAGAGAGGAATTTGTATTTGAGTAAGTAATGGTTCATGCGGTTGCAAACCGCGTGCGTGATTCGAACCAGTTACTACGGCACCCAGACCGGTGTGAGAAAGGCAGACTTGGGCGATTGATGGTTATGCGGCTACCATTTTTCGCTCAATGTCAACCAAATAGTTCTTAAAGTGTTTATCCGTTTTAGACAAATCGTCAACGCTGCGGTATGCGTAAAGAACATTTCGCTTATTCATTCCGCCATGCAGTGTACCAATGGTGGCTATGTCCGACTTGGTCATCTTTTTAGCAAAGTACATAGCTATTTGTCGAGCTTGTACTATTTCGCGTTTGCGGGTTTTACTCTTTAACAGTTCAATTGGCAAATCGAAATAATCGCATACTACTTTTTGAATGTAATCGATACTTATTTGACGTGCATTTTCTATCACAAACTTGTCAATCATATCGCGAGCGAGATCAATGGTGAGCACTTTTTTGTTCAATGAGAATTGCGCTATCAGGGTTATCAAAGCACCTTCCAATTCACGAATATTGGTTGCGATAGAATATGCCAAATATTCAATCACCTCATCTGAAATCTCGATTCCCTCATCATGAATTTTCTTTTTCAGAATTGCGATGCGTGTTTCCAGCGAAGGCACTTCCAGATCAACGATAAGGCCCCACTTGAAACGACTCAATAAACGTTGTTCAATACCTTGCATTTCTGCTGGAGCCTTATCGCTGGTGATGATTATTTGCCTGCCAGCCTGGTGCAAATGATTGAATATATGGAAGAATACATCTTGTGTTTTTTCCTTACCACTGAAAAACTGAACGTCTTCAATAATGAGTACGTCCATCGTTTCGCAGAATCGTAAAAAGTCATTCACACTGCTGTTTTTCACAGCATCTATGAATTGATGAGTGAATTTTTCGCTACTGACATAAAGAACAGATTTTTCAGGAAAACTATTCTTTATTTCATTACCTATTGCCTGAACGAGGTGCGATTTTCCAAGTCCATCACCACCATATATAAATAGTGGATTAAAGGCGGTTCCCTCTGGTTTGCTAGCCACTGCATATCCCGCGCTGCGTGCAAGACGATTGCAAGCGCCTTCAATAAAATTGTCAAACGAATAATTATGGTTTAAATGACTATCAATCAAAGATGGCTGCGGTTTAAATGCTGGCCTTGCTTTCGAGATAACTACTTTATCTAAGCCAAAATCACTTAACATTCCTGATTCGGCAACAACCAGTAAGCGCCTGCATTGTGGAGGGCTCAGTTCGAAAGTAAGTTTGACACTTCCACGTTTTATGCTTTTTATTCTAAGTTCACCATCCATATCAATTAAGAATTCGATTGCCTTAATGATTTTCTGCCTGTCTTCACTTGAAAAGTTATTGAAGTCTCGATTCAGTGTAAGTTCAACCTCCAATTTCCCAGTTTCTACCTTAGTTCTTGTGTCAATTGAATCATCATTATCCTCGAAGGAATCCTTGTCATCTAATAAATTCTCTCCATCAGGCAAGTTAATTTCTATTTCGGGTCTAGGCTTTTGATGTAACGGCTGCCCATTGATTCTTCTACATAAGGTATCAAAACCATTTTTAGTGCTGACGTCATAGTAAGTATAGGGTTGGAGGGGCCTTGGTATGAAATCCACATCATCTTTGCTCATTACAATAGGAATGATTTTTTCATTTCGCTGAATATTATCAAATAAATCTTGGTATGTCAGTATACTTTCAAATTTGATTCCCTTTCCGCTTGAGCCAGACTCAAGCCCACTTGCTCGTTTGTAATATGTTTCAGAACAAATTACTAACACATATTGAGCTTCTCTTATCTGCGTCTCCATCCACAAAGGCCAGCCTTGTGGTACTGATAATTCATATTGATCTAGATTGCAATCTATCCCTTTTTTGTTTAGTTGATCAGCCAGTTCTCTCACCTGGTCATTCTTGATGGTAGTTTCATGGCAGTAGCTGATAAATGTTCTTTTGGCCATAAGCAAATTATTATGCTGTGTTTCTATATCTATTCACGCAATAGGTCGCTTTACTTGTCTTTATCCCTAGTTCCTCTGCCGTGCTGCTTGCCAAATTGATTTTGTGAATAGCCACGCTGTTGCCTTGCACGGTCGCCTTGTTGTTTCTGAGGTCGTGGTGGACGGTTCGGATCATTCTTTTGTTTTTCCCACTTTGCGGTGCGTTCGGCTTCTCTCTGTGCTTTTTCTTCTCTTCGCTGTTCTATTATTCGGTCACGATTGGCGATATAGTCGGCTGTTATTTCATTGGGTGACAAGGCAATGTTTACCGCAGCATTTCTATCAGCGGGTATGTAGTGTATAAATACTTCTTTGCTCTTGCCTTTTTTGTATTTGTCGTTTATCACTTTCTTCTTGTGGTGGTCCATTGGACATCCACCGTATTCACAAATCTTTTGGAGTTCCACTTCCAGAAATTCCTGCGATGCTCGGTGACCATGCACATGGCACTGACAGCAAACCTTGCTGGTATTCACAGGGTCTACCTTCACTACTGTAATACCTTCACGATTGGCCTTGTCGGTCAATGAGCGCAAAAAATGAGCATAGCTCCACTTCTGAAACATATTGAGCAACCGATCATATACGCTCGGAAATTCTTTGTCCATATTGGCATTAGTAAGCCGGGTATTGAGGGCATGACGCTGAATGGATAAACGATCTCTGGTCTTAGTGAAGTTGACATCCTCCACCCGAATAATGCCTGCGCGGTATTGTAAAGCAATTTCTACTACGCGCTTTGCATAAGTATTATTCAATTGCTGGAAATAATCTGATTCCTTTCCGCGCAATTCGCGAAGTGCTTTCAATTTGGCCTGTTGCCCATGGCCCGATTGGTTTTCAGTAGCCGCTACCTGCGCTTTGCGCAAACGTGCCTGAAACTTTGCCCTATCTGCTTTAATGCGATCTCCATCACCTATAGGCGCGTCAAATGCCTTATTGCTGAGGGCAATCCAAAGCGGGGTTTTATATCCTAAATCCACACCTAGCGTGAGGTTGGGTTCAAAACCAACGGATGGAGTTGGCTCATATTCCAACTTAAATGTTTGTTGCAGAAATATCTTGTTCCTCCTCTTGTCCACCACCAGGTGGCTATCACCAAGCAACTTATGTCCATCAATGGGATCGGCCAACACCTTTTCAATCAATTCCTCATTCCTGCTTTTGTCTTTGCCAAGAAACAATTCAAATTCACGGCCATCAAGCCATCGCAGGTGTACTTTCTTTCCATCACCCTCGCGCCTGTACATAGGCTGAAAATTTTTGTCGTAGCTGAAGTATATAGGTGTGCTTCGGTCATACAACCGCATTTGGCGTTTGTATGCTCTCACCAATTCCAAGTCGTCAAGGAATTGCTGCACAACTTCGAAAATCGTTCGGTGTATTATGTTGTCATCTACATCATGAAACATAGCCTGCATGATATTGTACATAGGCCATTGCCTACATTGTTCTGCAAGCGCATGCTTCACTTCATGGCGCAGTCGATACTTTTTTTGGCGTATTGTTTCGTCCAACTCGACCTGCAATGAATCCTTTTGTTGTTGAGGCAGATCAGCCTTGCGCAATGATTGGTGCAGCCTTTCTATTTTCTCTTCTAACGGGGTAACGGATGCCTTGCCCTGTAGATACTCAATATCACTGATGGGTGTAAGCCAGAACATGTGCATGCATTCCCTTACTACACTATTAGCCAGCAGATGTGTCCTTTGGGCTAACAGATTAAGATGGAGTCTGGTGTCTTCTGCGCTGTGCTTTTCCGAATCAGCGGGACGCAATTCAATGATGCGCGCAAGAATTTGTTCCATGGATAGAGGATTTGATTAATCAGATATAGTGTTAAGCAGAAACGAAAGTAAAAAGGCCTTGGCATATTGCCAAGGCCTTTTTAGTAATTCTGAATATCGGATTAGATACTTCTTTCTATGCTGTGTTCAACAGCTGTAAGCGTGTCGTTATTGGTTTTGGGTTTGTTGTGGGCCTTTCAAAAATGCTGTGTTCAACAGCTTGTCTGAGAAATCAATAACGGTTTCAAGGTTGTGATCACCTTTCAAAATGCTGTGTTCAACAGCAACTTCTTTTTCGATTCAGATTGGACCTCTGTTGTGTTCACCTTTCAAAATACTGTGTTCAACAGCTCGTTTCTTTTATCAATTACTTTTATAAGTTGTGATCCCCTTTCAAAATGCTGTGTTCAACAGCAAAAAACTTAATAACCAACTTATCATTGATGTTGTGATCACCTTTCAAAATGCTGTGTTCAACAGCGTCATTGAAATCACCAATAAACTTTACACCGTTGTGACCACCTTTCAAAATGCTGTGTTCAACAGCGACAGTGATTTTTCATAAATGTTTGAATCGTTGTGATCACCTTTCAAAATGCTGTGTTCAACAGCCTAAACAAAGAAGAGCAGACCACTGAGATACTTGTGTTCACCTTTCAAAATGCTGTGTTCAACAGCATATCCGACTTCATGGGCGGTGACTTTGTGCTTGTGTTCACCTTTCAAAATGCTGTGTTCAACAGCAATCAGGCTACGCGGCTGCTAAACCACCGACTTGTGTTCACCTTTCAAAATGCTGTGTTCAACAGCTACGCATACGGGCTACCCTCTTTTCGAGAACTTGTGTTCACCTTTCAAAATGCTGTGTTCAACAGCCAAAAACACCAAAGAACCGCAGCAATGCGACTTGTGTTCACCTTTCAAAATGCTGTGTTCAACAGCGAGTGGCTTAGAAACAACAACTTTTAAATACTTGTGTTCACCTTTCAAAATGCTGTGTTCAACAGCCAAAATCAAATAGTAACCCCTTTTAAAACAGTTGTGTTCACCTTTCAAAATGCTGTGTTCAGCAGCTTACAACAGGGGTGCGATAAGCGAACCAAAGTTGAGATAACCTTTCAAAGTGCCGTGTTCAACAGCTATAAAAATATGGCTTGTAATCTCACCAAGTTGTGATCACCTTTCAAAATGCCGTGTTCAACAGCTATTCATAAACAGAGTACAGGTTTATCCTTGTTGTGACCACCTTTCAAAATGCTGTGTCAACAGCCTAAAAGAAGAGAGGTTCGATCAACGAACAGTTGTGACCATCCTTCAAAAATGCTGTGTCAACAGCACCTCTTACATTAACTATCGGTTGGATTGGACTTTATATTCCAAAACCGAAAGTAAAAAACACCTCCCTGTTTTACAAGAGAGGTGTATTTGAAAGGTTTTTATCGAGTAGCACCGCTCTCGACTTGGGGACAAGACTCACGAGGAGTTTTCACAACTGACCCTATCATCTCATTTTTCAGAGTATATACTTTGAACTGTTGAACATATCTTCATGAATACCAACTAGGGTATTCAAAAATTTCTTTTACTAATCCGATATTTCAAAGAACTTCTTTCAGTACCAAAAGTAATCATTTTACGAAAACGCGAATAGCATGAGACTTTATGGTTGAAAAGTTTTTTTTACTAGTTCACTATTTCCACACACCCCCCTTAAAAACTACCCCCACACCTATACATATAAGGTGTCCTTTCCATCTCTCGTTTTCACCGTTCAGTGAACGCTCCTAAGCGGAGCAATAATCTATTACGTTGCCATCCTCTCTCATCACGTTCTTCTCTTCTTTCATTTAATTCCTTCTATCTTTTATCTCGTTGCTCCGATCTTCCATTGCAGGAAAGGAATAATTCATTGAGTTGCTCCCATCTTTCATCACGTCAAGGCGATCTTTCATCACATTGCTGTCTTCTTTCATTTAATTGCTCCTCTCTTTTATCACATTCTTCCGATCTTGCATTAAAGTGGAGGACCAATTCATTTAATCGGTGCAATCTTTCATTGCATCAGACCGATCTTTCATTAAAGGAAAGGAGCAATTCATTGCATCGGCCTTCCGTTTCAATGCAGTAAGGCATCCATTCATTTATTTCCTGCACCAACGCATTGCATTGCTGCAAGGGCTTATTGCGTGCAGGCGACAACTATTTTACCCAGTCGGGTAGTGTTTTGAAATGTAAAAAATTGGCTGCATGTTGCAGGCTGTCCTTTGTGCCAAAGTCTTTCCCCGCAAGGGTTTCAGGGGTATTCCATCAGCTTACAGCCTGATTTTCAGGGCTTCAGACCTGCAATTTTTTCACATCCTTTCACAATGAATAGTGCAGTTTGGCACTGTTTTTCAGTGGTTTATGTCCAACATTCAGACCCTGCTGAAGCAAGGGATGAAGCTGAACGAAAGTGCAATGTGTGCCTCATATACATATACTCACGTGGCAACCTGCAAAAAACTCGGCAGCAAGAATCCCTGTACAGCATACGCAAATGTGAGTGCGCTGCGGCATAGACATGGCAGGGTTGACGATATGTATAAAGGAGGAATGGAACGATGAAAAGGATCAAGTTGAATTTCGCACAGTTCAAACCCATCAACCTGGTGGAGAAAACCAAGTTTGTGGTGATGAGCATGGAAGGCAACATCAACTTCACTACCCCATCACCCGCGCTGGCCGATGTGCTTACAGAAGCCAATGCCCTGCTTACAGCGATAGGACTGGCAGAGCAAGGCACCAAAGCGCAGAAGCATGACCGTGACGAGAAAGCGGCAGACCTGGTGGTAACCCTGACCCAACTGGCGGGTTACGTAACCAATGTGGCTGCTAACAAGGAATCGGTAATGCTGAGCAGTGGCTTCGACCTGGAGCGAGCAAGAACTCCGGTAGGCCTGCTGGGTGTGGTGGAAAACCTTCGCACCAAAATGACTGGTGTGACAGGCGAAGTAGAAGTGAAAGCCAAAAAGCTTCGTGGTGCTGCAGCCTACAAACTGCAGATGACACTTACTCCCGATGAGGAAAACTCATGGGTGCTGGTAGCCACGATAGTGAAGGCTCGCACCATGATGACCGGGCTGCCTTCGCTTACAGTGCACTACTTCCGCATGGCGGGAATAGGAGCGAGCGGACAAGGCCCGTGGAGCGAAGTGGCTGATGGTTTTGCCAAATGATGGCAGGGCACCTAGCACATGTTTTGTGCAGCCCCGCCAAAGTGCAGTCGGCTATCTGTGCAGCAGGAAATAATACATTCCGAAATGCAGGTGATGTTGGCTGGTAAGACCCTGACCTGCGTCAGGGCTAAAATCCGGATATAATTTTTCAAACCCCTGATGCGTACGCGTTGGGGGTTTGTTGTTTTTGATCGTGTGGGATTCTCTGTGGGATCCTGAAACGAGTTCAGGATGACCGGCCGCAGGAGAGAAACCAATCACAGTGTGTCACTGATGAGTTTGGTTTTGACATGAGTGCATTACTTCCCACACGCGCGCTTCAATCCATCAAAGCTTGTACGCTTTTCTCCCTGACGCAGGTCAGGGTCTCACAGTGCAACAAGCATTCATCAATTGTTGAGGGATTCTCCGTGGGATCCTGAAACAAGTTCAGGATGACCGGTCGCAGGAGAGAAACCAATCACAGTGTGTCACTGATGAGTTTGGTTTTGACATGAGTGCACTACTCACCACACGCGCGCTTCAATCCATCAAAGCTTGTACGCTTTTCTCCCTGACGCAGGTCAGGGTCTCACAGTGCAATGAGCATTCATTCTTTGATGAGGGATTCTCTGTGGGATGCTGAAACGAGTTCAGCATGACGGGCTGTCTGTGTAAGACCAATCACAGTGTGTCACTGATGAGTTTCACTTTGACATGAGTGCACTACTCACCACACGCGCGCTTCAATCCATCAAAGCTTGTACGCTTTTCTCCCTGACGCAGGTCAGGGTCTCACAGAGCAACGATTAGTCATTTGTTGTTGAGGGATTCTCTGTGGGATCCTGAAACAAGTTCAGGATGACCGGCCGCAGGAGAGAAACCAATCACAGTGTGTCACTGATGAGTTTGGTTTTGACATGAGTGCACTATTCCCCACCCCCGCTCTTCGTCACCCTGAACTTGTTTCAGGGTCTCACAGTGCAATGATCAAATCTCTATTTGTATTTGGCTTCAGGATCAAAGACCCAGTCAGCAGCCATGTCAAGCATATCAGGATTCTTTTCCATTATTAAATTGACTTTCCATTGCCTGTGCCATTTCTTCAGTTGCTTTTCTCGTTGGATGGCTGCGCTGATTTCCCAGAATTCTTCGAAGTACAGCAGGTCAGTGCAATTGTATTTGTCTGTGAAGCCTTTGTTGATGTGATGCTTGTGTTCATGCACGCGTCTTTCGATGCTATTGGTAACGCCAATGTAAAAAGTGGTGCGTCCTTTGTTTGACATGATGTATGTATATCCGACTTTCACAAGGGATAATATTAAGATGATGTATGGGATTCTCTGTGGGATGCTGAAACAAGTTCAGGATGACCGGCCGCAGGAGAGAAACCAATCACAGTGTGTCACTGATGAGTTTGGTTTTGACATGAGTGCACTATTCTCCATCCCCGCGGTTCGTCACCCTGACGCAGGTCAGGGTCTCACAGTGCAATGAGCATTCATTCTTTGATGAGGGATTCTCTGTGGGATCCTGAAACAAGTTCAGGATGACCGGCCGCAGGAGAGAAACCAATCACAGGGTGTCAATGATAAATTTCGTTTTGACATGAATGCACTACTTATTACTCGCGCGATTGGTCACCCTGAACTCGTTTCAGGGTCTCACGGTGCAATGCCCATAAAAAAAAGAGGCTGTCATTGAGACAGCCTCTTTTTGTTCCTATATGTTTTGCGCATCAATTGCGCTGCAATTTCAAAGTCTTGGTTTTGCCACCTGCACTTACCACCTGCACCATATAGATGCCTTTGCGAAGACTTTCGATTGGAAGCACCACACTCGAACATGGTTCTTTCTCACAATTCAGTTTCAGCATGAACATGGATTCACCTGTAAGGTCTATCACTTCCACCGTGAAGTTCTCGGTAAGAGCCTCTTCAAACACCAATTCGGCTTTGCCATCGGTGCCCACTATGCGGGCGCTTGCCACCGGATTGCCACTCTGGGCAAGGGCGCTCACATACATGCTGAAGATGGCCATGATAATAAGTAACGATTTTTTCATGTCAGTCTTTTTTGTGATTGGAAGCCTGATGTCTTTCAAACACCTTGCCTCATTTGAGGTTTTTACCTGATACAAAAATAAATGGTTTCATCCGGGCCAATCCAAATTTTGTGCATGGGGAGCAGGTAAAGGCTGATGTGCTTTGGTCAGAACCGCATGCGCAACTGCATGTTCACCTCAGACTTTTTGTTGCCGGTTATTTCAGTATTGCCGCTGCTTATCACCTGCCGGTCGTAATAAATCCAGGTACCGAAGCGGAGCCAGAGGTCGAGTTTGCGGGTTACATCCCACTTTAGCATGGTATAGAAGCGGCTGCCCTGACCGGAGTGCTGTGGAATGGTGAAGGCATAAAGCACATCACTCTCATAAGCGTAAATGCGTGTATTTGAAGTGGTGTTGAACAGGGCGTACCTCAGGGTCAGACTCACCGGCAACCCCAATTTTTTTATCACCACATCCTGATACACCAGATAGCCGGTCTCCGATACGCCTTCTTTGCTGTACAGGCTCCATTCAGCACGGGTTTTCATTTGCACATGGCGGTGCACTTGGTACACGCCATTCAGACGCCATGTCTCTTGCTGCACATCCACAGGTGAGGTAATGAGTAAGTCTTCGTCAGCCGAGTTTTGCGGATTGTTTCTGTGCCTGTATCTCAGGTAGAATTCGTGTCTGCGGTCAGGGTTGTAATTGAGCTGAAGCAAATAATCCTGAAAGTGGCCGGGGGCATCAGCACGCGATCGCAGCCACGGATATTGTACTAAATCGCTGTAAGCAGTGAGTCTCCACCGTGGAGTAAGCTGGGCTTGTATGCCAGTAAAGAGTCCGTGCTCATTGTTTGCAGTGGTATTGTTTTCTGCAAAAACATTTACACGCAGTGCCTGATATTGTGGCTCAAACCAGCGGTGCACCATGCTAAATGAAAGCGTATTGCTCAGGGAGGCTACCAGACCATTCAGCGTGGCAAGGCCACCATTTGCACTACGCGAAAGTTCACCAAAAAAATTGGCATTGCCTGCAACCCATTGATATTCCAGTCCCATGTTGGTATTAGCGTCTCCGCTGAATCTGTGCACTTCGTAAGGGCTGAGGTCAGGTGTAAGCGCCTTGTCAAATTGGGTGTGTACAGCGGTGAATCCGAGGGTGAGTGTGCGTGTGTTGTAACGCAGGTTGGCCCCGTAGTTCATCTCCTGCAATGTGTGGCGGTCAGCTCTCTCAGACTCGGTTCGGTGCAGTCCGCTGGTGTTTATTGATGTGGCTACAAAGTTGTCATCAGTTAGCAGGGTGTCCGGGGTATCGACCAGATTTGCGCCCACATTTTTCATCGAAAAAAAAGGCGTCAGTTCAAAGCTCTTTACCCCAAGGGTTACCGCACCACCACGCAGATAATTGCCCTCCACTGCTGAAGTGTAGGGCCGCAGTCCGAGTGCATTCTTCTTTACGTTAAGTACAAAGGGTGATTTGCCAAAACCAAGTCCATTCCAAAAGGTAAGGCCTTGTCCGAACAACACCTGATAGTCACCCACAATGGCTTTGCGCACTATGCCGTTGTCCGTATACATCAGGTGTGCACTGGCGAAGTCGGGGCCATTTTGCAACGATTCACCGGCATCGTTTTCCATAGTCACTCCGGCTATCAGGTTTTTTCTGAATTGAAAACGATAGCGCATGTAGAGTTGGTTGGGCGTGCCGGCAAATGGAGTTTTACCTGTTGCTGTGTCTAACTCGAAGCCTTTTTGTTTTTGCAATACTCTTTTGCTTCGCAGAAACAAATCATGTGTGCCTTCATGCACTATGGTTTTGAGGGAAGTTTTGGCCAGCATAGAAGGGGGTGCAACAGCTACAAAAGGCTGAATACTGCGAATGGTGGCAGCATCGAATCCACGTACGGCTTGCAATTCATAGAGGCTGTGCATCGGGCCATAAGTTGCCATATGGCGTTGCAGTTGCACTATCTGAACTTCGCTGAGTAAACTCATCTCGCGCAAATCTTCGGCACTGGCTGCGTTGAGGTTGAGCGGATGCTCGAAGTAATACAGCAGTGCCTCGAACAGGGTGGTGTAATCAAGCTCAGCACCTTCGTCTAAGTTGCCCGCTATTTCCTCTATGCGTTGCTCAATGATGCTGTTGCGCTGCTCATCAGTCTGTGCTATGCTTTGCATGCTGCAAACACACAAACCAATGAACCAGATGAGCGCTATTTGCTGAGGCCATTTCACTTGCCAGTGGCTTTGTATGTGAGTGAGAGCTGCGGTGTAAAACCAAGCACCTGATGATATCCGGCTGATGCATCTATCTGCAACGATTGTGTAAGCCAGCCGAAGCCGAATGAAAAAGTATTGAGGGTATTGACACCTGCCCTGATGGCCACCTGCTGCATCACGCGGTATTCTATTCCTGTATGCACGCTGGTAGCCCCGGCAGAGGGCAATTTCACTTCTGCATTCAGCTTCACCCGGTCAGAAAATTTATAGCCTGCGCCCGCACGGATTACTGATGGTATGCGCTCATCATTGAACGATGCGAGCTTAGCTCTGGTGGGATTGTACACATGAGCTGCCAGGCTCAGCATGTCATTGTAGCGGTATAGAAATCCACCTTCGAAGCTTACGGCCGAAGAATTTCCGTAGCCTTCGCCAATGCGTGTAGTGTGGTAGTTGAGCTGGAGGCCTGCTGAAAATTTGGAACTCAGCTTGAGGGCATAAGCCAGCGCAGCACGCGAGCTGCTGAATGCACTGTAACCGAATGAACGATAACTGAGAGCAAATGCACTGTTGCCAATGGGCATGGCAGCGGCCACGCCTTTGTCGCTCAATTGGCTTATGGCAAACCTATCTTCATAAAACGCCCCGGCCGTGATGCCCTCACAATGAACCAATCCTGCCTGGTTGTGAAATGCACTCCACACATCTTCATTGACCAGCGCAGTGCCGCCCATGGCTGCGATATGCGCTCCGGGATTGTTCTGCGCGAAAGTGCTTTGGAAGAAAAAACAGACAAGTATGGTTGGCAGCCACACTCCTGCAGCGCTATCGCACAGTCTTTTCTTCAGGATGTTTCGGATCATTTTCTTCTGTTTCAAAACCAATTGCTTGCGGTGCAAAATACAAGAACGGTTATCAGCACCGGATGAGTCTGGCGCTCTGGTTAGCTCTGCTTTTTTTCCAGCAAATGCCATTTGCTTACGTCCACTTTGAATTTTTTGTAAAGCGTTCGCCTGCCTATGAGCACCTGATATCGCATATCACTGCGATCAGTCAGTGATACTTCACTCTTTATTCTATGCCTTCCGATTTTTACAATGGTGGGTATGCAGTATCGCATTTCAGTTTCGCCAAAAGAGCTGCGTACCTGACGCTGCACAAAGGCTGAGAATCGAAAAGTTTTGGGGCCAAGCCCATCTAAATCGAACACCGCGACAAGGATTGCGCTGGCGCCATTGGTTTCCACACTGCAACTGAGGCAGTGCAAAGCAGTGCGATATGCACCTGTGTCCACTTTGGCCTCTATATGTCTGGCCTCTAATAGTGGCAGGTCAACAAATTCACGCCTGCCGATGGTACGCGTGTGTTTCTGTTTTTCAGAATTGGATTTAGCCATACTGCTTTTTGCGATCCGAAAAGACTTCTATGACGCCAACATTTTTTTCACCATTTCTGAAATGGCTTTGCCATCGGCTTTGCCTGCGAGTGTTTTGGTGGCTGCGCCCATCACTTTACCCAAGTCAGCAGGGCCAGTTGCGCCAGTTTGAGCAATGATGTCGCTCAGTGCCGCTTCCAGTTCACCGGCATCCATTTGCTTAGGCAGATATGCTGCTATCACCACAGCCTGTTTCATTTCTTCATCTACCAGGTCTTGCCTGTTTTGTTGTTTGAATATTTCGATGCTCTCCTGGCGTTGTTTGTATAGCTTGTTCAGTATAGCTGCGCCACGGCTTTCGTCCACCTGTCCGTCAGCACCCGTGCTGGTCATCTCCAGCAGTAGTTTGCTTTTGATATCGCGAAGTGCCATCAGTCTGTCCTTCTCGCCACTCTTCATGGCTTCCTTTATGTCGTTGTTTATGCGATCAGTAAGTGTCATAGGTTGTAATGTGTTTTTATGAAGGAGCAAGAATAGATTTGCTTCATGTTTACAAAAGCCGACATTGAAAAATATTTCATAGCAGAAAAGAATGAAAGCATCCTATTCATGCTTGCCGGAGTTGTGGCCATTGGAGTTGGCCTGTTCTTTTTAATTTATTACAAGAGTTCATTTGCGCGTGGTATGGCTATTCCGTTGCTGGCCATCGCAGCCATACATTTTGTTATCGGCTTCACAGTATTTCGCAGAAGTGATGAACAACGCACCACACAAGTGTATAGCTATGACATGGATCCACATGCACTGATGACCAACGAAGTGCCCCGCATGAATGGTGTCATGAAGAATTTTGTGGTGTTGAGATGGGTGGAAATTGGCTTGGCAGTGTCCGGTTTACTGCTTATACTTTTTTTCAGACGAAATGAAGCCCAGCAGTTGTGGTATGGTGCAGGGTTTGGATTGTTCTTGCAGGCAATGCTTTCGCTGGTGCTCGATTTTTTTGCTGAAAAGCGCGGGCACGAATACTTAGATGGTTTGAAGTCTTTCTTGAAAATGTAAATCTGATTACATCTTTCAAACCCATCATTCATTCATTCATTTCTTTTCCAAATCACATTTTATCGAAAAATTTATTCCTTTATGAATCGATCCTCATTTCTGAAACTGACCACAAGTGCCGCTGCTTTTTTTGGCTTGGGTGCAGCTACTTCCCATGCAGCACAGTTGGGGGAAAATGATTTGCAGACATTGCTGCAACCTCCTGCCAAGGCCAAGGGCAATATGGCAGGCTTCAAGGCAGAACCTTTGGCGAAAGTGCGAATAGGATTGATAGGCCTTGGCAACCGTGGCAGCACCCACTGCGAAGTGCTGAAGTGGATGGTGCAAAATGAGCGTGCCGAAGTAGTGGCCCTTTGCGACAAAGTGGAGCGGAAGACCAGAAATTGTCTGACTTCGATCCTCCACTATCAGAACAACGAACCCCAAATCTATTTTGGAAGTGAAGATGCATGGAAGAAGTTGTGCCAGCAGACGGACATTGATCTCATCATCATATCCACACCTTGGGAGTGGCATGCGCAGATGTGTGTGTATGCCATGGAGCAAGGCAAACATGTGGCGTGCGAGGTGCCCATAGCCTGTACCATAAAAGAATGCTGGCAGTTGATAGAGGTGAGTGAGCGCACA
The DNA here is from genome assembly GCA_046155615.1 of Flavobacteriales bacterium. Classification (GTDB taxonomy): domain Bacteria; phylum Bacteroidota; class Bacteroidia; order Flavobacteriales_D; family Sanyastnellaceae; genus JANNVZ01. The sequence continues at coordinate 17,039 of JBJXFP010000058.1, read as the reverse complement.
CAGAAGCATTGCATCATGCTGGAGAATTGTTGCTTTAATGATGAAGAACTTTGGCTAATGAACATGGTGCACGAAGGAGTATTTGGAGAGCTGACCCATGCCGAGGGTGCCTACCTGCACGATTTGCGCGGACTACTTTTGGATAAGAAATACTATGAAGACCAGTGGCGACTGAAGCACCACATAGGCAAGAATGAAAACCTGTACACCACGCACGGACTTGGCCCCATAGCATTCTACATGGGCATAGGCCGAGGCGACACCTTCACCCACCTCAGCAGCATGAGTTCGCTGGAGCACAACTTGACGCTTGCAGCCAAAAAGAAAGGAGAGACAATCAGTGGATTTACTCAAGGTGATATGAATACCACACTGATAAAAACGATGAAGGGCCGCAGCATCATGCTGCAACACGATGTGCATACGGGCAGGCCCTACTCGCGTATCAATCTGCTGGCAGGCACGCGGGCCGTACATGATGGCTATCCCTCCAGGCTGTATGTGGAGCCTGAGGAGATGAAGGCATGGGGACACAACTGGCTGAATGAAACGGAATACAATAAGATGTGGGACACCTACCTGCCATCTGTTTGGACCAAGCTGAAAGAACAGATAAAGGACAATGAATTTGCACATGGTGGAATGGACTTCGTGATGTTGTACCGCCTTGTCGCTTGCCTCAATCAGGGCCTTCCACTCGACATCAACTTGTATGACGGGGTGATGTGGAGCGCTATCACTCCGCTGTCGGGCTTAAGTGTGAAGAACAACTCAGCGAGTATAAAAGTTCCCGACTTCACAGGCGGTAAGTGGAAACAGGAAAGACCGCTGGAGGTACTGCGCGAGGTGTAATCAACTCAGTTGCATGAATTGATAGATGCATTGTGTTACTGCTGCATGTTCTTCCTCTTGCGGAAAGTGCCCGCATGTATCGAGCTTCAACACGCGATGATTGCTGAATCCGGAAATAAACTTGTCTAAGTATTTAGGCCCAATCACTTTGTCTCTCATTCCCCAGATGAATTGCACGGGCTTGTCTGCTATGGTTTTCTTTTCGTTCCAAAGTTGTTCGAACCACGGCTGGTCGTTCAGCAGTGAATGTGCAAAGGCAAGAGCGCCATTGCGCTGACTGCTGTCAGCAAAAGGTTTGGTGTATTGTGCGCGAAGACTTGCCGCAAGTTTTTTCTCACCAAATGATGCAGGCAGTATGATTTTCGGAGAAAAATTGAGTTGTTTGTAAAGACATGGCAAGAGTGGGCTTTTCAAAATGCGTTTTAGTTTTTCAAATTCCGGTTCGCCATTGCTGCTCCACATCCAGCTATTCAGTATCACCATGCGCTTCAATTTATCTGCATTGTTTATTGCCCAATGGAGTCCAATGGGTCCGCCAAAGTCATGTACTACCAAGGTCACATTTTCAAGCTGAAGATGCGCTATCAGTTTGCCCAACGTTGCAGCGTGATTTGGTGTTGAATAATCATATTCAGCAGGTTTGTCGCTGAGTCCAAAACCGATATGATCCATGGCAACACATCTGAATGTTTTGCTTAACTGAACAATACAATGCCTGTAGTCAAAACTCCACGAAGGAGTACCGTGCACAAAAACAATTGTTTCGCCAGAACCTTCATCTATGTAGTGAAGGTTGTGAGAATTAGTCTGAAAATACTTGGCTGCGAATGGATACTCATTTGTGTTGAGCCACTTGGGTGATGCTTGTGTTACCATCGTTCAAAAATAAATTGCTGGAGTAAGTGATTGGAATTTTTTGCTTTAATATCTCCGTGAACAACTTGCACTTCGGGCACACTTTATAGCCCACGGTGCCGTTCATACTTTTGACTTCAACATTCACACAAAATCTCATAGCCGAACATGTACGAACCTGTCAAATTCAAACGCCTGAATGAGCTTGCATCAGAGCTGAACACGAAACTGAATGCATTGCAACAAGGTAAGCTCAATGCAGAAGAACTGAACGGAATGACTGAACAAAGCCGTGAACTTTATGAACGGTTGCTGGTGCTGCGACATAAGGCATTTGACCAGATGGTGAATCCAGCGCAAGCCGATACTGTAGAAATAACTGCTGAAAAGGCAATATCGAAAACAGAAGAAGCACAGCCCTCCTTTGCATTCAAAATAGAGGAAACAAAGCCGGAGCCGGGCAATCAAGTGTCGCTGATCGATGCCATAGAAGAGGTAATCAAAGAAGAAAATGAGATTGTGGATCAAATGGCGTCACCGACTTTGCCAGAGGAATCAACCGCGGCAGCTGCGCCTGTTCGCCACACGTATGCTGCACAGCCAAGTCTGTACGACAAACTCTCGCAGGGTATGAACAGCAAGGAATCGCTGGCCGATAAACTTGAACACAATCCAATTGCAGATTTAAAGAAGGCGATTACACTCAACCAAAGATTTCAGTTTTCCAAAGAGCTGTTCAAGGGCAACAATCAGGACTACGAAGTGGCTATTGACAAGCTGAACACCGCAGGCCGTGAGGAAGCAATGACACATCTGAGCAACTTGCAGAACAAATACTCCTGGCCTTCGGGCAATAGTGTTGCTTCTGACTTCATAAGTCTGGTGGAGCGCAGACACCAACTCTGATCCGCTCCTTCTGATTTCTGCACCCGCGATTTCAAATGTTGGATTGGGTTACCTTGTGTGGAATGCGCTTGTAGAGTCCTTTCCGGCTGTGGATATTGTATCCGATGGCAGCGATTTACTCATCGATTGGAGTCGCATCATCACCGAGTCTTCCATGCCTATCATTTCGGCATTGCGTTGCAGGTAGTAGTTGTAAGAAGAAACAAATTGTTCTTTTGAAATTCCGTGTTTGTCAAACAACGTTTGGTAGTAGCCTGTCATTTTAGAACGAATGGTATCAGGCCTTTGCACCTTTGCGCTGTAAGAACCTTCGAGCAGCCGAACATCCACAAGTACTTCTACAAATTTGTTTTGCTCAATCAGATTTGCAGGTGCCTGGACTTGTGCATCGCTGCACGCAAAGAATAACATGAAGCAAATTGCATATTTGAATAATTTGTTCATCGGTTGAAGGTGAGGCGCTGACCTCTGAAGGCATCGTTCACTTTGCCGTTGTTGTAAACCAATGCTCCGTTTACAAAAGTTTTTTCTATACGGCTTCTGAAGGTCTGCCCTTCGAATGGTGACCAGCCGCATTTGTAAAAGATGTTTTCTTTTGAAACTGTCCATGGCGAATGGAGGTTCGCCAAAACCAAATCGGCAGCATAGCCTTCTCGAATAAAGCCACGACTTTCTATGCTGAACATGTCAGCCACGTTGTGAGCAGTTTTCTCTACAATCTTTTCCAACGAAAAAATTCCCTGATGATACATTTCCAAAAGTGCAACAAGTGAATGCTGAACCAAAGGCCCGCCACTTGGGGCTTTCAGGTAACTCTGTTGTTTCTCCTCCAAAGTATGTGGCGCATGGTCAGTGGCGATTACATCAATTCTTCCATCATTTACTGCAGCGCGAATCGCATCACGATCCTTCACTGTCTTCACTGCGGGATTCCATTTGATGAAGTTGCCCTTTGTTGCATAGTCCTCATTGCTAAACCACAAGTGGTGTACACATGCTTCTGCGGTGATTCTCTTCTCCGACATTGGAATATCATTTCTGAAAAGTTCCAATTCTTTAGCTGTACTGATGTGCAAAATGTGTAAGCGTGTATTGTGCTTTTTAGCAAGCCCAACAGCAAACGATGATGAGTTGTAACAAGCTTGTTCGCTTCTTATCAGATGGTGATCAGTAACAGGTACATCATCACCCAATTTTTCCTTCCACAGTTCACCATTTTTTTTGATAAGTGGATCGTCTTCACAATGCACAGCAATGAGTGTCTTCACTTGTGAAAAAATATTTTCTAGCGCTATAGGATCATCCACAAGCATGTCGCCTGTACTGCTGCCCATGAAGATTTTCACGCCACATACATTCTTTGGATTCACGGCCAGCAACTCATCCAAGTTGTGGTTGGTGGTGCCCATGAAGAAAGAATAATTCGCCAGTGAAACTTCCGATGCCCGTTTGTATTTTTCTTCGAGCAATGCAAGGGTGGTGGCTGGCGGAGAAGTATTTGGCATCTCCATGAATGAGGTAATGCCTCCAGCAACAGCTGCCCGTGACTCTGTAAATAAATCACCTTTATGAGTGAGTCCTGGCTCACGAAAATGAACCTGATCGTCTATCAAACCGGGCAGCAGATGAAGGCCTGTGGCATCTATCAAGTCTTCATCCTCTGTACTAAGCGTTTTTGCTTCTGCAATTTTTGCAATCGTACCATTTTCAATCAGCACATCACACTGCGCAATGACACCTTCATTCACAACTGTTGCATTCGAAATGAGTATCTTCTTCATTTCATGTTCCTTCTTGATATTTTCCTAAAGCGCATTTTGAAAACACCAATGATGCCTTCTTTAAAAATGCCTGCACTCATTTTACTTGTTCCAAACTCGCGATCGATAAATGTGATGGGCACCTCCACAATTTTAAATCCGAGGCGGTGTGCGTTGTATTTCATTTCTATTTGAAAGGCATAGCCTACAAACTGAATGTCGTCCAGATCTATCGTTTCCAAAACTTTTCTAGTGTAGCAAACAAAACCCGCTGTGCTGTCCTTCACACCAAGCCAAAGCAGTGTGTTTACATAAATGGATGCGCCAAAACTCATGGCTAATCTTTTGAATGGCCAGTTTTTTACACCGCCACCTTTGGTATAGCGCGAACCAACACTCATGTCGCCACCTTGCGTTGTGCAGCCTTCGTAGAGTCTTATCAGGTCATCAGGATTGTGCGAGAAGTCGCAATCCATTTCGAAGATGTAGCCATAACTTCTTTCAAGTGCCCACTTAAACCCTGCGATGTAAGCAGTACCAAGCCCGAGCTTTCCCACGCGCTGCAGCAAGTGAAGTTGATTGGGGAATTCCTGCTGCAAACTCTTGACAATATCTGCTGTGCCATCAGGTGAACCATCATCCACTATAAGCAGATGAAATGCTTTGGGCAATGAAAAAACTTTGCGCACCATGCGCTCAATGTTTTCCCTTTCGTTGTAGGTGGGTATTATTATGAGTGAGTCAGACACCAATTTATTCTGAATAAAATAGGATGAGTGCTTCAACCTCTTCTTCTAAACCAGAAAGATCATCTTTCACAACGCTCCAAATAACTCCTGCATCCAACTTGTGATACTCATGCGCAATACGATTTCGTAAACCAACAATTTTCAGTGCATTGGATATTTCTAATTCCGGAGCGATTAGCAACAAACGATTGACAGCCTCCCCGATTATTTCGAAATTGCGCTCAACTGCCTGATAGGTCTTAAAGTCTTGATAAAGCGCTCCAAAATCTGCTATGCCTATAGTGTACTCTTGAATAAGGTCTATAGAAATGGCAATATCTCCGAGGTATGTCAAGATTTTATCCCTCATACAACTTCTGTTTCGTGCGGTCGATGCTTTGCATGAAATATTTGTTTGGATTCATCAGCGTTGTTACCACATCAATTTTTCTATCAAAGAGTTTTTCTAATTTATCGTAGATAGAAAATAGGTTGCTTGAATATCTTTTGTAGTCTTCACTCACTACATCAATCTTCATGTAGAAATCATAGTCACTATTCTCCTTCATTTCACCTCGCGCGGCTGAGCCAAACAAATACATGTATTGCACATCGTGGGCTTTGCACAGTTCGCGTATTTGCGGCAGCTTGTCTTGTATTTCCTGCGGTATCATGCTTCAAAATTATCAGGCCGTCACATTTTCCATTTCAGCAATCATGCTTTCTACTTTTTCCACCATTTTCTTGCTTCCAATAAAAAGCGGAACGCGCATGTGCAGGTCTTTGGGCTGAATGTCCATGATGCGACCACGGCCATCTGTCGCCTTACCACCTGCTTGCTCCACGATGTATGCAAGTGGATTGCACTCGTATTGCAAGCGTAATTTTCCTTCCGGATTCTTCTCTGTTCCCGGATAGATATAGATACCACCTTTGATCATGTTGCGATGAAAGTCAGCTACCAGCGAACCGATATAGCGGGCACTGTAGGGGCGTGATGTTTTTTTATCCGTCTGCTTGCACCAGTCTACATAGGCCTGCACACCTTTTCCGCAACTGAGCAAATTGCCTTCGTTGATGGAGTAAATTTTTCCGTCTTCAGGTATGGTCATGTTCTCATGCGACAAGCAATATTCTCCAATACTTGGCTCCAGTGTGAAGCCATTTACACCATGGCCTGTTGTGTAAACCAGCATGGTGCTGCTTCCATAAATGACATATCCGGCAGCCACTTGCTCACTTCCTTTTTGAAGAAAATCATTCACGTTAGCGGTGTCGCCTACACTGCTTTTTCTGCGGAAAATGGAAAAAATGGTACCGATGCTCACATTCACATCTATGTTGCTGGAGCCATCAAGCGGATCGAATAGGATGACGTACTTCGACTTCTTGCAAATTTCAGAATCGAATGCGAAATAGCGCTCATTCTCCTCGCTTGCTGCACCACATACTTGCCCACCCCAGCGCACGGCATTCATCAACGCATTATCGGCAAATACATCTAATTTCATCTGCACTTCGCCTTGCACATTGGTGCTGTCCATGGCACCCATTATGTCTTGCAGGCCAGCCTTGTTCACCTTGTGGTTTACAATTTTGGAAGCTATGCCGATGTCTGAAAGAAGGCGCGAAAGGTCGCCAGAAGCATACGGAAAGTCTGCTTGCCGCTCCATGATGAACTCGCTGAGAGTGATGATACTCATGGGGCGAATGTAAGGCTCTGATATGATAGCCGATTGATGGAATAGGGCCACCAAGCGCGAGATTCAATCATTCAATGGGTTCTCAACTCAATGACAACTCTGGCAAATAAATTCAGATGAATGCGCACACATGTCTTTGACGGTTTTAAGAGAGTTTGACACTCATCAGGTGAATTCAGGGTGGCCTAATTGGTTTGATAGCGGTAAAAACACAGGCTGACACTCATCCGAAATAGATGAATCATGTAACATATTGTGACAATTGTGTAATAACAACTTGGGGTACTCCTTGACTTTTGTAACAGGTGCATGAACGACATAAAATTCTATAGCAGTCGGCTTGCAAGAAATCTAAAAGGGTCATTTTGACCTACATGCAATTATGGTCAGAAAAAAGGTATTCCTATTACTCAAAATTCTTGCAGTCGTTTTTGTAGTGGTTATTCTATTTGTGTCTCCACTTACTAAATATTTAGTGGAGAAATATGATGTTCGCTATACGGGTCGCGAAATCACAATGGATTGGGCCTATGTCAATTTATTTACAGGCTACGTCTATTTCGATAGCGTAAAGATTTTTGAGGCAAAAGGCGATAGCGTATTCCTTTCGTCAGAAGGCATTAGCGCCAATTTCGGTATGTTGAAGTTGCTGTCTTCGAACTATGACATAAGTGACCTAACACTTGATGCGCCGCGTGTCATCTTCTCCCAACCGGACAGCATACTAAATCTGGACGACCTGATTAAAACATTTTCGCCTGAAAGGGATTCAACCATTTTCAAAGAACCAACGCATTTGAGCATAAACAACATTAAAATAAAGAATGGTGAATTTCATTATCGCGAGGAAGAAATTCCGATCAACTATTTCATCAAGTCAGTTAATCTTGAAAGTTCCGGAATACACAGGAACGCTGACACCATTGCTGCTAAGTTCTCCTTTCTGTCAGGCATCGGGAATGGAGATATGCAAGGTGATTTTGTGATCAATTCAAAAAACCTGGACTACCGCTTTGTTGCCATAGTTAACAAATTTGATTTGAACATCATAGAGCAATACCTCAACGACATTACAAATTACGGAACATTTAAAGCCAGCCTTGATGCTGACATAAAAGCAAAAGGAAATTTCAACGACAGTGAAAATATCAGTGCATCGGGTCAACTTGCAATAACCGATTTTCATTTTGGCAAAAGTCCGAATGAGGACTATGCCTCGTTTAAGCAATTCTCTATTGGTATTGATGAACTGAGTCCGAAGAATCACCAATATCTTTTCGACTCCGTGGCGCTTAGCTCACCCTTTTTCGAATATGAGCGTTATGATTATCTGGATAATCTACAGACAATGTTTGGTGAGGATGGTGCCAACATTTCGAGTGCTGGTGCATCCTCTTCCGAATTTAATCTTGTTATAGAAATAGCGAATTACATAGAGATTCTTGCGAAAAATTTCTTTCAAAGCGACTATAAAATAAATCACTTGTCAGTCTCTGACGGGGATCTAAAATTCAATGACTATTCATACAGCGAAAAATTCACCATGGATTTAAATCCCATAGAGGTTGCCGCAGATTCTATTGACAAAAACCACAACCGGGTTCAGGTCTTATTCAAGTCGGGCATAAAGCCTTATGGAAATGCTTCTGTGGAATTGAGCATCAACCCAAAGGATAGCGGCTACTTTGATTTGACCTACCATTTTCAAAAAATACCCGTAAGCCTTTTTAATCCTTACATTATCTCTCTGTCCTCTTACCCCCTTGATAGAGGTACTATTGAACTGAACGGCACCTGGAATGTGAATGGTGGCAACATTCAAAGTGTCAATCACGTGGTGATTATTGACCCACGGCTAACGGACAAGGTAAGAAATAAAGGGACAGAAAGACTGCCGCTACCACTAATAATGGCAGTGGTCAGGGAGCGCGGTAATGTCATTGATTATGAGATTCCGATTTCTGGAAATCTGAAGGATCCCAAATTCCATTTGCGCGATGCAGTGTTCGACCTCGTTGAAAACATCTTTGTAAAACCCGCCACCACGCCTTATCGACTGAAGGTAAAAACTGTTGAAACTGAAATTGAGAAATCACTTAGTTTGAAATGGGGTATGCGACAAAGCACACTTGAGCCCCAGCAGGAAAGGTTCCTAAGGGAAATGGCTGATTTCCTCAAGAAAACCCCATCCGCGCTAATTACCATCAATCCGCAGTACTATGAAATAAAGGAGAAAGAAATGATTCTCTTCTTTGAGGCCAAGAAGAAATTCTATCTGACAACAAACAAAGGTTCCGGTAAAACTTTTAATGAGGCCGACTCCGTCAGAGTGTCTAAAATGTCCGTTAAGGACTCGCTATTTGTTCGCTACTTAAATAAGCAAATAAGTGATTCACTCATTTTCACAATACAGGGAAAATGTGCCCAATTAATTGACTCAAAGGCGGTGGAGACCAAGTTTCAACAGTTGAATGACGAACGTGAGCGCTTGTTCATGTCCTACTTCAAGGATGAATCTGCAGAAAAGCAAGTAAAATTCTCGGCCGCGAAAAGCACGATACCTTATAGTGGCTTTTCGTTCTACAAAATGGAATACAAAGGTGAATTGCCCAACGACCTCGCAAGGGCCTATGAAAAGATGAATGAACTAGACAACAAAGAACCGCGCAAAAAATTCAAGAAGGAAAGAAAGAGCAACGGAGATCGAGTGGAATAAAAAAATCCGAATGGATGGAAAAGACAAAATCAACAGCAAAAATTCGAAGCATAGCCGCTCAGCAATCCACAAAACTGAGTGAAAAAACCCTTGCCAAAAAGGGGGAAGCTTCGGCTTTTCTGACAAATGTCGCAGATGTTTTTCTATTCGTTACAAGTGTTATAAAGGAAACGTTTTCACGCCAATTCGAATTCAAAGAGTTTCTTCATCAATGCTATCAAATAGGTTATAAATCCCTACCGCTCATCTCCATCACGGGTGCCATTATGGGTTTGGTGCTCACCATCCAGTCAAGACCGGTCTTAGTTGACTTTGGTGCTGTCACCATGCTGCCAGGCATGGTAGCCGTTTCCATCATAAGGGAAATGGGGCCAGTTATTACAGCCCTCATTTGTGCAGGTAAGATAGGTTCCGGCATGGGTGCTGAATTAGGCTCGATGAAAGTGATGGAGCAAATTGATGCAATGGAAGTATCGTCTATTAATCCCATTCGGTTTTTGGTGGTTACAAGAGTTCTCGCGGCAACACTGATGATTCCGCTACTCATCCTGTATGCTGACACACTGGGAATACTGGGAAGTTGGGCAGGCGCAAACATCAAGGGTGATGTGTCTTTCGTTCTTTTCTTCTCACAAGCATTTAGCCACTTAGAGTTCATTGATTTTATACCTGCCTTCGTCAAATCATTCTTCTTCGGTGCGGTTATCGGGCTGGTTGGGTGCTACAAAGGCTACAATGCTGGGCGCGGAACGGAAAGTGTTGGAGTGGCTGCCAACTCAGCAGTGGTTCTTGCCTCTCTGCTGGTAATAATTGTAGACATGATTGCGGTTCAAATAACTGATATGATATGAGAACAAACGCATCAGACTCTATAACCCCGGACACTACTTTGCTGAAAAATCAAGCGACTGAATCCGTTATTGAAATCACCGAGCTGACAAAGTCATTTGGTAAGCAGGAGGTGCTTAAGAAAGTATCGCTTAAGCTTTATAAGGGCGAAAACCTTGTTGTGTTAGGCAAGTCCGGTACTGGCAAATCCGTTTTGATAAAATGCATTGTGCGGCTGTTGGAATCAGACGAAGGAACCATCAATGTTCTTGGAGAAAATGTCACTGCATTAAATGGAAAGGGGCTTAACACGCTTCGCCAGAAAATTGGCTTCCTTTTCCAAAGTGGTGCCCTGTATGATTCTATGACCGTAAGACAGAACCTTGAATTTCCACTGCGAAGAATAAAAAGCGACCTTACAGATCAAGAAATAGACGAAAAAATAATAGAAGTAATGGAGAACGTAGGGCTGTCTGACACATTGGACAAAATGCCCTCTCAACTTTCGGGTGGTATGCGAAAGCGTTTGAGTTTGGCCCGAACTGTTGTGGTGAATCCATTGATAATGCTCTACGATGAGCCAACCACCGGCCTTGATCCTGTTACCTCCGATGAAATAAGTAAACTGATACTGGAGGTTCAGAAAAAATACCATACCTCCTCCATCATCATAACACATGACATAAAGTGTGCACTCAAAACTGCAAACAGAGTCATCATGCTGAGCGAAGGTAGTGTCTACAAAGACGGCAGCCCCGATGATTTTGAAAACTCTACTGATCCGCTTATTCAATCCTTCTTCAATTAAATTTTCGATATTATATCACTCAAAATGGATACACATACACCAAAATTCAAAGTGCATTTAGGGCTATTCGTAGCAGGTGGCCTTGGGCTTTTTGTACTGGCAATTTTCTTTATTGGAAAACAAAAAAATCTTTTCGATCCTGTATATAGGCTCACAGCTACGTTTTACAACGTAAGTGGCTTGCAGGTGGGAAACAACGTGCGATTCACCGGAATTAACGTGGGTACAGTGGACAACATTGTTATCATAAATGACTCCACCGTTCGGGTGGATATGCTCATAAAAAAAGATGTCATGCAGTTCATCAAATCAGACTGCGAGGTGGCTATTGGCTCAGAAGGGCTTATTGGTGACCGTATACTGATCATAACGCAAGGCGGCACAGATGCACCCATTGCCAGCGAAGGTCAGGAGCTCGCATCAGCAGAACCGGTAGAGACAGACGCCATCATAGCCAGCCTGCAGGTAACAGCAGGAAATGCAGAGGTAATCACTCAGCAACTTGCGGAGATCATGTATAAAGTAAACAGTGGCCAAGGCACCTTGGGCAGGCTTATCCAAGACACCACTATGGCCGATAACTTCGACCAAACCATGTCAAATCTTAAAGAAAGCAGCCAAGGACTTGAGGAAAATATGGAGGCCGCCAAAGACAATTTTCTGCTGAAGGGATACTTCAACAAGAAGAAAAAAGAAGCGGAACGCAAAAAGCGGGAAGCAGAAGAGCGAAAAGAAAAAAAGAAAAACTAACGTTCAGCACACATGAAGCGCCTCTTGCACGGAGCCAAACTGGCCGGCTATCTGTTGAAGGAAACTTTCAGTGAATTTGTGGCCGACAGGGGCATGAAACTGAGCGCTGCTTTGTCCTACTACACCATCTTCTCCTTGCCGCCTTTGCTCATCATCATCATCAGTCTGTGCGGAGTATTCTTCGGGACCGATGCTGTGCGTGGCGAAATATTTGGCCAAATAAACGGGCTAGTTGGAAATGAAGCTGCACTGCAAATACAGGAGACCATCAAGAATGTGAAGCTCTCCAACAGTAACACGTTTGCCACCGTTCTTGGTATCGCTATTTTGCTGATTGGTGCATCAGGCGTGTTTGCAGAAATTCAAGACTCCATTAATTTCATCTGGGGAATAGAAGCAAAGCCCAAACGCGGCTTCGCAAAATTCATAAAGAACCGATTGATGTCCTTTTCCATGATAGCCTCTGTGGGCTTCCTGTTGTTGGTGGGTTTGGTGATCAACTCTGTGCTGGATGTATTGAACTCCAGGCTGACTGAGCAATTTCCGATGGATGCGGTGTACTTCGTTTATTTCTTCAACCTGCTTATCGTCTTCGCAATTATCACATTACTGTTCACAGTCATTTTCAAAACTCTGCCTGATGGCAAAGTGGTATTGCGCGACTGCATCATTGGCGCATCCTTCACCGCGTTGCTTTTTATGATTGGCAAGTTTGCCATCAGCGCATACCTCGGCAGCTCTGCCATTGCTTCGGTATATGGGGCTGCCGGTTCGGTTATTCTTATTCTGATTTGGGTTTATTACTCTGCCATCATTCTATACCTGGGTGCCGAGTTCACCAAGGTGTATGCGCATACGCATGGTCAAAAAATAATTCCGAACTCGTACTCGGTTAGAATTGAAAAGACGTGACCTGATGGAATATTACATCATTCTTTGCTGACAAGTAGTTTCTTTCAATAAAAATGAGAGTTACGTTTGTCTCTCTAAAATTTCAAACTCAACTTAGCAATGAAACAGCTATTCATGTTTTCATTTTCAATTCTTCTATCCTTATGCAGCAGTGCCCAAATAGACGTAGGTGGCATTGTAAAACGCAAGGCAGAACAGAAGGCCACCGAAAAAATTGAAAAGGGGGTGGACAAAGTCTTTGATGAAACCGAAGAAGGAGTGAAAGACGCTTCTAAAACTGACAAGAAATCGAAAGACAAAAAGAAAGGAGAGACCACCACCGAAGAAGGGGCAACTGAGAATGCTGCTGAAGAAGAAGGCGGCACTGCATCATCTGCTGAAAAGAAGTCGCTGAAGACCTATAGCAAATTTGACTTTGTGCAGGGCGAAAAAATAATTGTAGAGGACAACTTCAACCACGTGACCGTGGGTGACTTTCCAGCTGAGTGGAACACCAACAGTGGTGGAGAAATTGTAACCGTGGATGGCATGGAAGGCAAGTGGCTGCAGATTTCTAAGGAAGGTGTTTTTATGCCCGACTATATCACCGACTTGCCTGAGAATTTCACCATGCAGTTTGATGTCATTTGCAATGAAGATTTCAACTTTTATTCTTCTGCATTGCACTTCACATTTATACCCACATCCAATAGACAAAAGCTGAATGAATATGGCATATACTCGCATCCTGCACACGGTGTTCGTGTGGGTATGCATCCCACAGGTGCCGGCAACACAGAGGGTTCTATGAGCATTACCAATTGGGACTCAAGCGGGGAAGAATTGCTGCGAAACGAAGTAGGCAACGTGCAGTTTTTTGCCAAAGAAAGCAACATAGTACGGGTCTCTATCTGGAGGCAAAAGCAAAGAGTGCGCATCTACTTCAATGAAGAAAAAGTGTTGGATGTGCCGCGCGCATTTGATGCCACAGCCAAATACAATGCTATGACCATGTGCTTCGGTGGCTCTCATCAAGACCAAGACAAATACCTGCTGAGCAATATGCGACTGGCGGTTGGCGCACCTGACACACGCAGCAAATTGATAACAGAAGGCAAGTTGGTAACACGCGGAATACTCTTCGACAGCGGCAGCGACAAGATAAAAGCAGAGAGCTATGGCACGCTGAAAGACATAGCCACAGTGCTGAATGAAAACCCTGATGTGAAAGTGAAAATAATAGGACACACCGACAGCGATGGGGAGGATGCCGCCAATCTTGAACTTTCTAAAAAGAGAGCCGCAGCCGTGAAGGAAGCTTTGACAAAAGAATTCGCCATAGATGCCTCGCGCATGGAGACTGATGGCAAAGGCGAAAGCACACCTACCGATAAAAACGACACCTCAGCAGGCAAGGCAAACAACAGAAGGGTGGAATTTGTGAAGCTGTGATTAAATGAAAGAGCAATAAAAAAGGGCGATGATTTTTTTCATCGCCCTTCTTGTTTAGAGGTCCCGTGCGGATTCGAACCGCAGTAGCAGCTTTTGCAGAGCTGAGCCTAGCCACTCGGCCACAGGACCATTGGTACAAACAGCCCCTTTCAACGGGCGGCAAATATAGAAGGGTTTCATTGCCTGCCATTTTTTAAGAAAAAACACTGTGAAATATGTAAATCACAGCTTGATATGAATAATTAAACGCAACATCCGTTACCTACCCTTGTGGTCAATTTCTAATTTGGCCGTGCAAGGAAAATTCATTCATTTAAATCATTTAACAACATGAACAACAAAGTTTATATCGGCATCATAGCAGTGCTGCTGGGTGTGGTAGGCTATATGGCGTACAACATCAACAAGAAGGAAAAAGAAATTGTATATATAAATCAGGAAAAAGGCACAGTGATGGACGAGGCTGAAGGGCTTGAGATAGAGCTGGAAGCCATGCGCATGCGCTATGATACAATGACCGTGACCAACTCGGAATTGATGGCCAACCGTGATGCCAACCTGGCTCAAATTGAAGAGCTTCAGAAGAAAGTGAAAAGCCGCAACTATGACATCAAGAAGCTGCAGTCCGAAGCTGAGACATTACGAGGCATCATGAAAAATTACATCTATCAGATTGACTCGCTTAACACGGCCAACAAGCAGTTGGCCATGGAACGTGACCAGCAGACCCAGCGCGCGGTAGATGCTGAAACCAAGGGCCAGCAATTGGAAAGTGACCTGAGTACCTCCAATCAGATGGTGGCAAAAGGTGCTCAGCTACAGGCGGGCAACTTCACCAACACAGCGCTTTTTGAAAGGACCAATGGCAAACAAGTGGATACTGAAAAAGCATCAAAGACAGAGATGATAAAAACCTGCTGTACTGTGCGTAAGAATGAAATAGCCAAACCGGGTTCAAGAAAACTATACATGAGCGTGGTAGGCCCGGATGGAAAAACATTGAGCGGAAACACATCAGGCTTGATAGAAACCGGAAGCACTGAAACGGCATACAGCGTAAGCCGCGAAATTGATTACCAGCAGCAGGACACTGATGTATGTATATACTACATGGCGCCTGATGGTTATACATTTCAAAAGGGCAATTACAAAATCAGCATCTATGAAGCGGGCGCATTGATTGGCTCATCTACACTGGTGATGAAGTAAGCACGCACTATGCTATCATATCTGAAATGGGTTGCACATGCGACCCATTTTCATTTTCAGAAAATAGACAGTTGTCCATTTGAACTGCTTACAAAAAGGCTGTAGTTCGGGGCCACTGGTAATGGAGCAGTGATAAATTTCTTCCTCGCCAATTTGAATGTATCTGCAATCTGTTCAGCATATTTCCCTTCTCCCTTCATGCGTGTTTTGAAACGTGATTCGTTCAGTGTTCCTCCATGCGTCTCCTTCACCTGGTTTAAAATTTTATCTGCGCGTTCGGGAAATATTTTACGGACCCAGTCTTCAAAAATTCCGGCCACTTGTCCGTTCAGGCGACCCATTATGTAGCTGAGAGAACTTGCCCCGCGCTCGCCCACCGCTTTCGCCACGTCAAAAATTTCATCGCTGTTAATTCCATAAATGATAGGTGCCATGTTCACGTTGATTGGAATTCCAGCCTTCACCAAAGCATCCACCGCTTTCAATCGTTGTGCAACAGAAGATGTTCTTGGCTCCATCACTCTGCGAACTTCTTCACGCAATGTGGTAATGGAAATTGTAGCACTCACCAAATTCAACTTCGCCATTTCAGAAAGAATATCAAGGTCGCGGAGGATGAGCGCATTTTTTGTAATCAATCCAACAGGATGTTTGTACTTCAGAAAAACTTTCAGAAGTGAGCGAGTGAGTTCTAATTTTCTTTCGATAGGCTGGTAGCAATCGGTGTTGCCACTAAGTACAATCATTTCCGGTTTCCATTTTCCGCTGCGAAAAGTTTCTTCAAGAAGTTGTGCAGCATTTTTCTTTACCAGGATTTTTTCCTCGAAATCTTTTCCTGCACTATAGCCCCAATACTCGTGTGTATTCCGAGCATAACAATAGGTGCAGCCATGTTCGCAACCGTTGTATGGATTGATGCTCCAGTTGAAACCCAAATCCGGTGAATCATTTTTTGAGAGAATTGTTTTCGGGAAAACTTCAATGATTTGCGTGCGCGGATTTTCATCTTCCAACTCCTCTTCAATCTGCCAGGCCATTTTCGCTTCATCCGATTGCACATATTCGTTTTTCAAATACCGGTTGTGCGGATTGGATTGCGAGCCACGGCCTTTGGTCAATTGCTCTGAATTGATATGCACCTTTTTGCTCATTTTTTATCTGACCACAAGTTTCGGCAATGCATTGACTTCCTGTTGCCAAAATTTTTATGTTCACTTGCATATGCGCTGCATGCTGGCCATCCCCCTAATTGGGGAGAGTCTTCTGCTGAGCTTTTTCAAACCTTTGTCACAAATTCGATTCACATGAAAAAGTTTTTACTCTTCAGTACAGCAATTCTGTTTTTCACGGGGTACACTATCGGACAGAACGAAGTAGAACCCAATGATGATTTTGCTTCTGCAAATACCATCAATGCCGGAATGATAGCTTATGGCAATCTCTACCAAAACGGTCCAACGGATTACTACGACTATTTCACCTTTACTATGCCGGAGAATGGCTCTGTGGATATTGAGTTCATTGTGACCAACGAATCAGGAGGCACGTTAAGTGCAGATTTTGTATTGTTTTATGCCAACA
>JBJXFP010000050.1:0-5006 GCA_046155615.1 Flavobacteriales bacterium | reverse complement strand
GCCTTGCGGTGATTGATAAAAAATTAGTACCCTCGGAACTGACGGTAAAAAGCGCCTACCAATTAGCGCGCGACTTCTGCCAGATGTATGCGGACACCGCCTCGTTTCGCGCAGCGGCTGATACACTGAATGGCGGTACCCAAATAACCAAAGCACAAAACATAAAACCCAACGCAACCAGTGTGCAGGGCCTGAGCAACGCTGGTGCGGTGGTTGGCTGGACCTACAGCGCTGAAATAGCCGAGGTAAGCCAGCCCATACGCGTGGACAACGACTGGATAATAGCAACCCTGATAGATATAAAAGAGCAAGGAGCACCAACCTTTGAGAACATCAAAGACAAAATAAAAGACAAGGTGATAAAAGAGAAGAAGGCGGAGAAATACATGGATATGATGATGCAGGGAACGCTGGCCGAAATAGCCGCAGCATGTAGCACCACGGTGAAACACGCTGACAATGTGAATATGAAGGCAACCAACATACCGAGCAGTGGTGTGAGTATGCCGGAGAACAAGCTGATAGGTGCGTTGTTCGGTATTCCAACGGGTAACATTTCACTGCCCATAGTGGGCGAAGGCGGCATTTATGTAATACAACGAACCACAGACCTTAGCCTTGGCACCAGCACTGACAATTACCTATCGCAGTTAGATGGCATAGTGAGTGGCTACAACTCGCGGGCTACCAACGATGTGTTCCGCTCCTTCATAGAGCAGGCAGATGTGGAAGACCACCGCTACACGAGGTAAATGAAATAGACTGGCAGCGCTGCTGCCTGACGAAATAAGAAGGCCGCCCCGAACTAACGAGGCGGCCTTCTTCTTTTTTGGTTTCAAAATTTGCCTGAGGCAAAGACTCAGAGCAATGCTTCAATTTTTTCGGTCAAAACATTTTTGGGAACTGCACCTACGCTTTTGTCAACCACCTGACCGCCTTTCACAAAAATGATTGTGGGGATGTTGCGAATGCCGTAGCGGGCACTTACATCGGGATTTTCATCTACGTTTACTTTGCCTATCACGGCCTTGCCTTCATAATCGTGGCTCATCTCCTCCACTATGGGGCCTACAAGGCGGCAAGGGCCGCACCACTCCGCCCAGAAGTCTATCATAACGGGTTTATCGCTGTTCTGTACCAGTTCGGTGAAATTTGAATCTGTGATTTCTACTGCCATTTTGTTTTGCTGTTTTTGTATGAAAAATGTTTGTTCTACTGTCGTTGTTGGTTCGTGGCGGTCTTCAATCATCAGGCCATGGGGCGGGGTCTGCCATTTTGTTCCATGTTGCCTGTGTCCGCTTTCATTGAGTGATAAAAAAATTGAACGGCCAATGTATTGTCACAGCACAAAACGAACTGCCAAAGTTTGTGACAGGTTTTGTGTTACTTCACCATTGTCAACATCTGAGCTATGCCGTGGATTCAATTTTTTTTGTTCCATGCCGCTTGCGCGCATAAATGAACATGACAATACCTGCCACGATGAACAGTGCTGAAATGATTTCGGCTTGCGTAAGCTGCATGCCCATGAAGTCGAACTTGTTGTTGACCCGAATTTGCTCTATGAGCATGCGCTCCAGGCCACAGAGCACAAGGTAGGCTGACATGATGTAGCCTGGAGTTGTTATCCTTTTGCGCAGCCGCCACAGCAAGATGAAGATGAGCACGGCCATGGTGGTCTCATACACCGGAGTGGGAAAGACTGAGGGAACGAGGTGGGCACAATTGTCGGGCTGGTATGCTGCCTCGCAGGGGAACATGGGTACACCCATGCCATTGACATTGTGCGGATAGTCGTAGGTCCACAGCCAATCGGGCAGCCAACTGAGCCAGCCGGGCTTGGGGGCAGTGTTGGCAATGCCCCAGTCGCCATCACCACTTACCTGGCAGCCTATGCGCCCCACGCCATAGGCCAATATGAGGCCCGGTGCTGCGCTGTCCATCAAGTGCCAGATGTTTATTTTTTTGAACCAGGCAAAAGTGAGTACACCACCTGCGCCTACGATGAGGCCACCAAATACAGTAAGTCCACCCACAAAGTCCTGAAAGGTGGGATGGTTGAGAAATGATTTGAATTCAGATGGATTCTCGATGAGGTGGAAAAGCTTGGCACCCAGCAGACCGAAGATGGCAGCCAGAAAGGTGATGTTGCCATTGAGGTGGTGTGGGAATACGTCCACTTCGGTCTCCAAAGGCTGTGGCAATTGTTGCCTTTTGTACTCGTACCAGCGCCATACACCAAATGCTGCGGCACACAATATACCGATGAGCCAATAGCCTGATGAGGAGAATATGTGCTGCTGGGGCATGCCTCCCCCGGAGAACAACTTGCCGCTGTTGGCTATGAGATAAATGAACTTCCAGCCGATGATGAACCCGATGACGGTATTCATCAATACATCGCCCCACTGGGGTGGCTGTCCTGTTATCTGTTTGCGTTTGGTTGAGGTGAAAAGGCCAAGTGTTGCTTTGCGTTTAAGCTCGCTATTGAGTGTAATGCTGGCACATACAAAGGCGATGGCTACGAAAAAACCAAAGCTATTGAGCAAACGCGCCCAGTGCCATTCAACACCAAAGAGATCGTAAAAGGCGTGGTAGAGTGTGGGATACATGCGGCCAAATTATCTTGTTTGCAGGGGATGCAGGCAGAAGTCAATAAAAAAAGCCCTTCCTGAAATGATCGAGGAAGGGCTGTGGTTTTTTTCAGAAACTATTCTGTCACTCAGAAAGTCATTTGATCCTGAAAGTTTCTGAACTCTAAATCTTTTTTGGCCTTGCTGCCAAGAGCTGAATCTTTTTGCACTGCAGATTTCAGATTGCTTCCTACCGAACTTGGCTCGCCACTGCGTGCGGCTATGATGGCACGCAGATAATCTGCCATGGCGCTGGTATCGCCACTGGCATCCATATCTGATTTTGCACCTGTATAGTCTTTGTTGAGCAATTTGGCTAAGGCCGAGTTGAATGTTTTGTAGCTACCCATGTTGGTGATGGCACTGCCATAGCTTCCACTCTGGATGTCAAGCAGCCCTTTGTTGTAACTGGTTTCTTTGCCACTGCCTGCTTCGCCATAATAGGTGGCAGCACCGGTACGGTCGCCTTTGGTCCAAGTGGCCACGCCCATGTTGTTGCTGGTTTCAGCACATTTCTTCATGCCATAAGCCTTCTTCCATGAGGCTTCCGCATCACCTATTTTGCTTTGCATGTATTGCGTACAGCCCAGGTTGTTGCTTGCGCGGTAGTCCGCATCGGGCATAGCTGCTGCTGCTGCGTATATGCTGGCATCTTTAGCCAGGTCTTCGTTGAGCAGGCCAGCTTTCATCAGCTCTTCATATTTCAATACCGATGGATTGGTTGCGGCCAACTGGAGCAGCTCGGCATCGCTATATCCTTCCTCGCTGTAATTCACCACTATGCGGCACCTGCGCAGACTTGGGAAAATGTCTTTCTGTATCTGTGTGTAGGTCTTGCTTATGTTTTTGATTTCCTGCTCGCGGGCTTGCAGGTCTTTGGTCATTTGCAATACATTGATGATGATGTTGCGATCGTCTATGTTGCTTTTCTCCATTGCATCACGAAAGCCATCCCAGTCTTCGCCTTTGGGCGACATGCTGAACATGGTTTCGTTCACGTTGGTCAGTTTCATTTTCTTCACCATGTCAGTCAATACTTTTTTGCCTGCCTCAGCACGTTCGTTGGCCAGTTCATCGTTCAGCAGCAACTCACCTTCGGGCGAGGCATAAGAAATGAACTCAATGCTTTTCACCACGAGTTTCGGATTGCGCGAGCAAGAGTCTAAGAATTTACCCAACTCAGCTATATCTGCCTCTTTCAACTCCGCAGGCTTCAGGTTGGAAGAGTTGTAGTCGAAATTCACTTGTGCTTCCATGCTTTTGTTCACTGTGCGCACAAATTTGTCCTCGGTATTCTGAATGCACTTTGCATCGGTCTTGATAAGGTATGGGGTGGTGATAACTCCGTCAGCCACAAACACAGGATCGAGATCAGCTTCTTTACTGCCTTTTTTGCCATGCAGGCGCAGGTAGAGCTTGCTTTCAGCCATCTCAGGCTTGTAGTCCACTTCGTCAGTGTAGGTAAAGCTCGATTCGGTTTTGTAAGGAACTACTTTGCCATTGCCGGCAGCTTTTTCGCCCTGGTAAGCGGCCATTTTCATTTTGGTCTCGCTGCCGCCAGCACCTACGAGTACAGGGGTGCCTTCCGCATATACTTTTTTGTCAAAGTATTTGGCCGGAAACTTTCCGGTAATGCTGATGGCCACTTTGTCACCATGAACTTCGAGCGGGTTGGGTTCGCACTTGGCGCCAAGCTTCTCTATGTTTTCGTTCATTTTCTTGAGGCCGTTGCAGGATACCGAAAGGGCCACTGCCAACACCGCTACCACAAGGTAGAAGTAGTTCTTTTTCATGTTCAGAAATAGATTTTGTAATGTATGGATGTTCTTAAAAAAAGCGCGGCAAATCTAATCGGGCCGCGTGCGCATACAAGTATGAGTTTTCCATGGTGCCGGATCGGCATGGATGGGTGAATGGAACACGGAAAAAGCGACTTTAGCTTTCAGGGATTGGACGCCTGCCTGTGGCAGACAGGTATGGTCACGGATTTTTCCTACAGAGATGGCAAGTCCCGAACTCAAATGGCCGGGTTAGATCAAGAGTTTTTTCCTATCAAGACTTACAGGTCCAACGATTTAGTACAGAGAGCAGAACTACACATCGCTGATGCGCTCCAAGGCTCCATGCTCATTTCTCCCCACCATTTATGGTGGGGTTAGATCAATGGTCCTTTTTTTCTAACGGGACTTAAGTCCCGAGAACATACCTATTCACCGCAGAGCGATTTATTCATCAGACTTGAGCAATTTTTCTTCGAAGCCAACTAAGAAGAGTTTTTCCTGGGCGCGGGTGAATGCGGTGTAGAACCAGCGGTTGAGCTCGAGTCCGGCCATGTCATCGGTGATGTAGCCCTGATCTACAAACACGCAGGGC
>JBJXFP010000049.1:0-3912 GCA_046155615.1 Flavobacteriales bacterium | reverse complement strand
GGCAGAGAGTGCGTCCGCTGTCGCAGTATGCATTGATGCGTTTTTCCAACTCGCGTGTTTTGGGGCCGGTGGTTATCCATCCGCTGCGCAAAACTTCGGTTACTGCGGCTATGGTTTTTTCATCCACACGTGGCGGACTGAAAGGAATATTCTTTTGCATGGCTGCAATGATAGTTGGGTGAAAAAGGTGTTCAGGCCTATCGCGCACTTCATCCATCAACATTACTCAGTCAAGTGCGCGCTGCAAGATGTTGTATGCTTTTTCCAATTCTAACTGTGTAGTGGTGAGTGGCGGTGCTAAACGGAACGATGCAGGGCATGACAAAAACCAAAAGCTGATAAGGCCGTCATCAAGGCATCGTTGAACCACTATTTGCACTTTTTCGGCACTTTCCAAATCAACCGCTATGAAGAGACCACGTTGACGAACTTCCTTGACTGCATTGTGGGTGCGCAATTGTGCAGCAAGCCACTGACCCTTTGTTTCCACATCACGCAGTATGTCCTCTTGCTTATACACCTTCAGTGTAGCGGCCACTGCAGCACACACCACAGGATGCCCTGCAAATGTGCTGATGTGCCCAAGCATAGGATCGTGCGTGAGGCGCTCCATATTTTTTCTTGATGAAACAACACAGCCCACAGGCATACCGCCACCAAGTGCTTTTCCCAGCACAAGTACGTCCGGTACTATATCCATTTGCTGGAATGCGAACATGCTGCCTGCGCGTCCCATGCCGCATTGTATTTCGTCTAATATCAGCAGAGTACCTGTTTCAGAGCATCGCATGCGCAATGCCTTCATGTAGCTGACATCGGGTATGCGTATGCCTGCATCGCCTTGTATGGTTTCTGTAATTACACATGCGGTGCTTTCATTTATGCATCTCAATGATGATTCATCATTGAACGGTATAAAACTGATGCCCGGCAGCAAGGGGCGAAATGCTGATTTCTTGGTTTCGTTGCTGCTCACACTCATGCTGCCGTGTGTGTTGCCATGGTAAGCACCTTGCATGGCGATTATTTCTTGCCGGCCTGTTACTCTCTTTGCCAGTTTCAGTGATGCCTCTACTGCTTCTGTTCCGCTATTCACGAAGTAACACGTATCAAGGGAAGGCGGCAGCCACGAGGTTAGCTCGCGTGCTGCGTCCATCTGTGCTTCTTGCACAAATTCGCCATACACCATCACGTGCAGGTGTTTATACACCTGCTGCTTTATGGCATCGGCTATTTGTTTGTTTCCATGGCCAAGGTTGCTCACTCCTACTCCACTTATCATGTCCATGTATGCCTTGCCTTGCTTATCGTACAGATAGATGCCATCTGCG
The DNA here is from genome assembly GCA_046155615.1 of Flavobacteriales bacterium. Classification (GTDB taxonomy): domain Bacteria; phylum Bacteroidota; class Bacteroidia; order Flavobacteriales_D; family Sanyastnellaceae; genus JANNVZ01. The sequence goes on along the minus strand of JBJXFP010000049.1, from coordinate 2,581 downwards.
CGCTCTATGTGCAGTGCAAATGGATGCATGGTGGTTTGTGCGAGATGCCCGTCAAGCAATGTGGTGTTGCTGCCTTCCATGTTTTTCTATTCGCTGAAAGCTGCTACTGTTTTATTCTTTCTTCCAAAAAGCCGAACCATAAACTGGATAATGAGCGCTCCTGCAACACTTTTGATAAGGGCACCGGGCCAGAGCAGTTCGAGCTTTTGCTGCCATGCAGCATCGCGCGGAATAAGAATGATAAAACCAAATGCAAGTATGATGATGTGGCCCAGCATCCAGTTCATAACGGCTGCAAGTTGTTTTTGAAAAAGCTTTTGCTCTGCTAAAAATCCACAAGCAAAAGCCGCGAATACAAACCCAAAGAAGAAACCACCATATAGACCGGTGAGCGAATCAATGCCTGATGAATAGTTGGAAAAAACTGGAAGACCAACTATGCCTGCTACTACATAAAGCAATGCGTTGACACCGCCAATGCGCCAGCCACATGTGATGGTGCAAAACAGGATGATGAATGATTGCAGTGTGACGGGCATCTCGCCTTTCAACTGAAGTGTGAGTGGTGCCAACAGACAAGTTGCAACCAAACACAACAGCAACTTGATGACAAAATCAACTGCGTGGTTTTTATGAAATAGAATGATGTGATTGAGCATGGTGAATGGGTTGGTGCAGACTCCAATTATTTCTTCCAGAGAAATTCGATGGCGCTGTCTATCACAAGCAGATTGTTCACCCTTTCTACATCAGCCATCAGCTTGCTTGGGTCTATCTCTATGCTTTCAATTTGTTTGGCGCTTTTTGGAATTTCCAGTGTGTAAGTTGGTTCCACCCAGTTCCAGTCCTTTTGCACGCTCCATTTGCCGTTGTAGCCATCAGCAGGTTTTTCATCGCGCATGATGTCGGTAGCTATGTAAAATGTTTCGTAGCTGCCGTCCGTGTATTTCACTTCCACATCAAGCGGCATGGGCATGTCTCCAATGCGTTGCAGTGTTACCGATGTTTTGCCTTCTTTGCTTTCTACCATGCTGATGCCATAGTCAATGGTCTTGGTAGTATTCACAAAGTATTCGTTGTACCAGTCCAGCTCCATGCCGCTTTGTTTTTCCATTACACGTATGAAGTCGTAGCAATCGGGATGTTTGAATTTCCAGTCGCGGAAGTAGTTGAGCAGCCCTATACGAAATGCATACGTGCCTACCACATATTCCAATTGTGTGAGATAGACTTCACCTTTGCTGTAAGCTGCAGTGCCATAGGCGTGGTTGGTAATGAAGTGGTCGGCATGGGTGTCTAATGCTTCTTCCTCTTTCTCCTGCACTATGCTGAAGTAGCTGCCATAAGCGCTCTTGTGTGTGGAGGGCATGCCTTGCTTGAAGAGGTAATCCATTGTTTCCTGAGTGGCGAAACTGGTGAAGCCTTCATCCATCCATGCATACAGACTTTCGTTGGTGCCCAGCACACCCTGATACCACGAGTGGGCCGCTTCGTGCACGCTGACGCCTGTTAGGCTTGGCAGTTTTCTGTTGCCGGTGATGAGTGTAATCATGGGATACTCCATGCCTCCATCGCCTCCTTGTATGAAGGTGTATTGAGGATAAGGATAGACGCCAAAGTTTTTGCTCATGAAGTCGAAGGCTTTCACCATGAGTGGTTGCATTTCTTTCCATGTGTTGCTGTATTCCTGACTGCCCTGATAGATAAAGTGAAGCACGGGGCCGCCAGGTATCTGTACCTGATCATGCACAAAGTCGGGGTCGGCTGCCCATGCGAAGTCGTGCACGTTTTGGGCTTTGAATTTCCAGCATTGTTTTTCTCCTTTCTTCTTCTCGTTTTTTGGTTTAGTGTCTGTGTAGCCTTTGCCTATTTCATCAGCGTTTTGCAATACACCTGTAGCACCTATGGTGTAGCTCTCATCTATGTTGATGTTGACTTCGAAGTCGCCCCACACGCCATAAAACTCGCGGCCTATGTATGGGTTGGCATGCCAGCCGTGCTCATCGTATTCGCACATTTTGGGGTACCACTGCGTCATGCTATAGTCTATGCCTTCGGCATTGTCGCGGCCGCTTCTGCGCACTTGCTGCGGCACTTGTCCTTCGTATTCCAATTCGAATGTGGCTTTTGCGCCAGCGCCTATGGGCTTGTCTAATTCTATCTCCAGTATGGTTTCGTTTTCGAAAAATGCAATGCTCTTGCCATCCATTTTCAAACTCTTGATATGCAGCCAACCATACTCTTCGGGTTTCAGATTAGCAATGCGATCGGCTACGCGGGAGTCGGGGTCTTTGATGGTACGTGAACGCACATCCATGGCGCTTCCGGGTTGAAAGGCGTTGAAGTAGAGATGGAAGAATACTTTCTGAAGTATGTCGGGCGAGTTGTTGAAATAAGTGATGGTTTGTTTGCCTGTGTACTGATGGTTCTCGTGGTTCAGTTCTACATCTATTTTGTACTCTGCACGTTGTTGCCAGTATTGAGCGGTTGCGGTGGTGGTGGCCACGCACAGGAGGGCGGCCAGGAGTGGCTTCGTTGTTCTGTTCATATAGTAAATGATTGGGCGAATGTATTGGCAAAG
>JBJXFP010000047.1:0-63273 GCA_046155615.1 Flavobacteriales bacterium | reverse complement strand
ATCAAGTCGTCCTCATCTGAGATTTCTAAGTTGTTCGTCACAACTATATTTTTCACCTGGGCCTTCAGCGCTGAGTCGCGCTGTGCAAGCATCGCCTGCGCTTTCTCCGAAAGCCGCCTGCGCATCTCCGAAGTTATTTCAGTTTGCTTCAGTCCGTTTTCAGTGCATACTGTAAGTAGCACTATGGCAGCAAAGGCACCATAGAACAGATAGAACTTTTTCATTGTGTTTGGTTTTGGGAAAAATGTTGGTGCGCAGTCAACGCGTTGTGGCAAAGATTATTTGAATTGCCGGTAAAAGTTACTGCACGGAATATTTTGTATATATAAAAATTGCGCATTGCAGTGTGAGCCTGCTTCAGTTATCGTGTTGCAATCAGCATTGTATTCGACCCATTTACCCTTGGGTAAACCTTCATTTCAAAACCAAGACATTTCAATTCTTCTTTTACAGCATTGAGTTTAGCCGCTGAGTTGAAGGCATTGAAGGCAATGGTTCCTTTTGCCATGGTGCGCTTCGCTATGTTTTGCCAGAATTTCATAGATAGTAGAATGTCAGGCATCACATCATCTATAAAAATGTCAACTATGATGAGGTCGAATGTGTCTTTGGTTTTGGACACATAGTTGGCAGCATCGTCACAGATTATTTCTGTTTGTTCATTGGTAGTGATTCCGAATTCTTCTTTAGCAATGTCCACCACCACCGGATCTATTTCTACAGCAGTGAGGTGGCCACGGTAGCGGTATTCATTTTTAAGGATGTCTATGATGCTGCCGCCACCAAGGCCCAGCAGCAGGATAGATTGAACATGCATCAAGTCCAGCTTCTTCAGTCCTGCGCTCCACACTTGCTGCACATTGCCATAGCTGTAGTTGGTGTTTTTGCTGTGCAGCACCTTGCGCCCACGCTGCATGGTTACTTCCAGGGTGCCGTTGTAGTGTGATTGAATTCGTTTTGCCATTTCCTTTCTCTCAGTGGCAATGATACCCCTACTGATACAAGCGGCTTAATCCATCAAAGCAATTCATAGCTTTTTAGTCAGTACCCACATTCGCAAACTCGTACGACTTCAGGACCCGCACACCCAGCCATCCTTTTTCTATCCGGAAAGTGACCACATTGCCTTCCACCGCCTGGTAGTTGCAAAAAAGGCGAATGAGCGGATAGTCGTCATAAGCATCATTTTCCAATAGGAGGTAAGGTTCTACTTCGGTTTTCGGGTATCGCTTGTCAGAGTATTTCGACCTGGAGGTATAATGAAACTCATAAGGGCTGAAGAAATAAGATTCAGTAACTGGCTGCGAGGTATGCACCTGATTGATGAACAAAAAAATATTGATACCCATCAGGGTGACGGCCGCTGCCACAAATGCTTTGATGTACAGAAAGTGAAACCGGGGAAGAACAACGTACCGAAGGATTAAGCTGGCAATAAGAAACACAGCCACCACAGGCCACGTGGGCACAAAAGCAAACAAAGCCATATGAAAGAACCACCAGATGTTGAGCAACAGAATAAAAAAATGAAGCATCACCGATTGCTTCACAAAGTCGCGCCAGCCATGCTTTACCCTGGGCCACTCCACCAGCATGATGCCACGCCATGCCGGAAACACCACAGGCGAAAAACACAGGTAAAGCACCACAAACACCGGCATGAAACTCCAGTCGCCCAATATGCGGAATGATGCCATGGGCACCAGCACAGTACACAGCACCACTATTACAAAGCCCACTAAGCGCGCCACCGACTCATAGTTTTCATCTTCCTGAAATTCATCAGAGGCGAGGTAATCATCGTAGCGCTTCTTCGCAAATTCATAAGCCCTGCGCTTAGCTGCCTGGGCCTGATCTGCGCCCTGGAAGGGGTTTACCACTTTTTTGTAAAAGGCCTGCGGATTGCGAATACTTTGGATGACGGCCTCGTAAGCCATGTGCGCAGTTATAAAGCGCTGTTCCGCACCAGGTGTCTTATTCACATCAGGGTGATATTGCTTGGCTATCGCGCGGTATGCCTGTCTCACCTCCTCTTCGGTAGCCCCCAACTGCAGGCCCAGTGTGCGGTATTGATCTTCTAATTTGCTCAAGTGGTAGCGTGGTAATGGATAAAACAAAGATGAGAAGATTCAATGAACTCCACTTGTCGCGCATAGTTCTCATGCCTCACCTAATCCACTCTAATTTCTCCATATCCACTTTGGTTTTGAATACACCAATGGCCACAATGGCCTGACCCTTTTCTATTTCTATCACAGTGCCTGTTTGTTTGGTGTTTTGCAGGCGCACCAATGAACCAATTTTTATTGCTTCTTTTTTCTTCTGCTTTTTTTCGGTGTGCTCTTTTTCCTGTGACAACTTCTTCTCTACGCTTCGCTGTTTGCGCTCATCATCCAGCTTTGTCTTTTCCATCGCTATGTACTTCTTCACATCGTCCAGCAGCTCCTTGTTTTTGCTGCGCAGGTTGTAGCTCTCCACGAAGCCTGCCAGGCGCTTGCCGTGGCTCAGGTATTTGTTGTTGCGCTCCATGGTGTCTTGCTGTTTTTCTAAGCGCTCTTCGTATTTGTCTTTCTTTTTTTCAAAATCAAGTATGGTGTTGCTTGCGAAAACTGCTGCGGTTTGTGCGTGCTCACGCTCAGCCTCTAATTGTGTTTTTTCCTCTTGCAATGCAGCCAGCATTCCGTCCATCTGCACCTTCTGCTTGCTCAGTTTTTTCTTCGCTGCTTCTATCAGTTTCTTGTCAATGCCGTTTATCTCAGCCACCTCGAAGGTGAACGAACTGCCCGGCTGGCCCAGCGAAAGCTGGTAAGTAGGCTCCAGTGTTTTGGTATTGAAAAGCATGCACGCATTCAAGGCATGTGGCAACTCCGCAGCCTTTATTTTGATGTTGCTGTAGTGCGTTGTGATTACACCAAAAGACTTTTTCTTATACAATTCTTCGAAGAAAACTTCGGCCAATGCCCCACCGAGATCAGGATCACTTCCGGTTCCGAATTCGTCTAACAGCACAAGGCTGCGCTTGTTGGCTACCTCCAGAAATAGTTTCATCCTTTTCAACCGGTAGCTATAAGTGCTCAGTTGATTTTCGATGCTCTGGTTGTCGCCAATGTCAGTGAGTATGGACGCAAAGAATGACATCCTGCTGCCCAGCGCCACTGGCACAAGCAGCCCGCTTTGCAGCATCACCTGTAAAAGTCCGACAGTCTTTAGCGTGATGCTTTTACCGCCTGCATTGGGGCCTGTAATAACCAGCATTCGGCTGCCCGCATCCATTGTCAGCGTTTGCGGAAATGTTTTGCGGCCCAGCTTTTTGTTATTGATAAGCAGCAGCGGATGAAATGCTTTCACCAAATGCACCACAGGATCATGTTCTATCTCAGGCAATGTGGCGTCAAGCTCCAGCGCAAGTTTGGTCTTGGCATGTATGAAATCGAACTCAGTAAGAATGCGATGAAACTCCCGGATGACGGGCAACTTGTGACGAATGCTGTTGGTGAGTTGCAGCAGGATTCTGCGAATCTCGGTGCGCTCATCGTCCAGCAGACTCTCCAGTTCAAAATTGAGTTGGATGTTTATCTCAGGTTCTATATAAGTGAGTGCACCTGTCTTGCTGCTGCTCACCACCAAGCCCGGAATTTTCCTTTTGTGTGTGCTGTAAACAGCGAGTACTTTTCTGTTATTCAGGTATGCCTCACCAGTATCGCCCAAAAATCCTTTGGCCTGATACTCCTTCATCACGCGCGAAAAATTCTTCGCAATGTTTCTTCTGACATTGGCAGTGGCTTCGCGTATCTGTTTCAGTTCGGGCGATGCATCGTCTTTCACTTTCCACTTCGTGTCGAAGACATGCGTTATGGCCTTCATCATCTCCTCGCTGTGTTCTGTTTCGGCAATCAGCGCATGCAAGGCTGTGAATACTTCTTCCACGCCTTCAAAAGCTTTGATGATTTCATTCACTAAGGTATTGGCCCGGTGCAACCGGTAGAAACTATCTTCACTGAGCACACTGTCGCGCAGTTGAAGTAGTTTTATTTCATCAGTAAGTTCATCGAAGTCGAGGGCAGGAAAGGAGATGTTCTCTCTGCGTATGTGGGCGAATTCTTCAGCGCATTGCAACTCGCTTTTCAGATCACCAAAGTCTTTGACAGGTGCGAGCAACAGCATGCGCCCTTTTGCAGTGGGCTGCACGCAATAGCCTGCAAGCACCTCGCGTATGGTGTGAAATTCTAAATCTTGTATGGCTTGCTCATCTACTAACACGGGCTTACTTCAGCTTGCAAACTTTACAAAACAATACGTCATCAGATACGGAAATTCCAATTGTGCACATCCTCTTCGTGGCCGCGCTTGAGGCGATCTAAGTATGTACCAACACGCAATGCGAATTCATTGTTGGCTCCTGTTTTAAGCGCATAGCTCGTACCGTCATAGTGGATCGACTTAATAGGTGCAATGGTGGCAGCAGTGCCTACGCCAAATGCTGCATCCAGTTCATTTGCCTTCAGCAGGTCAGTAATTTCTTTCACGCTCACCTTTCTCTCTTCTACCTGGTAGCCCCAGTCTTTGGCGAGTGTGAGCACTGTACTGCGAGTTACTCCTTCCAGTATGCTGTCACTCAGCGCAGGTGTCATTAGTTTCTTTCCATGCAGAAACATCACGTTCATGGTGCCGCTTTCTTCGAAGTAGGCGTGCTCTTGTCCGTCTGTCCACAACAGTTGATCGAAGCCTTCGTCTTTGGCTAATTGAGTAGGGTAGAGCGATGCTGCATAATTACCCGCAGCCTTTGCATGACCAACTCCCCCACGTGCTGCGCGCGTGTAACTGTTTTCAATTTTTACATTCAGTTCGTTGGTATAGTATTTACCAACCGGTCCGGTGAATATGACAAACAAATAGGAGTCGCTTGGCTTCACCCCTATGTATTCATCAGTAGCAAACATGTGCGGACGTATGTACAGCGATTCTCCTTCTCCGGTTGGTATCCACGCGCTGTCCATCTTTACCAATTGAGCAAGGCCATCCATGAAAAGTTCTACAGGGATGGTTGGCATGCACAAACGAGCGGCAGTTTTATTCAGTCGCTCAGCATTCCTTTCCGGTCTGAAAATGAATACTTCGCCTTCTTTGTTTTTAAATGCTTTGAGACCCTCGAACAGTGCCTGACCGTAGTGCAGCGCACTGATGGCCGGGCTGAATTCCATTTTGCCATAAGGTTTGATGGTTGCATTTTTCCATTGTCCGTCTGCATATTCAATCACTAGCATGTGGTCACTGAATACTTTGCCGAAGGTGAGATTTTTCCAGTCCACTTCTGCTATGCGGCTTGTGGTGGCGGGTGCAAGTTTTATGTTGGTTGCGGTTGCTATCATTGAGCAAAGGTTTCCGTTGATTTTGAATTGTAATTTTTTTTTCGAAATTGCAGCGGAAGAACATTGCTCGCGCTGCAACGAGGTCAAATGTAGGCGTATGTCAGCACAGGCACTTGATTGGAACTAAGAGAATGTGATAAAAGGTGCCCGGCTAAATTTTTCATCAAGTTTGTAAATAACTACCTGCCTGTTTATGACTGATGGGCATCAATGGCTTTTCTGACGCTGCCATGTTTCAGCAGGAGGGCATTGGCTTCCGCCTCGGCAAGGCCTGTTGCCTGCATTACCATGCGTGTACCGCGGCCCACCAGTTTGTGGTTGGTCAGTTGCATATCCACCATTTTGTTGCCACGCACCCGGCCCAGTTGAATCATCACCGCAGTGCTAATCATGTTGAGCGCTAATTTTTGAGCAGTACCACTTTTCATGCGTGTGCTGCCTGTAACGAATTCGGCACCTACTATAATTTCTACAGGCCAGTCAGCATGTCTGGCTACAAGGCTTTCAGTATTGCAAACAATGCAACCTGTGGTAATGCCGGCAGCGCGGCATTGCTGCAATGCACCTGCTACATACGGAGTACGGCCTGATGCGGCAATCCCAACTACAACATCAAGTGGTGAAATGGAGTGGCTTTGTAAATCAGCCCATCCCTGCAAAACATCATCTTCAGCAAATTCGACCGGAAATCTGATGGCTTTGTCGCCACCTGCTATAAGACCAATTACCAAGTCGTGGCTTACGCCAAAAGTTGGGGGACACTCGCTCGCATCCACAATACCAAGCCTGCCACTGGTGCCTGCTCCAATATAGAAAAGTCTTCCACCTGCTTTCATCTTTGGTACAATGGCATTCACCAGATTCTCTATCTGAGGCAGCGTATTCTCCACTGCCAAGGGAACGGTTTTGTCTTCAGCATTGATGGCCGCAAGGAGTTGAGCCACCGGCATTTTTTCGAGGTGGTTGTAGTTGCTGTCACTTTCAGTACTGCTTTGCATTTTGTTGTTCATTTTTTTGGCCTGTGGCGAAAATTATAGCAGTCAAAAAATTGTGATGGCTGCGATGTGTTGTTGCGTCTATGGATTCGCATTGGGCACTTTCCAAAAAGCGGTTTCATCATCTGGCAATTCGGGTTCAGTTTCGTATTGGTAGAGCTTGCGCTGTGGCCCTTGTTTTCTAAATGCAATGGCACAAACAAGCCCTGCAATAAATCCTGAAATGTGACCTTCGAAAGAAATGCGTGGTTCAATAGGTAACAGGTACCACACAAGTGAACCGTAATAGATGATGATGACAAAAGCTGCGCGAAGCAGTGGGGGATTTTTTCTAATAAATCCACTCACGGTGATGAATGCAAAAAGGCCGTAGATGAGCAGGCTGGCACCTATATGATTGCTGCTGCGGCCTACCAACCAAAGCATTATCGGCCCGAAGAGAAAGATGTAGAAAAATACTTTCCAGGCTATGTCGCGGTAGAAGTAAAAGAGAAAAGTATTGAGTACCAGAAAACCCAGCGTGTTGTGACTGATGTGTTTGAAATCGCCATGCAAAAAATGCATACTGAAAATACCCGCAAGGCCCTCCACGGTGCGTGGCCGGAGGCCATGGCTGCTGAGGTTGTATGAGAGCAAATGCTCAAATGCAAACACTATCCAACAGATAAACATGAAAAAAATCGAGACCAAAATGGCATCGAAAATTTTCTGCTTGTCGGTAGGCTGATTGCCAATATTCGTTAAATGCTGATGTGCTGTTGTCATTTTTATTCTTTAATTGGCGCCACCAATAACCAAACATCCACTGCTATGAAAAAAGTACTTTTTGCCTTTTTTGCACTGAGTTTTACAAGTCTGGCTGCGGCAGCCGGCAATGAATTGACTGCAACGCCTGGCGACCCAAAGAAGGAAGAGAAGAAGGAAGAGACTTTCACCATTTCTAAAAGCAGCTTTAGTCTTTTCAATTTGTTTTTTCTGATTGCACCTTCGGCTGATACGCTACAGATAGTGCCTGCGGCAGTGGAACCTAAGCACACAGTACCTGCGAAGAAGTAAATAGAGGTTTGTAACATAAAGAAGAAAGGCCATCTTGCATTGAGATGGCCTTTTGCATTTTATTCGAAATTACTGGTTATGCACTTATCACCATTGCGCTTGCTCCGCCACCTCCGTTGCAGATAGCTGCACCACCAATCTTCGCCTTGTTTTGGCCAAGCACGTGCACCAGAGTAACTATGATTCTCGCACCGCTGCACCCCAAAGGATGGCCAAGTGACACTGCTCCGCCATGCACATTCACGCGAGCAGGGTCAAGCCCCATCTTTTGAGCATTCACAATGCCTACTACACTGAAGGCTTCGTTCAGCTCTACGTATTCAAGGTCTTTCATTTGCAGACCAGCCTTGGCAACTGCCTTTGGCAATGCCAAACTAGGCGTAGTGGTGAACCACTCAGGTGCTTGTTCTGCATCGGCATAGCTCAACACCTTGGCCAATGGACTAAGGCCAAGCGATTCCATTTTTTCTTTGCTCATCAGTATTACTGCTGCTGCGCCATCATTCATAGTGCTTGCGTTGGCAGCGGTAACAGTTCCTTCTTTGCTGAAGACGGGTTTGAGTGTGGGCACTTTTTCAAAGTTCACACTTTTATATTCTTCATCTTCAGCAATGGTAATTGTCTCACCCTTGCGGCCAGTAATCTGAACAGGCACTACCTCATCGGCAAACTTGCCAGCGGCCCATGCTGCAGCACTGCGCTTGTAGCTTTCAATGGCGAATTCGTCCTGTGCTTCGCGGGTGATGCTGCACTCGCGGGCGCATAGGTCCGCTGCGTTGCCCATGGCGTAGTTGTGATATACATCGGTGAGGCCGTCTTTGGCAATGCCATCGGTTTGCTGCACATGGCCATACTTGTTGCCCCAGCGCATGTGCTCGTTGTAGAAGGGCACACGGCTCATGCTTTCCATGCCACCGGCTACTACCACATCGGCATCGCCAAGTGCTATGGCTTGTGCGCCCTGCATTATGGCTTTCATACCCGATGCACAAACTTTGTTTACTGTTGTGCAAGGAACACTGTCAGGCAGACCAGCGAATTTGGCGGCTTGTCTGGCAGGTGCCTGACCAAGTGAGGCTTGCAATACACAACCGAAGATTACTTCATTGACTTCGGCAGGGTTGAGATTTATTTTTTCCAAAGCAGCTTTTATGGCAAATGCACCGAGCTGTGTTGCACTGATGCCGGCCAGCGAACCACCGAAACTGCCGATGGGTGTGCGCACGGCTGACACTATATATACTTCCTTCATTTTACTTATCAGATATTAAAAATGGGCCGCGAATGTAAGAGCGACCCATTGAGGACTAATGGAGATTTATACCGCTATTGAGAGAAGATGCTGCGGCTGTCAACATAGGTGTGAGCGGGGTTGAGAATCATTACCGGAATGCGCGCCTCGTTGGTTATTATCTTTTGTTCGCTGTCCACGCCAAAGGCATGCACGAGGCGCTCTTCAGCGGTGTTGAGTATGCATATCAAATCTATTTCGGCATACTGCGCATACTTGAGCAATTCCTTAACGAAAGAGCCTGTGCCACTGTCGGTGACTTTTGTTTTGTATGCAATTTTTCTCATTTCTAAATAGCCTTCTGCATAGGCCACGTTGCGTTCTATTTTGTTGTGTAGAAATTCATCGCTCACTTTGGGAGAAATGAGATGGACCTCTGCTTTGAATCGCTCGGCTACATCACACGCTATTTTGAGTTTTTGTTTGGTCTCCTGGTGCAGGTCTATTGGAAGTAGTAGTTTGCTGATGCCTGCACTTTGTCTAGTGCCGTCTTGCACTATGACCATGGGTACAGTGCTTTCAGTAATTACGCGCAGAGCATTGCTTCCTACTACATATTGCATACCGTGCAAGCCATGTGTTCCCATTACTATCAGCTCTGCGCTTTCGTTGGCTGAGACTTGTGGTATGTCGTCAAAGATGTTACCTACTGCTACTATGGTATTAATAGTTTGACCTGTCCTAGTAGCATGTTGGGCGGCCTGGGCTTCCAATTTTTTCTGGGCATCGTTGCGGTCGTTCTCCTGCTTTACAATGTGCAGGAGGTGTACTATACTACCGGTGGAGGTGGCTATTTCAGTAGCGTATCGAATGGCTACTTCGCTCACTGAGGTGAAGTCGCTTGGGACAATTATTTTTTTCATCGCGTATGTTGGTTGTGGTTGTGTGTGGTGTGGTGTCGTGATAAGCCTGTGGGAAAATAGGTGAGGCGAATAAAATGAATAATCGGCAATTCGTGATGAAAATGAATGTCGGCAGTACATTCATCAATAGCATTTGCTGAATGTTTCCAAAAGAAAAACCCTGACCGGGAGGTCAGGGTTTTCAATACATTTTACTTTTTTGAAGCTATGCTTGTTTATTCAGCTACCACTTCAAATTTCAGCAGGGCGCTTACTTCTTTGTGCAGTTTCACTTTGGCCTCGTAGCTGCCAAGTGTTTTGATGTGATCATCACTGATGCTGATGCTTTTGCGGTCAATCGCAAAACCTAATTTGGCAAGTGCTTCGGCCAATTGTATGGTATTCACGCTACCAAATATTTTTCCGGTTTCAGAAGCCTTGGTGCCGATTTTAATGTCGAGTGCATTCAGCTTTTCAGCAATGCTCTGTGCTTCATCAAGTATTTTGGTTTCCTTGTGAGCGCGTTGCTTTAGGTTTTCGGTCAGCATTTTTTTGCTGCTTTCGGTGGCTGCTATTGCATAGCCACGAGGTATGAGGTAGTTGCGGGCATAGCCTGGTTTCACCTTTACCACTTCATCTTTAGCTCCGAGCTTTTCGATGTTCGATTTGAGAATTACTTCCATGTGTTGTTTCCTCCTAGTGTGGATTATTTAGTGATTATTTCAGCATGTCGGCTACGTATGGCATGAGGGCAAGGTGGCGAGCTTTTTTCACTGCCTGAGCCACTTTGCGCTGGTATTTCAACGAGGTGCCCGTAATTCTGCGTGGCAGAAGCTTGCCTTGTTCGTTGCACAATTTCAGCAGGAAATCGGCATCTTTATAGTCGATGTATTTAATACCATGCTTCTTGAAACGGCAGTATTTGGCTGCTTTGGTTTCAATGTCAATAGGATTGAGGTATCTGATTTGGTCGTTTTGTTCGCTCATTTTTTTCGAGATTTTTTTTGAAGAATTGATTTAGAAAAAACTTAGAAGAGGATTAGGCTTCAACCTTGGCCTCAGCAGCTTTTTCCTTTTTCTCTTTGGCTTTGCCTCTGCGGCTTTCAGCATACTGTAGATGGTACTTGTCCATGCTTGTAGTAAGGAAGCGCAATATGCGCTCGTCCCTGCGGAATTCGGTTTCGAACGGGCCAATAACCTCGCCCTCTGATTCGAATTCGAACAAATGGTAGAAGCCGGTTGTTTTTTTCTGAATAGGATAAGCCAATTTGCGCAAGCCCCAGTTTTCACAGTGCTTCACTTTGGCGCCCTTGTTCTTCAAAAACTTCTCGAACTTTTCTACTGTTTCCGCTGCCTGTTCTTCAGACAGCACGGGAGTTAAAATGAAAACAGTCTCGTAACGGTTCATTGAATTTTGAATTTGTTGGTTTTTAAAAATGGGCGGCAAAAGTAACCGCCTCATTTCGATTTACCAACTATTTTTTCACATGCAGAATCAATGGCTGTGAAGGCATTTACTTTTGACTTCTTAGATTCATTCAACCCAAAAGTTGAAAGGAATCATTCCATAGTTTTTAGTTTTTCAGTTTAAGCATGAAGCCCGCCCCAAAGCGGGCTTTGTGTTATGGTTAATTCTGCCGATGCCCTTAGGTTATCATTGCATAGTTGCTTTTATTTGACTCATCCAAATCACGTTTATGAATCGAAAAATTTTGGTAGTGTTGCTGCTCTTGTTTGGCAAGGTTGGCTGCGGTCAGATCTATTTTCTGAATGGCAGTGCCACTGCTACCGGCAACGACTGCTACCAACTAACAGCCGAGATAAATACTCAAAACGGAACAGTTTGGTATGGCGAGCAGATTGACCTTACACAGCCGTTTGACCTTTCTTTCCTTATGAACTATGGCTCTCTGGATGGCAATGGTGCCGATGGAATCTGCTTCGTGCTACAAACAGTTGGAACCAGTGCAATAGGTGAAAGTGGAGGTGGATTAGGATACCTCAATTTCGGAACGTCTTTGGGTATTGAATTCGACACTTGGCAAAATGCAGAGTATGGCGATCCCTGGGAGGACCATATCGCCATTGAAATGGATGGCGACATCAACCACAATTCGGCAAACAACATAGCGGGTCCGGTGCAGGCCGACCCCTTCGATGTGAACATAGAAGATGGCGAAGACCACGTGGTGCGCATTACATGGAATCCCATCACCCAGGAATTGGAAGTTTATTTTGATTGCGTATTCAGACTACTTGGCGAGATTGATTTGATAAATGAAGTTTTTAGCGGGCAGGAATTGGTCTATTGGGGCTTCACTGCAGCTACCGGTGGTTCATACAATTATCAGACGGTTTGTTTGCAGGAAAATATTGTAACCTCAGCCAATGAGGTGATGATATGTGCCGGTGCCTCCGCTGAATTGGGTGCTGGAAGCTCATTGGATGGGGTGTATAACTGGCAACCCGCAGATTATCTCAACGATACTGATACCGCAGTGGTGGTAGCTACACCGCCTGTTACCACTACATACACTGTCACCTTCACCGACCTGTGTGGCGATTTGAATCAAAATGAAATAACTGTAGTCGTGGAAGAATTGGAACTCACATTGGTCGGAATCGAATTGATCACCTGCCTGAATGCAGAGGTGAGTCTGGTGGCAGACATCAATTTTAACCTGCAAGCTGAATACAACTGGGAATTGGACGGAGTGATAGTACAACAAGGCACCAATGAGCAAAACGTAGATGTGACAAATGCTGCTACTGGCATGCTTACGGTAAACTTTCAGGACGTTTGTTTCGACACAATAAACTTTGAAATAAACGAAGACTTGTTGCCTTATAGTGCCGATGCCGGGCCTGATGCAGTTATCAATTGCTATTCATCCACAGTGACATTGCAAGGCTCTTCCAATGGGGATGATGCACAATTTGAATGGATGCAAAACGGAATAGTGGTTGGTACTGAGAGCGGAGTTGCGGTAGGTGAGACAGGAATTTATTATCTGGAAGTTTCCAATCCGCTTAACGGCTGCTTGACCTACGATAAAGTATATATAGATGCAGATTATAGCGCTCCCGGCATATTCGCTGATGTGCAAGACACATTGAGTTGTTTGAACCCTATAGTTCAAATTCAACTTACCGAAATAGAAAGTCAACACAATTTTTCTTTGCTTTGGACTACTCAAACCGGAAACATACTAAGTGGTGAGCAAACCGACAGCCCTATGGTAAACAGCGAAGGTTTTTACACCCTTACGGCAACGGATACCGAAACGGGCTGTGTAAGCACAGAAGAAATCTATGTTGAAGAAAATGAAGATATGAATTTTGACCCTTCACTCATTCAGTTCCCCAATGTTTTTTCTCCAGACAATGACAACCTGAATGCAGCATGGCGACCATATCTACCTGCTGACACAGAGAAAAAGATTGATTTCTTTTTTGCTGAATACAACCTGAAAATATATAACCGCTGGGGCGCAATAATTTTTGAAACTGCTGATGCTAAGAATGCCTGGATGGGCAGTGATGCAACGGAAGGCACCTACTACTACCACGTGCTTTACAAAACGCTGTGCAGCGATGGAAGCATAAAGCAGCGTGAGGGATTCATACAGTTGCTGCGATAGCGGGCAGGCAACTTGTTTACCTTGCATCGCTATCTATAGTTCAGAAAAAAAACATGAACAAATGATTCGTTCACTGGTTGTAATTCCCTTTTTGGCACTTGGACTTTCATCTCATGCACAAACAAGCATTAGTGATTGTGATGGAGCCATTGTATTGTGTGGCGATTTGTATGAAGAAGAAAATGCATCTTTGAATACTGGTAATGTGTATGAGTGGACAGGAGCATGCAATGCAAGTTTAGAGCAGAGCAGTGTGTGGTACACCTTCACGGTGCAGCAAGATGGAAATTTGGATTTTACACTTGATCCCAACAATGACAATGATGACTATGACTGGGGTTTGTTCAACATCACACAGGGAGGTTGTGCAGGCATCACATTGCAGGATGGCAGCTCGCCTGAGGTGAGCTGCAACAGCTACGGTGTGATAGGTGTAAATGGCGCTACAGGCATAAGCACAGCACAAGGCGGAATAGCCAACAGCGGTGGCCCGGGCGATCTGAACGGGCCTCCTTTCAATGCAGATTTACCTGTTACTGATGGACAGGTTTACGCATTGGTTGTGATGAACTGGAGCAACAGTACCGAGGGCTACACCATAGATTTTGAAGAAAGCACAGCTTCGCTTTATGATGATATGCCGCCAACACTTATTAGTGCTTCGAGCAATTGTAGTAACTCCATCATCACGGTTACCTTCAGCGAGGACATTGTAATGAGCAGTGTTATCAATTTTGATTTCGTAATAAATGGGCCTGGAGGCAGCTATGGAATAACATCTGCCTCAGCAGAGAATGTGGGTGCCACACACGATGATGTCATCATAGTACAAGTGGATGGACAAATTGCAGAACCGGGCATCTACACCATAGTAATAGCTGATGACAATGGATTTGTGGAGGACGCTTGCGGCAACCTTGCTGTTGACAGCATAGAGATAGAATTGTTTGCACCACTCACTTTCACTTATGAATCCATTACTGCCTGCAATGGTGAGAACGGAACATTGGAGATAACCGAA
The DNA here is from genome assembly GCA_046155615.1 of Flavobacteriales bacterium. Taxonomy (GTDB): domain Bacteria; phylum Bacteroidota; class Bacteroidia; order Flavobacteriales_D; family Sanyastnellaceae; genus JANNVZ01. The sequence goes on along the minus strand of JBJXFP010000047.1, from coordinate 49,058 downwards.
ATAACAGGTGGCAACGAGCCATACATTGTAGAGGTGAATGGAAATGAAATTGAAAATTATACGCTGACAGAGCAAGATGCGGGTGATTACAACATTCAGATTACAGACAACTCAGGCTGCATTTTCAACGATTTCGCGGTGGTGCCTGATCACCAGATAAGCGTTGTCATACCACAACTACAGGACTCACTCACCTGCCTGCAACCAACAGTGGAGATAGTGGGCACAGTGGTGAATCCTGAGCAAGCCGTGCTTTATGACTGGTCAGCGTTTGATGGCGTTGGAAATATCACCTCAGGAGCAATCACAGCCTCACCTACGGTGAATTTGCCGGGCTACTATGTTCTTACAGTTACCGATTCTCAGAGCGGATGCACAGCTTTTGCAGGAGTAGATATAAGCGCAGGTGAAGTATATGGAGTTGACCTGCAATATCTCAAAATACCCAACGTGGTAACAGACAATAACGATGGAAAAAATGATGTGTGGGAACCATACCTCGCGTCTAATCCAACACTCGATCTTTCAAGCGTGTTTGATGTTTACCAGTTAAAAATTTTCAACCGCTGGGGTAAACTTGTGTATGATTCTGATGGCAGTGCCACATGGCAAGTGGGCGAGGAGCCTGAGGGAACTTATTTCTATCTGTTGAAATATGAGACCAACTGTGGTGGCCGGCAGGTAGGTGATTTAGAAGGCATCATCACTGTGCTTCGTTGAGTTCAACCATCAGTTGATTGAAGTAAGCAACTGACTTCAGCAACCTGGAACCATACCAACTGAACATTTCTCCATCCACTAATTTCACTCTTGCCTTCGGCAACAATTCCTGCAATTGCATCGCATGCTTTTCTGAAAATGGAAATGGCTCTGATGAAAGCAATACCAATTCGGGATTAGCATGTATCAGTTGATCCATTTCAATTTTAGGATAACGCGAATCGGATCTGCTTTCAAATACATTTTCCAGTCCACAGCGTTTCATCATATCGTGAATGAAGGTGTCTCCATTGACGCTCATCAGCGGCTCGCTCCAAATCAGGTAGCAGGCTCTTGTTTTTTGCAACGGATGAAGTAATTGAAATTGCTTTGTGATTTCTTCAACCAGAGTGAAACTGCTCTTCACCTTGTTACACATTTCGCCTACCGAAAGAATCATTGCAAGCGCATCATCTAAGTTTTTTATATCACTCACCCAAACCGGAAATTCATTTTGGAGAGCCGCTATTTGAGACCCATCATTTTCCTCTCTGTTGGCAATTACAAGATCAGGATTCAACCTGCGTATAGTTTCGATGTTGATTGTCTTAGTGCCACCTACACGTGTTTTGGTTTTGAACCAACTTGCTGGATGAATGCAAAACTTGGTGATGCCAGACACTTCATTTTCCAATCCTATGTGATGTAGTAATTCTGTTTGTGATGGCACTAAACTGACTATGCGCTGAGGCGGCCAGGTCACAATGATTCGATTGCCGAGTTGGTCAATAAAGTGTTTTCGTTCACCACTCATGGCAGACAAGGCTCTCCAAAGTCAGCAAGCAGTATCAGAAAATCAGTTGCGTTCACAAAGCCGTCATTGTTCAAGTCTCCAATGCAATCATCGTCATCGCAGCCGAGTTCGCCATTCATGATGATCAGGTCGTTCACCGTGATGATGTAATCGCCATCCAGATCAGCGCAGAAGTATTCCTCTGACGGATCTATTTCATTGTTGCAATTGTTGTCCACACCATCTGCAGTTCCCGGTGCACCTGGATAAATTGTGGGGTCATTGTCTTCACAGTCGGTAGTCAATGTGCTTGTGCCTTCGGGTTGTGTACATGAATACATTGACCAGAATGGTTGTCCAAATCCATCACCATCTGCATCCTCATACCATTCGGTTGGTTGTTGCAACACAGCAGACAAACTTCTTGAATAACTGAAGTGTGCACCGCTAACGGTGATGTTCAGCAGTAGATCATTGTCGAATTCTACAATCGAAGAAATTATCACATGAATAGTGTCTGGTGCTATGATATTTTGTGTGTTGAAATCAACAATGGCACCTAATGGCAGTCCTTCTATTTCCAGTGCGTAAGGCCCGGCAAATCCTTCGGCCAGCACTATGTCGAATTCAAAGGTCCCGTTAGCACAAATTGTATTAGGATAATCAAGTTGAATCAAGTTTGGCCTCACCAAAAACATTCCATTGTACAAATCACTCAATGCTACTACACCACTTTCGAAGTATGGATAATTCATCCACTCGCCATCAAAAGCTGTGGAGTTGTCCCATGGATAATGGTCGAAGTAAGCCACTTGCTTGAGTGTTGTGTCAGCAATGTTCGTAACGTCCAATATCTGTAGTCCGGCTGTGTAGTTGCTTTGAAATGCGAGGTTGCCTATGATGTATTGGTTGTGATCGATGGCGGCCGTGCTTCCATCATGCTGCCCCATGTATAGCGGTGCATCCAGATCATGCATATCCCAGATGAGCGTTCGTGTGTTGGTGTATCCGTTGTCCATTTCATCCAATTCATCATCCATCAGCAGGTAAGCACCATCAGGCGTGAGCCAGCCCTGGTGGCAGTATTGGGGCTGCGGATAGCTTGTATCCGAAATGAAATGAATATCCGTTGGGTCTGTAATATCAACTATGACTAACAGCGTTGCAGGACTTCCGTTGTAGCAAAACAAAATGGTCTTGCCTGTGTAGTCAGCATCAGGCCCGTTGTAAGTGATTACCTGCGCTTCATGCGTATAACCTTTGCCATCGTAGCCACCCACAAGGGTTGGCACAAGCGGATTCTGAATATTGACAATGTGTGGCCCGCCTAAGTATGTATTCGTGCCACAGGCTATCAGGTAGCCATGTTCTTCATCTATCACTAATGTGTGACATTTTCCAAAATCATCGTACCATGCTGACTCAGAAAAAATTTGTGGAGGATTTATCACATCGCGCAGTTCTGTGAGGTCGAATACCTGCAGACCGTGCCCTGTGGCCTCGCTGCCCACATACATATAGTCGCCATAAGTGCGCAGTGTGCGCCAAAGTGAATTGAAGGTATGCGAGGGCAGCCTGCCCAGATATTCAGGTTGTGTTGGTGTGCTGATGTCAAAAAAACCAATGCCTGTGCTCATACCCAGCAGCACATATTCTTTGTTGAACAGCGTATCTGTCCAGCCCCATACTTCGTTGGTGCTTGCACCACCAATGCTGTCAGGCGGAATGTGTGCAAGTAAATCCACATTGTGGCATGGATAGATTCCTGCATAGCCATCCTCACAGAGTGTTTGCGCACATGCAATAGAACTGAGTAATAGGAAAGCAAAAGAGAGATTGATTCGCATCATAAAAAATGATAGATGAAAGTCGAGCGAAAATAGAACCATGATATTGCGAAAGATTATTGCAAGCACACTCACTTTCTTTTCATGAAAATTTTGGTATCTGGTGGCTCCGGAGTTATTGGCTCACATTTGATCCCGATGCTCGTAGCCAGACAATACGAAGTTGTAAATCTTACAACCAATGCTGCGTTGACCGGCACATCACAGCCGCTGGTGAAGCATGTGTATTGGAATCCGCAGGCCAGTGAGCTGGATAGGGATGTGATGAAGAGTTGTGATGCGGTGGTGAATTTTGCAGGGTTTTCGTTAACAAACAGATGGACTGATGAAAACAAAAGGCTGATGTTCGATTCGCGTTTACAATCCACCAAACTTTTGTGTGAAGCAGTGTGTGCAATGCAAAAGCCTCCTTCAATTTTCATCAGTGCCAGTGCCGCAGGTTATTACGAACCAACTGCGCAAGCCGTTGATGAAGCACAGCCGGCAGGGCGGCATTTTTTGTCTCAACTCTGTGTTGCATGGGAGCAAGCTGTGCAAGTTCCACACGATGTACGCACTGTATTTATGCGCACAGCCTTGGTACTGAGCAAGCAAGGTGGAGCTATAGACAAAATGTTACCTTTCTTTAAGCTGGGCCTTGGTGCACCGGTGGGCCATGGCTGGCAGCCGGTCAGTTGGATCCATGTGTACGATGTGTGCAACTTCATTTTGCACACGCTTGAAAATCAAAATGTAAAAGGTCCATACAACATAGCATCACCTGATGTGGTGAGCAACAAAACATTTTCCGCAGCATTGGCTCGTGCACTCAGGCGTCCTTTTTTTCTGCCACCTGTTCCTGCTTTTGTGCTGCGCATTTTGTTTGGCGAAATGTCTCAGCTCGTATTGCAACCGCAAAATCTTAACACACTGAAATTGCAGCAATCGGAATTCAGATTGAAGTACACAAAATTGGAAGATGCCTTTGCCCAACTTTATCCCAAACAACCATAACCATGGCGAAGAAAAAAATAGCTATCTACTGGATGCGCAGAGATTTACGACTTGAAGACAATGCTGCATTGTGGCAAGCTCTCAGATCAGCATATCCAGTGCTTACCATTTTCATTTTCGACTGCAATATTTTACATAAGCTCGCAAACAAACGCGATGCGCGTGTGCTCTTCATCCACCGCGAGTTACAACACTTGAAAAGTGAACTTGAGAAAATGGGTTCAACTCTGCGAACCTTTTATTGCACACCTGCTGAGGCATACTCACAACTCATGCAAGAGTTTGACATACAGGCAGTACATGCAAGCCGAGACTACGAGCCGTATGCGCAGCTGCGCGATAAAGAAATATTTCAGCAACTGGCTGTGCCGAATATTCCTTTCAAGGGCGCGAAGGATCATGTGATATTTGAAAAGGAAGAAGTGATGAAGGATGACGGAAAGCCTTACACGGTTTACACACCGTACAGCCGAAAGTGGAAACAAAAGCTGAATGAATTTTACATCAAACCATATCCGACAGAAGAATATTTCGGAAATTATTTTCAATGTGATCCGTTATCAATGCACACGCTGGAACAAATAGGTTTTGAGGATTTTCAGTTTTCATTTCCGGAAAGAATTGCCGATGAATCAATCTTAGTGAACTATGAAAAAACACGCGACCTGCCCGCAGTGAGCGGCACCAGTCGCCTTTCAATGCATTTGCGATTCGGCACGGTGAGCATACGCCAGCTTGTGGGCATAGCGCAACGCACAAGCGACAAGTGGCTGAACGAATTGATATGGCGCGACTTCTATCAAATGATTCTTTTTCATTTTCCACACACAGCAGAAGCTGCTTTCAAACCAGGATATGATCGCATAGCATGGATGAATGATGAAAAACAATTTGACCGATGGTGCACCGGGCAAACAGGATATCCGCTGGTGGATGCAGGCATGCGCGAGTTGAATAGCACCGGTTTCATGCACAACCGGGTGCGCATGGTGGTGGCCAGTTTCCTAACCAAACATCTGCTGATAGACTGGCGCTGGGGCGAGCGCTACTTTGCTGAAAAGTTGCTGGACTATGAGTGTGCAAGCAACGTAGGTGGATGGCAGTGGGCCGCGGGTTGCGGCTGCGATGCTGCTCCTTATTTCCGTATCTTCAATCCGCAGAGCCAAACCGAAAAGTTTGACAAAGACTTGAAGTACATACGCCATTGGGTGCCTGAGCTGAACACTACAACTTATCCTGCACCAATGGTGGACCACAAGTTTGCCCGCGAGCGATGCCTCAATGTTTTCAAAAAAGCCCTGAGCCAGTAGCTGCACCTACCTTCGCACGCATGTACCTATTTTATCATCCCAGCGCATTGCCCGGTGCTACAGTCACCATGGATGCAGCAGAAGCTGCGCACATCAGCAAAGTGCTGCGCAAAAGAGATGGTGACCAAATACACCTGACTGACGGCAGGGGAAAACTTTACGAAGCCGCATTGATTGTTGGCAAAAAGGAAATGCTGGCGAGCATGATGAACTACTCAGAAATACCAGGACGAAATCACAAACTTGAAATTGCAATTGCGCCAACTAAAAATCAGGATCGTCTTGAATGGTTAGTAGAGAAAGCCGTAGAGATTGGAGTAGAAAAAATCGTGCTCATTGGCTGCGAACACAGTGAAAAAACGCACGTTCGCATGGAGCGATTGCAGCGTGTGGCCATTGCAGCCATGAAACAAAGTCTGAAGTATTATCTGCCAGAAATTTCATTGCTTCAATCATTCAGTGAATGGGTAGCAAATTGTTCGGCCAATCAAAAATTCATTGCACACTGCAAAAATGAATTGCCACGGAAATCACTCATGGAGGCAATCAGCAAAGGCCAGTCGTGTGCCATTGCTATTGGACCTGAAGGAGATTTTTCTGAAAAAGAAATAGCGCTTGCAATACAAAACAACTTTGGTCCAGTGAGTTTTGGAGACCAACGCCTGCGAACAGAAACTGCGGCACTTTGCGCAGTGCATACTTTTTCACTCATACAAAACCTTCATTCCAAACCACAATGAACAACCACGGCAAATCATTGAACATGCTCATCATCATGCTGGGTGTTGTGTTGATACTCTATGTGCTGAAGCCCATACTGATGCCTCTCATATTCGCTGTGCTGCTTGCGGCCATTGTTTATCCGGTGCTGCATTTTCTGGAAACAAGATTGCACTTCGGTCCTGGCCTCACTTCGCTGCTTGGTGTGCTTATTTTTTGTGGAATAGCCATCACACTCGTTGTTTTTATCAGCAGCCAGTTCAGCACATTTATTGACCACAGCGATTTGTATTCAACCAAATTTGGTGAACTGTGGACCAATCTGCTGGCTTATCTGGATACCAAAACCTCGCTTGACATAGCGCCCCTACACAAACTGCGCATGCCTGAACTGAGCACTCTCTGGGCGCGCTCAGGCGATACCATTACCGATGCTTTTTCCATCACATCACACTTCATTGGCGATTTGTTCATGGTGCCTATCTACATGTTTTTCATTTTGTACTACCGCAGTTTCCTTATCGAGTTTTTGCACCGTGCATTTGCACATTTGCCGAATGATCGCATGGAGAGCATACTGCAAGGCTTGTTTGATGTGGTGCAGAATTACCTGCGAGGTATGCTGACTGTAATGCTTATTGTTGGTGTGCTGAATAGCATTGGCTTGTTGATACTTGGCATCGAAAACGCCATCTTTTTTGGCTTCCTCGGTGCCCTGTTGCTGCTTATTCCATACATCGGCATCATTATGGGATCATTGTTTCCGGCATTGGTGGCTTTGGTTACCAAAGATTCTTACTGGTACGTTGTGGGTGTTTTTGCAGTCTTTGTTTTTGTACAATTTTTAGAAGGCAACTTCATTACTCCGCGTGTTGCAGGCAGCAAAATGAGTATGAATGCGTTCATATCCGTCATTGCACTTTTTCTCTTTAGTATGTTGTGGGGCATGGCCGGGCTGGTGCTCGCTCTGCCACTTACTGCCATGCTCAAGGTGGTATTCGACCACAGCGAATCGCTTCAGGCATGGGGTTATCTAATTGGCGAAACAGAAGACCACCATACCCGAAAAAACAACATGATTTGGATGCGGCTGAGGATGAAGTACAAGAAGAAATAGACTTAGAATCATTGTAGTTATTAGTCCAGATTGAAAAATGATTAATCATTGATCACATTTTTTGCCCACCGTTGTTTTCGCCACACACCTTCGCCCCATGAAAAATTTCTACGCTCACGATTTCAAACTTGGCATATTGGGCGGTGGTCAGTTGGGTCGCATGTTCATACAAGAAGCGATCAACTATGATGTGCGCACGTGTGTGTTGGATCCAGCAGCCGATGCGCCATGCAGCACTTGTGCTCACGAGTTTGTGCAGGGCAGTTTCAATGACTATGAAACAGTGGTTGCCTACGGCCAAAACAAAGATGTGCTCACCATTGAAATAGAACATGTAAACCTTGAGGCGCTGGAAACACTCCAAATGCAAGGCAAAAAAATATTTCCATCGCCACAAGTGCTGCGCATGGTGAAAGACAAAGGGTTGCAAAAACAATTTTACCTGCAACACAACATAGCTACTGCGCCATTTCACATAGTGAACAGCAGGAGCGAGATAGTGCAATACATTCAGGAATTTCCATACATGCAAAAGCTGCGTACAGGTGGCTATGATGGCAAAGGAGTGAAACCATTGCGAAAGGCTGAGGACATTGACACAGCATTTGACGAACCATCGGTATTGGAGAAAATGGTTGACTTCGAAAAGGAAATTTCAGTAATCATAGCGCGCAATGAGCAAGGCGATGTGCGCACCTTTCCGCTGGTTGAGATGGAGTTTAGTCCTGAGGCCAACTTGGTAGAATTTCTTTTCAGCCCTGCAGAAGTGAGCAGCGATATTGAAATGCAGGCCGTGATGCTTGCTCGTCAAATTGTTGCTCAGCTTGACTTTGTAGGACTGCTTGCCATTGAAATGTTTGTGGATAAACAAGGCAACGTACTGGTGAACGAAATGGCACCGCGACCCCACAATAGTGGCCACCACACCATAGAGGCCTGCGAAACCTCGCAATACGAGCAGCACATGCGCAGCATTTTGAATTTGCCCCTTGGCGAAACAACCCAACTGCGTGCAGCAGTAATGGTGAACCTGCTTGGCGAAAAGGGACAGAGCGGACCGGTAAAGTATGAAGGCCTTGAAGAAGTAATGAGCTGGCCCGGGGTGCATGTGCATCTGTATGGAAAAAGTGAAACGCGCCCATTCAGAAAAATGGGCCATGTTACCTGCACCAACGAATCGCTCTCGGCCGCCAAACAACTTGCAAGGCGAGTGATGAATACTGTGAAGGTGGTTAGCGAGGGTTGAGCACACCGATTGTATAGGTATATCATGGCATTGTAAAATCACCGTTCTATATCTACTGTTGACCGATATTCACACGGCATTGCGCAAACCGTCAAGGTATCATTGCCGGCTTCAAAAAAAAATTCATACCATAAATGGCCGCAACAGAGCATACGAAAGAAGAGAAGAAAAAAATTACGCGCGAAGGATTCAGGCGGGCACTTGGTGTGTTCAATTATCTAAGGCCTTATTGGTTTTTGTTCAGTATTGGGTTGGTCTTACTTGTGGTTTCCGGTTTGCTTGTCATAGTCATCACTGCTTTGCTTGGTCAGCTTGTAAGCCCCGCCATGGGTCAGCTTCCGGGTGGTTCATTCACGCAGATGATAACTGAAAGGCTACACATTGGCGAGTCATGGGGCAACACAGGTATGGTACTTACGGCATTGGTAGCCCTGCTCATCATCCAGGGAATTTTTTCATTTTTCCGCATCTACATTTTTTCTTATGTAACAGAAAATGCAATGCTCGCACTGCGCAACGATGCATATAGCACCATCATCCGCATGCCTATGCAATTTTTCAACGAAAGAAGAGTGGGCGACCTGAGTAGCCGACTCAGCAGCGACATCACTACCATACAAGAAACACTCACCAACACTTTTGCTGAATTCATAAGGCAGACTGTGATAATAGTAGTGGGCATAGGGTGGTTAGTGTCTTATTCATACAAGCTCACATTGGTGATGCTTTGCAGCCTTCCTGTGATGATAGTGGTGATGGTTGTGTTCGGGCGTTTCATCCGCAAGCTGGGCAAACAAACTCAGGACAAAGTAGCTGAGAGCAGCGTGATAGTGAATGAGTCGCTCACCGGCATAGTGAATGTGAAAAGCTTTGCGAACGAGCGCTACGAGGTCAACCGTTTTCTTGACAGCATACGAAGCATCAAAGCCATAGCCATGAAGAGTGCTGTGTGGCGTGGCATGTTCGGCACCTTCATCATCATCTTCCTGTTTGGTGCATTGGGTTTGGTGATGGGCGTGGGCAAGCACTTAGAGGATATAGGTGAGTTACCACAAGGCGTGCTCAACCAATTTGTATTTGTAACCGGGCTTGTAGCCGGCAGCATTGGTGGCCTTGCAGCGCAAATGGGCACCTTGCAGCGCAGCATTGGCATCATAGAAAGTGTGATGGAGATTCTGAGTTTCAAAACAGAGACCATTGACCTCGACACAAACAGCAACATTCAAAAAATAAAAGGACACATCAACTTCCAGGGAATCAACTTTCACTATCCCTCGCGGGCTGATGTAACTGTGTTGCGCGATGTAAGTTTCGAAGTGAAGGCAGGCGAGCAGGTAGCACTTGTGGGCAGCAGTGGTTCGGGCAAAAGCACCATTGCATCGTTGCTTCAGCAGTTTTACCAACCTGTTGCGGGTAGCATTCGTTTCGATGGCAATCCTGCAGCATCATACAGACTCACAGAGCTTCGCAATCAAACAGCCTTTGTACCACAAGAAGTAATTCTATTCGGAGGCACCATCAAAGAAAACATAGCCTATGGCAAGCCGGGTGCGGGCGATGATGAAATAGCAGAAGCTGCGCGCAAAGCCAATGCATTCGATTTCATTGAATCATTTCCTGAAAAGATGCAAACCATAGTAGGGGAGAGAGGCATACAACTGAGCGGAGGCCAGCGCCAGCGCATTGCCATAGCGCGGGCTGTGCTTCGCAATCCCACCATACTCATATTAGACGAAGCCACCAGCTCGCTCGACAGCGAGAGTGAAAAACAAGTGCAGGATGCATTGGACAAATTGATGCACGGACGCACTTCCATAGTGATAGCACACAGGCTGAGTACCATTCGCAATGCTGATAAAATATTGGTGCTGAACCAGGGCAGTGTGGCCGAGCAAGGCACGCATGAATACCTGATGGCCTTGCCCAATGGCATTTACAAAAAGCTGAATGAATTGCAGTTTGAAGATGCCGTGGTGCGGGCATAATCCTATGTTGTGATGATTTATCACATTTAGTGAGCCTTCTTAGTGCACCATCGCTAACCATGTGTTGATTTGCACAGACCACATTGTATGACCGCACGGAAAAGTATTCTCACGCTTGTAATCATCGCACTGCTTACCGCAGGGTGCATTTATCTCATCAGCAAGCTCAAGTTCAGCTACGACTTCGAAGCTTTTTTCCCTAAGGGCGATCCCGAAACGGAATTCTATTACAACTTCCGCAAGACGTTTGAAACAGACAACGACTTCATCATAGTTGCACTTGAGAATGATGGAAGTATCTATGACAGCGAGTTTTTGAAACAGGCAGACAGCCTCGCCAACGAATTGCGCGAAGTGCCTGATATCACAGAGGTGCAGAGCATCACCCGGATAAATGAATACCAACGCGACCCCGTGATGGGCCAGGTGTTCGAGTTACCACTACTCCGCATAGCAGAGCCTGAGAACTACGCCATCGACTCGGTGCGCATAGCAGCAACACCCGGTATGGTGGGCCTGTTTGTAAGTAGTGACGCACGCAGCATTGCCATCAACATGAAGCACACAGCGCAGCTTAGCAAAGAGCGCTGCGATACGCTTTCGCACGAAGTGCAGCGCATTGTAGCTGAGTTTCATTTTGAAAAGCCACACATCATAGGCCGTGCACTTGGCCAGCGGCTTTATGTAGAGTTGATGATAGAAGAACTCCTTCTCTTCATCAGTCTTAGCCTTGTACTTACAGTTATCTTTCTGTTCATTGCTTTTCGCAGCGGCTGGGGCTTAGTGATACCAACCTTGGTGGTACTTATGGGTATTGTATGGACACTGGGCTTTATCAAAATCATTGGCAAAGACCTCGACCTTATGCTCACGGTGCTGCCTACCATTTTGTTCGTGGTAGGCATGAGCGACAGTGTGCATGTGCTCACCAAGTACATGCAGGAACTGCGCAACGGGCGTGACAAGACTGATGCAATTATTTACGCATTCAAAAGCATTCGCCTGGCCACATTCCTTACTGCACTCACCACGGCCATCGGTTTTCTCACACTCATTTTTTCCAACATTCAGCCTATTAGCGATTTTGGCATTTACACCTCGGTGGGTGTGTTGCTCGCTTACGGGCTTACCTACACCATTCTGCCCGCCATATTGTTTTTGGCGAAGCCAAAAAAGCTTTACCTCTTTGCCACCAGCGAAGACTTCTGGACACGCAAACTGCACCGGGCATTGTTTGGTATTTTCAAAAAGAAAAGATGGGTGATGGCAGGCACTGTGCTTGTGTTGGCCCTGAGTGCGTGGGGCATAGCGCGCATTCATGTGGACAATAAAATGCTGGAAGACCTGCGCGATACACATTTGCTCAAACGCGAGTTCAACTTCATGGAGGAGCATTTCAGCGGATGCAGACCTTTTGAAATGGCCATCAAATTGGAAAGTGATTCGCAGGCTTTCTCACCGCCATTTCTTCAGGACTTAGACACCATCGGTTTTTTTCTGAAAGAAGAATATGCAGTGGGCAGCCTGTTGAGCATGGCCGAAATAATGAAAAGCGGCCAAAAAGCCATGAATGCAGGGCAACAAGAATTCTATACACTGCCTGCTGACGACTACGAGACAGAGCGCATACTCAAACTGCTGAAAAGAAAAGAGCTGAAACAACTGACCAAACTCTACTACAACGAATCTGATCGCATGTTGCGCATAAGTGGTAAAGTGGCAGACACAGGCCGCAACCATTACGACTCGCTGAATCAAAAGCTGAACAAATTCATAGCAGAAAACTGCCAAACAAAATTCGCCCACCACGTAACCGGCACAGCACATCTGATAGACCTGAACAACAAATCGCTGGTGGAGAATATGGTGTGGGACCTGCTGCTGTCCATCACCGTGATAGGCCTTGTGATGGGCGCGGTGTACAAATCATGGCGCATGGTACTGCTCACCATCATCCCTAACACCATTCCTCTGCTGATAGTTGGCGGCATCATGGGTTGGGCAGGCATACCCATCAAAGTGAGCACCAGCATCATCTTCAACATTGCATTCGGCATAGCAGTGGACGACACCATTCATTTTCTGGCGCGGGTGCGCACCCTGCTGCGCGATGGATACAACGTGCTCTACGCAGTGAAGCGCACCTTCCTCACCACCGGCAAGGCCATGATTGTAACTACACTCATACTCAGTGGAGGATTTCTCACACTCATTCTCTCCGATTTTCTGGGCACTTTCTACATCGGGTTTCTCATCAGTCTAACACTTTTCATTGCCATCTTCTGCGAACTACTTATCACACCGCTGCTGGTCATTTTTTTCTATAGAAAAAAATAGAGGTTGAACTATCTGCAAACTTTGTATTGTATCAAGCCCTATTTTTGTTAATCAAATCAAACGACCGAAATCGAAATAGCAACCTCGGCATTTTCTGTCGTTTAGTTTTGACAAACGATAAGCAAAACGAATATGGAGTTTGGATTTTTTCTACCGATAAAAAAGAATTGTGTAGCCAACCAGAACTAAAATGAAACTAACCAAAGCAATCTTATTGATAGTAACTATGTGCATGGCTGTGATAAGCCACAGCCAGCAAAGCACATTGCATTGGTACAGACTGAGGAGTATAGTGCCAATGACAGAAGCCCAGGGCAAGGAGGCGCTTGCCATCATTCGCAACCACACCACAGACAGCATCAGTTCGTTTACAGATAAGAGCAATACTTTTAAATTGGCAACAACCACAGCTGTTGATATGGATGCACTGACCGATCTGCTCAACGATGAAGGCTACTACATAGCTGATGTTACGCATGGCGGCATATCAACAGGACTCAACATACGAAGTTCCGAAGGGTTTCAGCATGTAGTGCTTTTAGAAAAAGATGCGGTGCTTTTCGCGAGTATCGAACCAACCAAAATAATTCTTTACCCCGAGGTGTATGATGAGTTGAACGAAACTCAACGTGCACTGGTGGTTACAAATCAAATATTTGTTGTAAAAGGAGAATGATAAGGTTTGAGTACATAACACGCTTATTATCGGTATGCATCATCATGTTGGTGTGTGTGCCACAAGCTATTTCGCAAACACCTTCGGCAGATTGTTCAACGGCTGCAACTCAACAGGCGGTAGTAGGTAATGCATGCAACCCGGTAACTTTTAATGTGAACAATGTCTTAGGTAATCCTGCTGCGCCAACCTGTGCAGGGTTCGTGAGCACTGGTGAGGATGGTTGGTGCTGGTTTACTGCTACTGCCACCACCACCACCATTACATACTCCAATTCTAACTTAACTGACGCGGTCATATTTGTGTATACCGGCACATGTGGCAGCCTTACCTTTCAGAATTGTGCAGATGCTGTTTGGGGAAATTTTCCAAGTACCGAATCGCTTACCCTCGCAACGGTAATCGGTCAAACCTATTTCATTCGAATCTGTCGATTTTCTGGAACTGCTGGAGCAATGAACGGAACATTGTGCGTTTACAGCGCACCCCCCATCGCCAATGATTTGTGCGACAATGCCATTCCAATTAGTTGTGGCACCACGGTAGTGGGTACTACTACGGGTGCAGGAGTGGATGCAGCTACAGCAGGCTGTGGCAGTAGCACATCGCCCGCCATCTGGTACACCTTCATGGGCGATGGAAGTGTAGTTACATTGGATTTGTGTGCATCTTCTTTCGATACTCAGATTTCTGTTTATACTGGTACTTGTGTAGCACTTACCTGTTATGCCTACAATGATGATTCGTTCAATTGTCCCGGTTTACAATCGTGGGTTCAGTTCAATACTATTGTTGGCACATTGTATTACATACAAGTGCATGGCTGGGGCAGTGCCAGCGGTGCTTTCAGTATGGATGTTGATTGTGTAATGCCAGCCGCTAACGACCCGTGCTCTGGTGCCATTCCTATAGTTTGTGGTGAAACCATAAGTGGAAATACAACAGGCATGACAACTGACGCCATACCTGCGGGATGTGGAGTGAGTGTAAGTGGTGGCGCATGGTACAGCATTGTGGGTAATGGTGATGTAATTACGGCAAGCCTATGTGGGGCAACCACCTTCGATACTCAACTGAGTGTTTTCACCGGCAGTTGTGCGGCATTGACTTGTGTAGATGCGGTGGATGATTTCTGTGGATTACAATCAGAAGTGTCATGGATAAGTACAGCGGGAGTTACATACTACATCTTGGTACACGGCTATTTCGAAGATGGCCCGTTCAATTTGGCTATGACCTGTACACCTTATGTGCCGGGGCCGCAGGATTGTGTGGGTTCTATCACCATCTGCACGGACACGCAGTTTGGCGGTAATTCGGCTGGTTCTGGTATCATCAGCGATTTAGATGCCACCAATCAAGGCTGTTTAGCCAGTGGAGAGAATCAAACCTCGTGGTATGTGTTTTCACCTACCACCACCGGCACCATCAGCTTTACTATCAATCCTACACCCATCGTTGACTATGACTTTGCCATTTGGGGACCTATGGTCACACCCAGTTGCCCTATGGTTGGGGATCCGTTCCGCTGTTCTTTCAGTGCGCTGTGGGCACCAACAGGGTTGGGCAATGGAGCCACCGACCCCAGCGAGAATGCAGCCGGTGATGCATGGGTGGAACCAATAACTGTGGGAGCAGCGGAAGTTGGCCAGTACTACTTCATGTGCCTCGATAATTTTTCAGCCAGTACTACACCCTTCGTTTTCGACTGGTCTCTCAGTGGAGTCATATTGGATTGCAGCATCATGTTGCCTGTTGTGTGGACATCGTTCAGTGGTGAACAGCAGGGCTTGCACAATGTGTTACAATGGACTACAGCTACTGAAATGAACAATTCGCATTTTGAAGTGATGCGAAGTGACGATGGCATCCATTTCAACAAAATTGGCGAGGTGGCCGGCCATGGCATTTCGCTCACCGAACATCAATACAACTTCGCAGACCGCAGTCCTGAGATGCTGACTACCTACTATATGCTGCGTCAGGTGGACTACAACGGGCAGTCAGAAAACTCTTCCATTATAGCTGTGCACCGTGAGGCCGTAGTGTTGGTAGCTCCCAATCCGATGCAGCAAGAGTTGAATCTGACACTTAATACATCAGTCGGGCAACTTGTGTGTGTGAAGTTGAGTGATGCAACAGGCCGCGTAGTGTTGCACGAATGCACAGCCGGGCAAACAACAGCTTACCTGAGTTGGAATACCGAATGGCTGTGTAATGGATTATATACCCTTTCAGTAACGAATACTGCCGGGGCAATGCTCATGCAGCAAAAGGTGATGAAGGAATAACTTCACGACTCATTCATTGATACAAAGGTTTTTTGACAAAAAATGAAGAGAGATGGTGGAGACTTATGGAAACCAAAGACTTCTATCATCAAAGTGAATGTGATTGGTAAATAATTCATAATCTCAAACAAAATAAATCTTGAAATGCACATGAGAAAACTAATACAAACTGCAGCACTGCTAATGACCATGCTGATGAATCTGAATACCACAGCAGCGGAAGAGGCGGCCTCCGAAATCACAAAAATTTGGGATGGTACAGG
Source organism: Flavobacteriales bacterium (assembly GCA_046155615.1). GTDB lineage: Bacteria > Bacteroidota > Bacteroidia > Flavobacteriales_D > Sanyastnellaceae > JANNVZ01. The sequence continues at coordinate 32,781 of JBJXFP010000047.1, read as the reverse complement.
TTGGATCAATTACTATAAAACTACCCGTGTATTTGTATTTGACGAAGATGAAACGTGCTACACCAGCGAGGTGCACAACTGGTACTGGAATACAACCAACAATATATGGGTGGAAACAGCGCGCAGCTACAACACCTACAATGTCCAATGGCAACTAACAGGGCGAAGCGGAGAATATTTTGACACAGACTTAGACCAATGGATAAACCAGTATATAGAAACATATACATACAATGGAGATGGAACACAGAACACCATGCTGATACAAGAATATGTGGAAGATCAGTGGGTAAATCTGAACCAATACACCAACACTTATTCAGCAGGGCTGTTGACCAACACCCTCTTTGAATTGTGGGATGGAGTGAACACGCAATGGACCAATGCCCAGCGCATGACATACACTTATGATGGAGATGACCTGCTGACAAACCTCTTCACAGAAACCTGGAATAGCGATGTGATGGAATGGCAAAATCAATATGATCAGAATTATGTAAACACTGATGGTATGCTGGCGAGCAGCATTCTGCAAGCATGGCAGGTTGGAACTGAGGTATGGGTAAACAACAACCGACACAGCTATAGCTACAACATAGACAATGCAGTCAGTTATTATCTGATAGAGTCATGGGCAGGAACAACATCGACCTGGATCAATCAGGGCAACTACACCTATACATACAATACTGACGGCCAACTTTCGGAATCAGTGTTTCAGTATTTTCAACCATTGGACATGGTGTGGGTGAATTCTACCCAAGTCATCTACACAGATTATTGTATCAATACATCGGTTGAAGACACAGATGCAATGCATGAGGTACTGCTTTATCCCAATCCGGGCAATACATTGATGGTGAAAGGAAACAACGGAAGCACTCCATACACGCATGCATCCATTTATGATGCCTTTGGCAAAATGGTATTTGACGGTGGTGTAAATGCCAACGGCCAAATCATGATTTCTGATTTGAGCCTTCTGCCTGACGGATATTATTCTGTATTGCTCCGCACCAATCAGTTGACCATCGCATTGCCGTGGATCAAGGAGTAGGTCAACTTCGTTTCAAAATCACGTCTCCCTTTCCCCATGTGATGCTTGGCAATGGTGCTGTGGTGATAGGCGCGAATTCACCACGCAGGTATTGGTAATAGGCGGTTATACCAATCATGGCCGCATTGTCAGTGCAATACTCAAATGGGGGGATATGAGCTTGCCAGCCATTTTTATCAGCAAGTGTTTCAAATTGTTTGCGCAGTTCAGAGTTGGCACTAACACCACCGGCAAGGCAGACGTTGGTTACACGATACTCTTTTGCAGCCGCTTCCATCCGTGCCAGCAGGTATTGCACCACAGTGCGCTGGTACGATGCGCAGATGTTGTTCCGCTCCTGATGGATGAATTCAGGATTCTCCTTCATCGCATCGCGCAGGAAATAGAGCAGGCTTGTTTTGAGACCACTGAAACTGTAATCGAAACCGCTGAGCCTTGGTGTGTTGAAATTGAATTTGAATGCATCACCGTTGGCAGCCAGCCTGTCTAAATGTGGTCCACCGGGATAGGGAAGGCCCAGCACTTTGGCAGCTTTGTCAAACGCTTCACCAGCCGCATCGTCAATGGTTTCACCAACTATTCGCATATCGTGGTGGTTTTGCAATAGCACCAATTGTGTGTGACCCCCACTCACCGTGAGGCACAGCAATGGAAACTGCGGCTCTGCCTCACCATCATCAGCCGCAATAAAGTGAGCCAGTATGTGCGCCTGCATGTGATTGACAGCAAGCAACGGCAGCCCAAGTGCCATGGCCATGCTTTTGGCAAACGATACACCCACATGTAGCGAACCCATCAGTCCGGGACCTTGTGTAAAGGCGATGGCCTGTAATTGATTTGCTCCTGTCTGCGCATTGCGCAATGCCTGCTGCACCACAGGCACCATGTTGCTCTGATGTGCGCGGCTGGCTAACTCAGGCACCACCCCGCCATATTGCTCATGCACATTTTGCCCGGCCACCACATTGCTCAATACACGCCTGCCGCGCAACACCGCTGCCGATGTGTCATCGCAGCTACTCTCTATGGCAAGTATCAGTGGCTCAGCCATTACTCAATCTTCTTTTTTTGAAAAATACATTTTCCGTTATAGAAATGAAACACCAGTTGCCTGTGCGTGCCTACTTCGCGGTTGTGGAGTCGGCCACGAGCAACATTTCGTCAAATCCTTCGGTGGAGCTGCTCACCATCATATCATCCTGCTGATGAAATACAAAAGACTGAATATCACTTTCAGGATTGGCGGTGTAAAACTCAGCAATTTTTTCAATACCCATAATCATGAAGGCTTCAGCAAACACTACTGATTCGGAAAGCCTGCGGGCAGATACCCCTGTGTATGCCATTTCATTTTGCACCGGATAGCCATAGGTCACATCGATCATGGCGGCTTTGTCCTTAGTGGTTTTGTAGCAAAAAGCCCTGTTTACAATCCGCACCTGCTGGTCAGCCTCTTCAGTTGCAAGTCCCATGCTTACGCTGTTCAGACTGTCTATGGCCATGCCATGGTTGAGCACGCAGTGCTCATATTTTATGTTGAACTGAAGCAGTTTTTTTTCAAGTAGCAATTCGCCAATATGGTCGAGCGCAACTGCGGCAGCCAGCTCCGTAAAATCAGCTTCTATGCGTGGGTCTGCTTTTCGCAATTCACTTATGCGATATGCACCGCTGTCATCATAGCGTTCGTTCAAATCCATCTTGCTGCCATCGAAACCGATGAACAGGAAGAGCGAGTCGAGGTTGGGTTCGGTTAGCTGGTTGAAATGTGCAATGGCCCAGTGCCTCTTCATGGGGTTGGTAGTAGGGTCGAAATAGTGCATGCTCAGTCTGTTGAAATCGCTTGCCATGTCGTACACCACCCCAAAGGCACGTGTAGAGTCAACAAAAGCAAACACCGTATCGGTGCGTTGGAAAGCATTGTAGCGTGAGAGTAGGCTGCCGGGCAGGGCCAGGCTAAAGCAATTTTCGTAAGCAGCCATGATGGAGTCAATTTGTGCAGTGCAGTCAGCAGAATCTCCTATGCATTCTATCTGATAAGGCTTGCCGAAAAGCAGGCCGCTGTATGTGCGGCCTGTGAGTGGTTTTGATTGGCTGCTATTGCTACAGGCTGCACACAGCAATGTGGCCATGGCGGCACAACTGATTAGAATTTTCCATTTCATGGGTGCGAACTTAAGGTGTGGGCTGGTTGTTGAGGATGGTGCGCAAGGCCAAAGCTGCTTGGCTGGCTACTGAGCCAATTGCTCATGGAATCTGTAGTGTTAATACATCAAAGCTCTGCTTTTCTACACAATGTGAGCACATGAAAGGCCCTTTACAATGTTTCGAACACTCATGGTTACAAACTTGGCTCATGAACCCACAAGATACACTTTCGTGCGATGAGGGGCTTAAACAGGAATTTCACGACATGGTATAATAGAACTTGGATGTTTCTTAGCACTCCAACTCAAACTTTTTTTCATAATCATGACTGAATTGAACCGCCATACTTTTCAGTCCTGATATAAAAATGTGATACGCAAATCGGTCATCATACTATTGGTTTTACTTTACTTTGCAGGCAATAGCTATGCTCACGTAGACATGCACTTTTGCTGTGGTCACTTGGTTGATTGGAGTTTGTTTGGCAATGCGGAAGATTGTGGTGGTAGTGATTGCCAGAAGAAAGACTGCTGCAACGATGTAAGCATCATGATAGAAAATGCAGACGAGCATACCACTCCGTTAGCGCAAGCGATCGATTTCAATTGCCTTTATTCGCCATTGGTCGCAGAAATTCCACAAGAAAAGCGATTTTATTCGGGTGCTGAAGCTCTAGTGCCGATTCCTTTTAGCAATGCACCGCCCAATGTGGCTCATCGCAGCATCTTTCTGCTCTGCGAAGTATTTCGTCTCTGATGTAAGGGATTCTTTCTAATTCACTCTACTTTGTGCTTGAGTGATTAGTAGCGTTTTGGCCATTTCAACCTTTTCATTCATTCTAATTTTCAGACATCATGAACTCAAAATCATTTTCATACTTAGTGGCACTTATTGGCCTTGTGGTATCCTTTTCATTCACTACACTCAAGTCTAAAGACATAGAAACAAGCTTTTGGGTAAACCGCGACTGCCCAATGTGTGCTAAAAAAATAGAAGCCGCTGCTGACCTAAAAGGAGTGAAGGTGGCCATCTACAATATGGACACTTATATGCTCAGCTTAGTGTACAATCCTAAAAAGATAACAATCGGACAGATACATCAGGCTATAGCTGATGCGGGCTACGATACTGATCTGATAAAGGCAAGCGATGATGCTTATGGCAAGCTGCCCGGTTGCTGTCAATATGATAGAAGTGTTCAACCCAAATAATAACCCACATGAAACTCAATCAGAAAATTATTTACTTGCTTGTGGTAGTAATCTTCGGTTCGTGCAACAATGGAACACTCAACACGAAGAGTGAATTTAAAGTATGGGGCAATTGCAGTATGTGCAAAAAAACCATTGAAAATGCTTTGGACGTAAACGGTGTAATAGAAGCGGACTGGAACAAAGACACCAAGATGATGAAGGTGAGCTATGACAGTACTCTCATCAAATTAGATGCACTGCAGCAACTAATAGTACAAGCAGGTTACGACACGGAAAAATACACAGCCGAACAAAGCACTTACAATAGTTTGCACGAGTGCTGTCAATATGAAAGAAAGCCTTAGTTTTATTAAATCAATTTTCAAACACACACAAATCAATTCATCAACAATGAAAAAAATTTACACATTCTTATTTACAATGGCTCTGATTACTTATGCCAGCGCGCAAGACACAGCCATGGACTTCACACAGGACGATTGCAACGGAAACAGTGTTCATCTCTTCGAACTGCTTGAGCAGGGCCACGTGGTGATACTCGAATTTTTTATGGACAATTGCAACCCATGCATCAACGCAGGTAACGCCATTGAGCCGGTATTCGTAGAGCAAGAAGCAGCTCACCCCGGCATGGTGCATTGGTTTCATTTTGGGTTTAACAACACATACACATGCGATGTGGTATCAGGTTGGGTTGAGGAGCACGGTTTTCCTTCGGTGCCATTTACCAATGGTGCATCTCAGGTAGCCTACTATGGTGGTTTCGGTATGCCTACTGTAGTGGTGGTTGGTGGCACAGATCACGATATTCTTTTCACTGCCATTGGTTGGTCTTCGGGCGAGGAGGATGACATAGACGATGCCGTCAGCGAATTTTTCGGCAAAAACGCTGTGCAAGATGAAGCTGCAAATGCGACTACAACTTTCAGTGCATCATACATAGCTGCTACACAAAATATTCAAATCGATTTGAACATGCCAACAGCCACTAAAGTGGAAGTGGAGGTTTATACCGCAGAAGGCCAACTGGCATTTGAATCAGAAAGAATGGACGCTTCGGCCGGAGAGTCAGTGCATGTGATAAGCGCTACCAAACTCACATCAGGTATTTACATAATAACTGTGCGCATAGGAACACAAGTGCAAACCCAACGCATAAGCATAGTAAAGTAATCAACTGAAAAACAGAGAGGCATTATCAGCCTCTCTGTTTTCATTTTTGTTGTGAAGACCAGATGCAAAAAATAAGCGGTTCAATTTTCTTATTTCTACTAACTACGGTTTGCGCGGCCCAGAACCCGTTGTATATACCACCATTGCTTGAGGGAATTGAATTCGACCTTCAGGTACAAAGCGGTACTACACAATTTTTCGATGGCATAAACACCCCAACGTATGGAGTAAATAGTAACATACTTGCACCTACCATGGTGTGGCACAAGGGTGATGTGGTGACCCCTAACGTAACCAACAACCTGAATACCACCACCACCATGCACTGGCATGGCCTACATGTAGCTCCCATGTTCGATGGTGGCCCGCATCAGATTATAGAGCCTGATGCCACTTGGTCTCCGCAATTTGAAGTAATGAATGTGGCGGGTACGTATTGGTATCATCCGCATGGTGAAAATAAAACAGACTTTCAAGTGTCTCGGGGATTGGCAGGTATGATCATCATAAAAGACGAAGTAGAAGCAGCCCTTGATTTGCCACGCACTTATGGGGTAGATGATTTCCCTCTTATAGTGCAGTCCAAAAGTTTTGATGAACTGCAACAAATACAAATAGCCACCCATGCTGATACGGTAGTGATGGTGAATGCCACTATCAATCCTTCTCTTGATGTTCCGGCTCAGGTAGTCAGGCTGCGTCTGCTCAATGGTTCCTCAGACAGAAGTTACTTGTTTGGATTTTCCAATCAAATGAATTTTTATCAGATAGCTACTGATGGCGGTTTGAAGGAAACACCATACGAAACCAATCGCATGCGATTATCACCTGGCGAGCGTGCCGAGATCCTGGTAAACCTGAACAACATGCAGAGCGATGTCATATACCTGATGAACTTCGGTAGCGAATTGCCCGATGGAATTATTGGTGCAGCAGCAGTAGGACAAATGACCGAGCCTGATGGCTACTCAGACAATTGGTTGAATGGTGCTGACTTCAACCTGTTGCAGTTGAATATTGGTGAGCCAACAGAAGATCCAATTACCGCTATTCCTTCCGCACTTGTTACCATCACACCCATCAGCGTGGACGATGTGACAGTGATAAGGGAAATAAATCTGGTGCCGATGGAAAGTGGAATGGACAGCATGGTAGAAGGGCCATTTGGAATTAACAATGTACAATTTGACATGGAGGTGATAAATGAAACTGTGATGCTGAATGCAACAGAGATATGGACACTAAACAACCAGACACAAGTGGCTCATCCATTTCATATACACGATGTAGAATTTCAGGTACTTGACTACAATGGAGATACACCGCCAGCTGACCAGCAAGGATGGAAAGATGTAGTATTGGTGATGCCCATGCAGAGTGTTTCATTCATTGCAAAGTTTGAACACTTCGCAGATCCTATGACACCGTATATGTATCACTGCCACCTGCTCCATCACGAGGACGAAGGCATGATGGGTTCGTTTTTGGTGATAGACCCTGATGCAGTAAATGAGTATGGTAGCGGCACCGAAGTTTCTGTATTTCCCAACCCGGCAACTTCAACTGTTACCATTCAATTCAATGATGAATTCAAGGAAAAGCCTTCCATACACATTTTTGATTCAATGGGAAAAAGTGTAGAGGCACGATTCGAAGTTATTGATACTACATTTATTCTTGACATTGAGAATTTGACGTACGGATTGTATTCGGTTTGTGTAAATGGAAAACAAATTTCAAATTTCATAAAGGAATAAAACAACAGGCAATGACAAAGTACTTCTTGCTTCTTGTTCTGGTCTTTCCCATAGGCGATTCACAAGGCCAAATGATGAATGGCGACTTTGAACAGACTGATATTATCAGTCATAGTCAGTGCTTTGTAATCCAAGAAACAGTGCCGTTGGATTGGTACCTGGCATATCCGGGTATTGCAGGAGCGGTGCTAACAGATGATACACAATCCGGCACTCATGCTGTAAAATTGTGGAGCTGGTATTTCGGGCAGTCCAACGGTGAGCTATTGTATGGCAATGAAAACGATTGCTTTAGTAATGGTCTGCCCATTGACTATCGCCCGGCAACACTCACAGGTTGGTACAAGTATCAGTTGGTCAATTCTTTTAACGGAGAGCAAGACAAGGGTTTGGTTGAAGTATTCCTATTTAAGTATAATGAGATGCTGAACCAAAGAGACACCATAGGATATTCTGTTCTTCATCTTGACGAACAGAATGATTACTCCTACTTTGAGACTACTATTCAATATTTATCAGAAGAAATTCCGGATACAGTTTTTGTTCATTGCCGTTCCAGTCTGAACCAATGGACCAATTGCAATGAAGATGGAGCCGGCAATTGCAACTATTTGTACATAGACAATTTTTCCCTGACATTCCCTGATGACATTGCTGAGAAGACTGCTGCTGCGATTCTGGCCTACCCAAATCCAGCCTCTGCACAACTTACAATTCGGTTCAATCACACTGTTGCAAAAAATTCTGTAGTGGAAATTTTTGATATTATGGGCAACCCGATAAGCGTACCAATGGAAATTACCGGTTCCAAAATTTTGCTTGAAGCTTCCGGCATTGCCTCCGGTATTTATGGTGTAAAAATCAATTCAGAAATCACCCAATTCATAATTCAACACTGATATGACAAGACAATTTACTACCTCAGTCATGGCAATTTGTGTTACCACAATAACCGCAGCGCAAACTTTTACTACCACACTAAGCGACACAATGTACATAAGCAATGTGCCATTGGACATTTACACTTCGCATTACATCTACGTAAATAATTTGAGCACGGAACCGCTAACCATGGCGTGGGGCAATGTGTTAGTGGACGTACCCGCTGGTTGGGAATATTCTCTGTGTGATATTGGCATTTGTTATATAGGTATACCATCAGGAGCCACCGTAGCACAAGACATAGCTGTGGGAAGCGCAGGTTACTTTGGCATCAACCTAACACCTCATTCAGTTGGCAGTGGCATGGTTCAGATTAATGTTTGGGACACCAATTTTCCGGAACAGAAAGTATTGCTCACCTGGTTTTTCTCCACAGGCACTGTGGCGGTTGAAGAAAACGAACCATTTGCAATGGTTGCATATCCGAACCCCTGCATGGATGTAGTGCATATTGAGAACAACAACAATGAACTGTTTCATTGCTCATTCACTGACAACACCGGAAAAATGGTTTTGAACTATAGTAGCAATGAAAAACTCATTGAAATGAGCACATTGGGCCTGGCCTGCGGATGGTATCATCTCGTGCTTGCAACAAATAATAAATCACAAGTAATCAAAATTCAAAAACAATAATTGAATGAAAAAATTTTACATGTCACTTATCACCATCCAATTTGTATTTGGCCTGCATGCACAAGAAATTGGCCCCAACTTCAGCATCACAGATTGCAACGGTAATTATTTCGATTTGTATGAACAGTTGGACGCAGGCAAGGTGGTGATTTTGGATTTCGTAATGCTGCCGGGTTGCCAGCCTTGTATAGATGCAGGCAATGCCATACAGCCTTTGTTTGAGGGTTACGAGCAGAATTATCCCGGGCAGGTTTTATGGTTTTCCATTTCCAACGATGACCTCAATACATGCGATTAGATATTGGCATGGGAAGATGAAAATGGATTTACACCAACTGCATCGTGGGCCGATTTGGAAGGACTCACATTTCAATATGGCGGTGTGGGAATGCCTACCATAGCTGTGCTGGGTGGTAGCGATCACCTCATTCATTTTCAACATTTGGGTTTCAGCAATCAAGCCATAGGCGGCATGAATAACACGATACTACAATTATTAGAAGCCAATGCAGTGGAAGAAAGCATTGAACAATACACAACCATTTACCCCCCATCGCTTAAGAATGCGCCACAACTCGAGCGAGACTGTGTCTCGTTTGAGCCATGCGCCAAGTCTATGACCATAGGTGTTCGAAACATGAACAAACCGTTGTAGGCAAAGGCATTTGAATCAGTGCCGAAGGGTTGTTATCTGAGCAGAACATTGGTGGATGAAAGTACAAAAGTTGCTTGCTCTCATTCCTGTTGACCTCATCGAATTTCTTGAAGCTGAGACGGAGGCCAATCATCAAGTCAAAAAACTTCATGCGGATATTGTGTTTAAGCTATTGCTTTATTCGATGGTAGAGCACAATAAGTCGAGCCTTCGGGTAATGGAGGCATTCGCACGTTCTGCAAAGTTCCGGCACATAGCCCATGTGAAGCACCTGGAGACACGCTACAACTCTATCAGAGACAGGATATGTAGCATTGATGCAGGCTTTTTCTACGGTGTTTTTCAAAGCATCTTTACGGTCTATGATGAGTATTTGGGCCAGAAAGATTCGTTGGTAAAAGTGGACAGCACTGTGGTGGGCATATCATCCAAACTGGTGCATTGGAGCATGAGCAGTGGTGGCAGCAAGGGGGATAAGAAACACCTCAAGTACAGCGTAGCCATGAAAGGAATTTTGCCTTGCTCCATCAAGACATACAACACTTCGGAAATGGTAAATGAAGACAAGGCATTGTATGGATTGATAGAAGAAAGTGAGCTGGAAAACGATAGCATAGTAGTCTTCGACCGCGGTGTACAATCGAGAGATGTCTTTGACAAACTGTCTGGAAAGAATCAGTTGTTTGTAGGCCGACTACCTAGTACAAAAGCTAAGTCAAAACTCATAGAGCAACTACCCATAGAGGAGAAACCCATTGACGCCACAGTTAATATATTCAGTGATGAATGGTGTACATTAAGCAATAGAAATCATAAGCAAACAACACATCAGTTCAGAATAATAAAAGCTGTGATTGATACAACAGGTGAAGAGATTGTATTCATCACCAACAGTGATCAATTATCCAGCTATGAGGTTGCTGCCCTTTACAAACGAAGATGGGAAATTGAAGTGTTCTTCAAGTTCATCAAGCAGCATCTCAACTTCAGCCACCTCACCAGCAGAAACGAAAACGGCATCAGAGTGATGATGTACATGACAATGATTTTGGCCATCCTACTCTCGGTATATAAGAAGCTCAACAAAATCAGCAGCTACAAAATCGCTAAACTCAAATTCACCCTTGAGTTGGACAACCTAATGACCCGCGAAATTGTAATTCTCTGCGGAGGCGATCCCGCCAAAGCACCTCATTTATTTAGTGATTCATGATGTTTCGAACAGCTATGGATGCAATCTCGCGCGATGGGGTAGTCAGCGGAATCTCCTATGCATTCTATGTGATAAGGCTTACCGAAAAGCAGTCCGCTGTATGTGCGGCCTGTTAGGGGTTTTGTTTGGCTGCTATTGCTACAGGCTGCACACAACCATGTGGCCATGGTGGCACAACTGATTAGAATTTTCCATTTCATGGGCGCGAACTTGCGGTGTTGAATCGCAGTATGGCCTGCCAACAATGGCGTGCTCAAAGCCGTGTGCAGGTATGAACATCAGGAAGGCTGGTTTTATTACATTCGCACCGCTTGCATCCGGAGGCATACTCACAGCAAGCAACATAAACCAAGGCCTGTGCGACTTACACCATCAGCACATCTCAAATCGTTATCTATGATGAAATACCCTTATCTGAAGATTTTCATTCTGGCTTTTTCAATACTTCTCTGCACGGAAAAATCAACAGCACAACTCGCAGCCGTGCCCATAGAAGTAGATATAACTCCGCTCTACGGCAACTATGGCGAGGCAGGTGTGGACCTTACGGGTTACTGCATGTATGAGGTGTATGTGGTATTTACCGGACCTGGCAATTATCTGCAAAGCATATTTGCGGCAGAAGGCATACCCGATTGTGTTCAGGATACTGACAGTGCTGCCTATTTCGATTTTCCCTGCGGTCTTTTTCAGCACGAATTAGAAACGTCCTATGGTTTTACCAATACCTGCTTTTACAATTTCAATGCATTCCCAACCACCGAGTTTGACTCATTTCTTACCATCAGTAAAAATTGCTCCAGTGATGCATCGTGCGACATATTGATAAGCAGCCTGGGGCAATGTGCCACCTGGCTCACCGATTTTGAAGGCACTGTAAATGGTGATTATTTCGATGGCGGTTCTTTTTTCTGGGATGAGCATGCCGTTTTTGTTGCATCATGTCTCAACAGCGGATCAGCCTCTTATGCCGGTGCTGACAACCGTGTAAAAATTGCACAGTTTACAAGTTGTGGCGACATCAGTGGATGTCTGAACCTTTCGTACAAAACCCAGGCGATGGTAGATGCAAACGATCCGGGAACAATCACAGTATTCGACAAGTGCTTTGATGCAGCACACCCCTGCCTTGCCAACCCGATGGACAATACTGCCGCAGTTGGTGGCGCATCGTGCTTTGGAGAAGAGAATCAGGTATTGCTGAGTGATGGTGGTAACGGCTTAGTTGACTACCTGCTATACACCAATGCAGATGTGCTTGTGGCCACATACAACGATCAGGGCCTGGGTCTCACCATTACGCCCATCAATGCCGGCAGCTACTACATCGCCATGACTGATGATGCGGGCTGCCGTGATACCACTGCGGTGTTTGAGGTAACTGAGCCAGTAGAGCTGCAGATGGATGCCATATTGCTGCAAGATGTAATGTGTTTTGGCGAAGCCACCGCACAAATAGAAATAACATGCAGCGGAGGAACAGGCGATGTGGTAGTAGTAGCTGCGGGCCAGCAACACCAATGTGGCGACATCATCACAGACCTTGGTTGTGGCAGTTACATTATTACAGCTACTGATGAGAACGATTGTTCTGTTTCAGAAACCATCAATGTGAGTTGTCCGGCACAGATGCTTTACAATCCGAATGTGACTGTGATTCCTTGCTTTGGATACGACAATGGCAGCATCATCGGCAATGTAACCGGAGGTACAGGAACCATTACAGCGGAGTGGAATTATGAAGGTCAGCCCTTCGATGATTTTACAGGAAACAGTCCCCTCAACATAACCATTGCCAATTTAGATGGCGGCACTTATGATGTGGTAATTACAGATGGCAATGGTTGCGAAATAATTGACAGTTTTGAAATAACGGAACCTGAAGAATTTTCGCAAACCAGTGTGATAACCGATGCCACCTGCAATACATTTTGTGATGGCACCATAGTGTATGAAATAATTGGAGGCACTGCTCCGTACAGCATTACCTGCAACGAGAATGGCGGTGGAGTGGCGGATATTGATGCGCTGTGTGCCGGTGATTACACCACCGTCATTTCTGACGACAACGGTTGCCTTATTCAACATGAATTCACTGTGGGTGAGCCGACACCAATTACTTATGAAATTGAAATAGTAGAGGAGCTTTGCTTCAATGATTGCAATGCAAAATTGTTGTTGAACAATGTGCAAGGCAGCTTTGGTGGCTACACATACAGCCTTACACCCAACTCCGGCAACTGCACACCGCCATGCAGCGGCAACAGCGTGGAATACACCGACCTGTGTGCAGGCAACTATGAAATATTGATCACAGACCAAAATGGATGTGAAGAATTGGTGGAAAACCTGATACTGACTCCGCCCGGTGAGTTGGAAATACTGTTGAATCCACAAAACGTTACCTGCTTTGGATTGGCTAATGGTGAGATAGAAATAGACAACAGCGGAGGTACTGAACCATTTGTAGTAACACCCGGCAATCTCGATGTACCTGCAACGGTTACAGACCTTGCACCGGGCACATACACCTACACCATTACCGATGTCAATGGCTGCACAGACACGGAAGATGCCATCATCACCGAACCTGAACTGCTTGTGGCTACAGTGACAGCAACAACCGATGCAAGCTGCGGAGGTAACTGCGATGGCATAGTGATGTACACAGTAGTTGGCGGCACCATGCCCTATGATTATGTGCTTACACCAACAGGCCTCACCGGAGCTGTCAATGGTACTGTCACTTCACTTTGCTCTGATGCATATGTTATGATAGTCTCTGACCTGTTCAATTGTGAAGACAGCATCGAATTTGAAATAGGTGAGCCTGATCCGCTGGCTATAGACATAGCCCTTAATGCACCTACCTGCACAGGCATGTTTGATGGTGATGCGGTGGTGACGGTGAGCGGTGGCACGGGCGACCTTACACTATTCATTGAACCCGAAACATTGAGCTGGGTGCAGCTTGACAGTGTGACTTATGAATTCACCGGACTTGGTGAAGGTGTAATAGATTTTGAACTGAACGATGAAGCAGACTGTTCACTTCAACTCTCGCAGCCTGTAGTGCCTGACATCATCACCGATATGGTGCTTACTACTTACAGCAGTCCGGAAACCTGCTGGAATATGGTGGACGGCACAGCAACCATTGGTGTGCAAAATGGCAATCTGCCCATCACGTATTTGTGGAATGATGATTACGCACAGTTAACAGCCACCGCAGTAGGCCTTGCCAGCAACCAGAGCTATACCGTCATTGTGACTGATGCCATTGGCTGCACATTGACCGAAGAAGTTTTTGTGGACCCTACTGTTGGCTGTTTCTTCATAAGCACAGGCATTACACCCAATGGCGATGGCGTGAATGACTTCTGGGTATTGGGCGGATTGGAATTTTATCCCGATGCGGATATAACAGTAGTGAACCGGTGGGGACAGATGGTATTTCAGAGCAAGGGCTACACCGCACAATGGGATGGTACCTACAAGAACGAACCGCTGCCTGTTGCAGATTATTATTTTTCGATAGACTACGCTGACGACAAAGACCCGATTCAGGGCACTGTCACCATTAAGTATTGAGAAGAAAAAACAACGACAACATCTTATCACAGATATGAAAAGAATTTTTACACTCACCGCGTTGGCTTTGATGCTCTTTGCGATGGATAGTGCCGGGCAGCAATACTCAAGGCTTACACAGTTCATGTACAATCCTTACTTTGTGAATCCTGCCGTGGCAGGTACCCTCAATCAGATTCCATTCTACCTGAACTACCGCAACCAGTGGACAGGATTTAAAGGCGCACCTACCACCTTCATGGCAAGTGGCCACTTTCAGGGCCCTGAGAAATCAGGCTTTGGTGCCATACTGAAACATGATGATACCGGTGGTGCCATCACACGCACCAGCATCGACCTTACAGGTGCATATCATATTGATTTGAATAATTACGATGCCATCAGCTTCGGACTGAGCTTTACAGGCAGTCAGTTCAAATTGGACAACAGCAAATTGGTAGTGTATCAGCCCGATGATTTGGAACTGAATGGCATGCAGGCAGAAACTGCAATGAATGTGGATGCCAACCTTGGTATGATGGTATATGGTCAGAACTACTACTTCGGTTTCAGCATACCTCAAATGATTCAAACCCGGCTGAAACTTGAAGGTTTGAATAACAAAATAGACAACCAGAATATGCGCCACTTCCACATCATGGGAAGCTATCGCTACAATATCAACACCGATTTTGATATACAGCCAAGTGGCATGATGAAGTTTACACCGCTAACTCCCGTGCAGATGGATGTAAATCTGAAAGTAGGATATCGCGATAGGGTATGGGCAGGAGTAACTGCGCGCTACAAGGATGCGATTGCCATCAACGTGGCAGGACAGATGAACAATTATTTTCTTGGATATGCATTCGATTTCACCACGGGTAGTGCCAACGTGCTCAGCCCATTTACCCACGAGCTGATGGTGGGCTACATCATACCCGGCAAGCGCGGCAAGTACCAATCGCGAGGTGCCATGGGGCCGCGTGTGTTGGATAGGGGCAGGGTGGTAAGGAAGTGAATACGTAGGGAGTGAATAGCCTATTACTTGCTTCTATTTGAGGTTGTGTTGAACGAAGTGAAAGCCCGATTCTTCGGGATTGATTTTATTCTCTTATCGGGCAACACCAAGGCTGATTCCTTTATTTCAAATAAGCACTATCTGGATTGCGTGAAGTATGTATGACGCCACCAATGCGAACTATCCTATGTGTCTCATCTACTTTGTAGTGCAGCAAGAACGGAAAACCCCGCACTGCATGGCAGCGGTAATCATCATACTTCAACTGGTAGTGTGGATGCGATTCAAGGTCTTTCGCTGCCTGCTTTATGGCCTTGTAGTAACGCTGTGCAAGACGAAGTGAAATTTTCTGGTAATAAATGAAGCTTTCACCAATTTCCTTTTCAGCGCGCCTGTCCATTACTACCACATACTTCTTTCTACTTGATGATGCCATGCTTCTTCGCTATTTCATCAAGCAGTTCGGTGGCTGGTACATAGTCATCTGCAGTAGCTGTGGCAAAGCGTTCCTTTATCAATTGCTGCTGCCACTCCGGCACTTCATACGCTTCTTCATTGGTGAATTTCAGTTTCAACTCTTTGAGCAATGCAGTAAAGAATTGAAGTTTGTCTTGCGGAACGTTTACGATGATGTCGGCCATGGCGATGTAAATTTTTCTCAAAGGTAAAACAGGCGATGAAAAACCATTGCAAACAAAAAAGGCTGTCCGCTATAGGCGAACAGCCTTTCTCATGCTCATACTGTGCTCAATGCACCACCTCCTCATGCAAATGCTTATTCGCTGCTATCACTTCCTCTTGCAGTGCAGGTGGCACTGCTGCATACTCTGCAAAGTGCCCGCTGAATGAGGCCTTGCCTTGTGTGAGTGAGCGCAATGAAGTAGTGTATTTGTACAAACTTGCCTGCGGCACACGTGCAGTGATGCGTGTATTCTGCCCTATGCTGTCCATGCCGAGTATGATGCCTCTGCGGCTTTGCAGGTCTTTGATTACATCGCCTGTTACATCAGTAGGAGCAAGTACTTCCAGTTCGTGAATAGGCTCAAGCAATTTGGGTTGTGCATTGTGAAATGCTTCTTTGAAAGCCATCTGTGCAGCTATCTGGAAACTGATGTCGTTCGAGTCCACATCGTGCATCTTGCCATCGTAAAGCATCACACGCACATCGCGCACGTAGCTGCCTGTAAGCGGGCCTTGCTCCATTTTGTGCATGATGCCTTTTAGTACTGATGGTATAAAACGCATGTCAATAACTCCACCTACTATGCAGTTGTAAAAAACAAGTTTGCCTCCCCACTTCAGGTCGTGTTCTTCTTTATGGCGCAAGCTGAAACCAGTTGGTTCGTCCATGCCCTCATACCATGGTTCTATCTTGATGTGTACTTCGCCAAACTGTCCACTGCCACCACTTTGCTTCTTGTGTCGGTAGCTGGCATTCGCTGCCCGCTGTATGGTTTCCCTGTACGGAATTTTTGGTTTATCAAAACTGATATCCATGCTATACACTTTCTCAAATGTCCATTTGATGGTGGCTAAATGAAGTTCACCTTGACAGTGCAGTAGCAATTGTTTCACCTCGGTGTTGTGTTCAAACTGAACTGTGGGGTCTTGCTCATGCATTTTCTTCAGCACTTCACCAAGTCGTTCATCATCTTTTTTATTGTTGGCTGCTATGGCCACCGTCATGCGCGAGGTTGGAAAGGCAATGGGCTGTATGCGCAGCTCACTACTCAAGGCATGCAGCGTGTGATTGGTTTCAGTGTTTTTCAGTTTCAGTGTAGCACCAATATCGCCTGCCTTCAATATGTCCACAGGATTGCGCTGGTGTCCGTCCATCACGTAGAGTTGGTTGATGGTTTCCACTGTGTGCGAGTTGCTGTTCTTCAATTGAGCGCCTTTCTTCAGCTCACCACTCAACACTTTGAAGTAGCTGAGTTTGCCGAGGTTGGCTTCGTGTTCTGTTCTGAAAACAAACAATACAGCAGGGCCATTGGCATTGTATTTCACTTCGCTGCCATCTTCACCTATTTCAGGTTTCAACTCGTGTGCAGCAGGTGCCACGTTGTCTATAAAACCCATCAGTCTTCCGCTTCCCATGTTCTTCAATGCACTGATGCAGAACACGGGGAACACCTCGTGATTGAGCATGCCTATGTGCAGGCCTTTGCGCAATTCGTCTTCATCTAAGTTGCCTTTTTCGAAGAAAAGTTCCATCAATGCTTCATCATTCTCTGCCGCTTTTTCTACTAATATGTTGTGCAGCTCATCGGCTGTTTGTTTTTCGCTTTCGGGTATGGGCAGCTTCTCAGGCTTGCCACCATCAGCAGGGAATTTGTACATCACCATTTTCAGCAAGTCAATGATGGTGTTGAAACCTTCACCTGCATTTACTGGGTATTGCATCAGCACCGCGTTAGTCCCAAAGTGTTCGCGTATGCTGTTAAATGTCATTTCGAAATCGGCCTTGGCATGGTCTAATTGGTTGATGACGAAAATGACCGGCTTGCGGTATTTGTCCACATGTTGCCATACCAATTCGGTTCCCACCTCCACACCGTGCTGCGCATTGAAGAGCATCACCGCGGTGTCGGCCACACGCAGGGGAGCTACAATTTCGCCAATGAAATCGTCAAGCCCCGGAGTGTCTATGATGTTGATTTTGTAGTTGCGCCACTCGCTGTGCATCGGTGTGGCATACACGGAAATTCCGCGTTCGTGTTCAATCTCGTGAAAGTCGCTCACCGTATTCTTTTGTTCCACCGAACCTCTCCTGTGAATGACTTTCGATTCGAAAAGCATGGTCTCGGCAAGGGTGGTCTTGCCGCTTTTCGCCCCGCCCACCAATACAATGTTGCGGATGTGGTTTGCATCAAAGACTTGCATAACGTTAAGGTGTTTTGCCTCACCCTGCCCTCTTCAGAGGAGAGGGTGCGGCTGGTTAAGAAATAAAGTTTGCTTAGGTCGTCAGTGTCGCGAAACGGAATCGGGGCTGGAAGTTTTGCAGTTTCAACCTTTCACACATGTAGAAGATGAAAACGAACTACTGCACAAACACAATCTCATTGCACCGACAACACCACATGGAACTTGAACACTTCATAAACTTGAAACTCAAACTCCGTTGGGGGCTTAACGTGGTGTGAAAGTATGAGCAGTGCGATGCAAATTGTTCTTTGTAGGAGAAAAAAATTTATTTCGCGCAGCTTTCTTTTCACCCAAAACCAGGAATATGAATACCAAAAAACCCAACCTGCTGTTGCTGCATGGCGCTCTGGCAAGCAAAGAACAAATGACACCATTGTCAAATCTCTTGCAGAGTGAAATTGAAGTTCACGCCTTTTCATTCACCGGCCATGGCGGCTTACCCATACCCGATGCAGGCTTCACTATGGATGATTTTGTGCAAGATATTTTTCAGTACATGGAAAAAAGGAATTTGCAAACTGCCTCGTTATTCGGATATAGCATGGGAGGATATGCGGCTTTACTGGCGTCACTCTCCACTCCCTGGCAATTCGAAAAAGTAATAACCCTTGGTGTAAAATTAGACTGGACACCGGAGAGTGCCGCCCTCGAAATGCAACAGTTGAACACAGATAAAATGCAAGAGAAAATTCCTGCATTTGTAAAGCACTTGGAAAAGATACACGCACCCAATGAATGGATACAAGTGGTGGAAGCAACCAAAGAAATGATGAAGCACTTAGGCGAAAAACCGGACCTTACCGAAGGCATTCAATGGCATGACATGGCTGCATTGATGCTTTATGGCAGTGACGACAAAACAGCAGGTACAGATGCATCACTTGCCATAGCGCGTCAGCATCCATATGGTGAGGTGGTTCAGCTCCCAGGCGTGGGACATCCATTCGAAAAAATGAAAATGGAAGCGCTGGCGAAACTTCTGAAAATTGTTCTATTGAAATCATGAAACTTGTGATTACTCACAAAATGACAGCGCCTTCATGATGGAATCAAAATTTTCTGCAATGCTTCATAAAGCTCATCCAAATCATCCTGTGTGTTGAAAACATTGATTGAATACCGGATGTAAACTTTGCCTTCATGAGGCATCACAGGTATTTCTATGCGGTATTCATTGTAGAGTTTTTGTTTGAGTGCAATAGGGTCATGTCCCTTTACTTCAAGGCTGCACATCTGACCAAAGAAATCATCACCTATTGGTGCAAGCGGAGTTGTCTGCAACAAGTCAGCAAATCGTTGCACATTTTGCTGCACCATTTGGCGACAGCCAGCAGCCACCACGCTCCATTTGTTTTCTTGCATATACCCGATGGCAGCAGGCACTGTGAGGTATGCACTGTAGTCGCGCGTGCCTTGCACCTGATGGTAGTCTAAGAATTGCGAGTGCGATGGAGTTGTGCTTTGATAACCCCAACCTACTATCAATGGATCTAATGCATGTTGTAATTCTTTTCTTGCATAAAGGAATGAGCAACCCTTGGGTGTCATCATCCACTTGTGACAGGCGCCTGTGTAATAGTCCACTTGCAGGTCTTGCAGATGGAGCGGAATGTGGCCGGGAACGTGCGCTCCGTCCACAATGGTTATCAGTCCAAGCTCATTTGCGCGCTGGCATATTTGCTTCACGGGTAATATGAGTGCAGTGCTGCTGGTGATGTGGCTTATATGAATTGCTTTTGTTTTAGGTGTGAGGCCACGCCAAAATTTTTCACAGAAATCATCTACACTCTTCAATGGAAGCTCAATGTGCTGCCTCTTGTATGCAAAACCTTTTTGCGCAGCGTAGTAATGCCAAGTGCGGTCCATGGCGCCATACTCTATATCTGTGGTAAGCACCTCATCACCATCCTGCAGGCGTAGGTTTTTAGCTACAATGTTGAATGCGTGTGTGGGATTTGGTACAAATACCACATCGTCCTCGTGGCAGCCGATGTATGCACTGAGTGCTTGCCGTGATTGTTTCAAAAGTCGTGGTCCGTGGTGCGCCATGAATTGCACAGGTTCATATTCCAGTTGCCTTTGAAAGTCCTGATAAGTATTGTACACGGGCTTTGGACAAGCACCAAACGAACCGAAGTTGAGAAAAGTAATTTCGGGGTTGAGCAGAAAGTCGTTTTCCATAGTAGAGCAGGAGCGAGTACTTGCGTGTTATTCGGTGTATCCGAATTGTTTCAGTTTAGTATTGTCATTGCGCCATCCTTCGTCCACTTTTACGTGTGTGGTGAGCATTACTTTTTGGCCTGTGAAGGCTTCGATGTCTTTGCGGGCCTGCGTGCCTACACGCTTGAGCATGCTGCCCTGGTGGCCTATGAGTATGCGCTTTTGCGACTCACGTTCAGTGTAGATGATGGCGCCAATACGCAGCAGGTTTGGTTCTTCTTTGTATTCGTCCACTCGTACTTCACAGGAGTATGGAATCTCACGGTCGTAGTTGGTAAAAATTTTTTCTCTGATTATTTCGCTTACAAAGAATCGCATAGTGCGGTCGCTCATTTCATCTTTTGGGAAATAGGCAGGCGACTCGGGTAGTGCTTTGATGATTTGCTGTAGCAACTCGCGTGTGTGAATTTTCTCCAAGGCAGATACCGGAAAAATTTTGGCTTTGGTCAAAAGCTCTGCCCAGATGTCGAACGCGGCATTGACTCCATCGTTGCCTACGAGGTCGTACTTATTGAGCACTACGTACACAGGCACTTTTGTTTTTTGCACTTTTGCGAGTGTGTCCGGATGAAAGGGTTTTTTGTCGGCACAATCCACCACGAGCAATATGAGGTCGGCATCTTTGAGTGCGCCTGTTACTGCTTTCATCATGCCTTCTTGTAGTTTGTATTTGGGTTCGAGGGCACCGGGCGTGTCGCTATACACAATCTGGTAGTCATCTCCATTGAGAATGCCCATGATGCGGTGGCGGGTGGTCTGCGCTTTGGGTGTAACGATGCTCAGTTTGGTGCCCATCAAAGCATTCATGAGAGTGCTTTTGCCGGCATTAGGATTTCCGATTATGTTGACGAAACCGGCTTTGTGTTTTTGTTCCATTGGAGTTGGCGAAGCTACTGAGTGTAGTTATTTCAGCTTCTATTTTTGATTCTGTGTAAAAACAATGCTGTGCTGTGAAATGAGGCGTGTATATTCGCGCCCTCGATATTGCGGGGTGGAGCAGTTGGTAGCTCGTTGGGCTCATAACCCAAAGGCCACAGGTTCGAGTCCTGTCCCCGCTACTAATGAAAGACGCTGAAAGGCGTCTTTTTTCGTTTGGAGGAATTACAGATACCTCGTAGAAAAACTCGCTCAATAAAGATGCCGCCCCTGCTATCCAGCAGGGGCGGCTTCACTATTTATTAAATGTTCTGAACTGACGACTATGCCTTGCGGAGTTCTTTGTCTAAAAGAGCATCCATTTTTTCCTGTTCCTCGCGGGCCAGTTCGGCATCAACGAGTATGCGGCCACTGTGCTCATCCACTATCACCCGTTTTCGGGCGGCAACGTCCAATTGTTTTTGAGGTGGCAGTTGTATGAATGAGCCTGCCGAGGCTTCTCGTTCGATGGGCACTACTGCCATTTTGTTGGGTGCGCCAGAGCGGATGCGCTCATAAGCACTCAGCAATCTTTCTTCAATCACCTTGCGAGCTTCGTCTCCTTTTTTGCGAAGAATTTTTTCTTCCTTTTCGGTTTCTTTGATTATCTCGTTCAGTTCGTTCTTCTTGATTTTCAGGTCGTTTTTGCGCTCCTTCACTTTGGCTTCTGCTGTGGTAAGCAGTTCCTCTTTGGTTGTCTTCTGGGTTTGAAATTCTTTGATGCGCTTATTGTGCAACACGATTTCGAGCTCCTGAAATTCTACTTCTTTGTTGAGTGAGTCGAACTCGCGGTTGTTCTTTACATTGTTGAGCTGCTCTTTGTATTTCTTTATCAGCCCTTCGGAGTCTTTGATGCCAATTTTTTTGTTGGCAATTTCATTGTCCACATGTTTCACTTCGTTGTTCAGGTTGGTAATGCGCGTTTCCAAACCCTCCACCTCTGCTTCGAGGTCTTCTACTTCCAGAGGCAGTTCGCCCCTCATGGCGTGCATCTTGTCGATGCGTGTGTCAATCAATTGAATGTCGTAAAGGGCGCGCAGTTTGTCTTCTATGCTTACGCCTCCTTTTTTGTCATCGCCTTCTTTGAAGGCAAGTCTGGGTGATGTTTTCATATCTTCTGAATCTTCCTGTATTTGTTTCTTTTCTTTTTCGGGTGCACGCTCTACGATGGCCATGGGGGCAAACTTGATAGGAGCCTGACCCTCGCGCTGTGGAGCTACATATATTGGGTTTGCCACCGGTTTGGTGTTAGCCTTTTCATCTGTTGCCACTGGCTTCAGTCGCAACGGTTTTACCACTTCCACGGGTGTCGGCAGTTGGTATTTGGGCACGAAGAGTTCTTCTTTTTTAGCAACCAATTTGCCCGCTTGCGCAGTTACAGCTTTCGACTTTTCGTGCATTATCTGCTCAACGGTTTTCACGGGTGTAACCGGTTTAGCGGGTTCCGCTGCTCTAGCAGGTTCGGTTTTCCTTTCAACAAGTTTGGGCTGAGGCGCTGTTTTCACAGCCATTGGTTTTTCAGCCTTTTTAGAAGCTACCGCAGGCTTTGCAACTTTGATAGTCTTTGCAGGCTTTGCTGCTTTGACAGGTTTTGCTGGCTTTGTAGCCTTGGCAGGCTTTACTGCTTTAGCAGGTTTGGCTTGTTTGGCAGGCTTTGCTGCTTTCGCTTTTGCCACGGGCTTCGTTGGTTTTGCCTTTGCAACAGGTTTTGCTGCTTTTTTAGCAGCTGCCGGTTTTGTTTTTACTGATTTGGCGGGCTTCGCAGCCGGCTTGGACACTTTTGCTTTTTTGGCCAAACCACCACTTTTAGCGGCTTTACCGGCTTTGGCCGGTTTGTTTGCTTTAGCAGGCTTGGTGGGCTTAGCCTTCACCGCAACTTTCTTCGCGGGCTTGGCGGGCTTCTTTGCTGCCTTTGCTTTTACTGGTTTCTTTGCCATGGGTATTGGTTACAAATAGTTTACAGGATTGGTGTTCAATTCCGTAAAACGGGTCGCGAATGTAGGCATTTCAGCCTTCAACCAATTGCTCAAAAGCTGAATGGTGAATTGTTCGCTCTCGTAGTGGCCGGGGTCGGCTATGATGATGCGCTGGTCTGCATCGAAAAACTGGTGGTATTTGAAATCTGCAGTGACAAGCACATCTGCACCGGCAGCTATGGCTTGCTGTAGCAGAAAGCTGCCACTGCCTCCACACACTGCAATGTGCTGCACCTTCTGCTTGTGGGTGGCGGTGTATTTCAGGCATCCGGATTTGAGGGTGTCCTTCACATGCTGTAGAAATGTAATTGTATTGAGGGGTGCTTCCAGTTCGCCAAGTAGACCGCTGCCTGCGTTAGTCAACAGATTGGAGAGTGGGTATATGTCGTGGGCTACCTCTTCGTAAGGATGGGCTGCCTTCATGGCCTTTACTACTTTGCCTGTAATCCATTTGGGAAGTATTACTTCTATTCTTGTTTCTTCTGTAGTGTGCTGTGTCCCGATGGTACCGCTGTATGGGTTAGCACCATTGCCTGCACGAAAACTTCCGATGCCTGTCATGTTGAAACTACATTGGTCGTAGTTGCCTAAGTGGCCGCCACCTGCTTCGAATATGGCTTGTCTCACTAGCTCAGCGTGGCTGTTGGGCACAAATACCACGAGTTTATCCAGCAGTCCGGATCTTGGTTCAAGTATGCTGGTGTTCTTCAATCCAAGTTTTTCGGCTACCATCATGTTGACACCATGCTGCACATTGTCTAAGTTGGTGTGTATGGCATAGATGGCTATGTCATGCTTTATAGCCAGCATTACTGCTCGTTCGATGTAGTTTTTTCCATTCAGTTTTTTCAAACCTGAAAAAATGATGGGGTGGTGTGCAATGACCAAGTTGCAATTTTTGCTGATGGCTTCTTCAATCACCTCAGGTGTGCTGTCTAAACAAATGAGTGCTGCACTGATGTCCATGTCTGCACTTCCGGTTATCAGTCCACTATTGTCATAGCTTTCTTGTAAGCTCGGGGGCGCAAGCCTTTCCAAGCAATCAATTATTTCCTTCAGAATCATGTTTTAGTTTTTGTGTGGGGAAGCAGATGGTGAATTGGCGCAATTGTTTTTGGCATGAAAAAGAGCCTGCAACTGATATGTGTCGCAGGCTCTTTCAGTTGAATAAAATATCTATATGCTAACTTTTGGTTTTTATTAGTCTTCCACTTCGGCTATGGCATCAACGTTTACAGTAATGGCCAATACAAAATGTACAGGCACATCACTTACATCGCCATCAAGCCACAGGCGCATCCCGTTGGTGTCTAAGAAATATTGTTCAATCTTATCCACATCTTGTGAGTTGAAAGGGAATTGCGTCTGGTTTGGGTTGTCAAAGGAGGTTTGCAGGTCGATGTCGTTGAACTGGGCCGAAACACCGGGTGCACTCATGTTGACATTGCCAAAGCCAATGGAACCATCGAACACTACACCGGCAGTGCCATAGTATTCCCATACTTTGTAGGTTACACTTACCAATTCGTATCGTTTTATTTCTTCTTTGTATTTGTTCAGCTCATCGTTGATGAGGGCTGTGATGGTGCCGTCCAAATCAACCACCAAAGGGTCAGTGTCCAATTTGTCAATTTCGAAAGTGATTGGTATTGTGGTTGAGAATCGCTCTTCTTTGAATTTGTCGCAGCCTGAGAGCAATGGCATAAGCACTACTAAAGCCAAAATGGTGCGGAGGGTTTTCATCTGTGTAAAGTGTTTTTGTTTTTGGTAATGAAATTAAAGTTTATCCGAATTACAAATGTAATGGAAGCTGTTCAAAATGCTCTGTGCAGATTACAGGATGTGAGTGACAAGCACTAAGAGTGCACAACTTCGAAGTTGAAGAAACATCTGAGACACCTTGTACTTCATCATAGACTTGCACATCTCAATTATTTCTATAAGCCATTTACAAAACGTGCATTTCAGTGAGTACATTTTCTGACCTCAAACTAAGCCGGCAATTTCTGGATGCGGTAACAGAAGCGGGCTACAACGAGCCTACTGAAATACAATTGAAAGCTATACCACGCATATTAGCCGGGCAAGATTTGATCGGCATAGCCCAAACCGGAACAGGGAAAACGGCAGCTTATCTGTTGCCACTGCTTCAAATATTGAAATATGCACAGGGCACAGAACCACGATGCCTTGTACTGGTGCCTACCAAAGAGCTGGCGGTGCAGGTAGAGCGCAGCATTGCAGCGTTAGCTGCCAACACCGATTTGCGATGGGTGGCACTGTTTGGTGGCATAGGACCAAAAGCACAGAAGGATAAAATAGAAAGCGGTGTTGATTTGATAGTTGCTACACCAGGCAGGTTTCTGGAGATTTACACCCAGCGCATATTGATAACCAAAAAAATAAAACACGTGGTGCTTGATGAATGCGACCGAATGATGGATATGGGTTTCTGGCCGCAACTGAGGCAGATTCAGGAAACCATGCCTCAGAAAAAGCAGCAGTTGTTATTCAGTGCTACGTTTCCCGAAAAGGTGCAGCACATAGCTGATAATTTTTTGCTTTTTCCGCAGCGTGTAGAGGTGACACCGCAAGCCACTCCGGCAAGTACTGTGGAGCAATTGCTCTATGAAGCACCCAACAAGCAAAGCAAACTGAATCTGGTGCTTCACTTAATGAAAGACACCACTTTTGCACGTGTGATAGTGTTTGTGAGAACAAAAGAGGATGCCACAGAACTGTACAATGCACTGCTCAAAGCCAAAGTGGGAGAGGTGCGCCTGCTGCACAGCAACAAAGGGCAAAATGCTCGGATCAATGCGGTGGATGATTTCAAGAGTGGCGATGTGCGGGTACTTGTAAGTACTGATGTAACTGCACGTGGCATTGATGTGCACGAGGTGTCGCACGTTATCAACTTCAACATACCGCAGCACCACGAGGACTATGTGCACCGCATAGGGCGAACAGGCCGTGCGTTCAAGACGGGTGTTGCCATTAGCCTGATGGATCCGAGCGAGGCTTACCACGTGGAGCAAATAGAGCAGTTGATAAAACAAACTATCGCCCGCAAGCCTTGGCCTGTTGATGCAAAACAAGCTGATACAAACTTTAACGAACATCAAGACCAGGCCCGCGAAGTGGATCACCAAAAGAGATTGGACGATCCCACATTCAAAGGTGCATTTCACGAAAAGCGCAACGTGCCCGTTGAGAAGAAGAAAGTTTATGTACGCGATAAATCCATACAGAAGAAGCGCAGAAAGAAGAAGAAGGGCGGTGGCGGAACAGCTTAGTACTGCTTGTTGTTGCATGTGGATTGTGGAGATGCCTTATATGCCAGTTACCATAACCCCTGCACATTGTCGTTGAAAGCTCATTCACTTATTCACGTACCAGCCTTTCAATGAATAACCAGTTCCGGTGAATTTGAACACTGCATTCATCAGCTTTTTGATCAACTTCAAATACCACTTTGTTTCCAGTTTATTGCGCAGCACTTCATCATCACTGCTGACAGAAACCACGGCCTGCTTTTTTCTACCAGTGCTCTGGTTGAATCGTGTGATGCTGATGCCGGTGGTTTCAGTTTTCAGTTTTTCAAAGCCACATCTTTTCATCAGTTTGTTGAGGCTGCGCGGAGTGAAGTAGGCGAGGTGTTCAGGATATGCTATGATATTGTATTGGTCTTTAAGCCAAAATCTGCTCAGCGCATTCCAGTTCGGTGTGGTACAGTAGAACAAGCCACCACTTCGCAGCATCCCATTCACCATTTGCATTTCATCCAGCGGATTGTTGATGTGTTCTATTACTTCTATGGAGGTTACCACATCGAATATTACACCACCAAAAGTTTCTTCAGTCAACACACCTTCATGCATGTTGATTCCATTGTCAACACAACCTTGAACCAACGCATTGCTGAATTCGGTGCCATACACATTCCATCTGCGCTTTTTGGCTTCTGAAAGGAAGAAGCCATTGCCACAACCTATATCAAGCAAGTTGTTGGTATGCCTGAATTTTTCAAATTCATCTAACCAAGTGTTGTAGCGCTTGGTGGTGATTGCCGAGATGAAATCAGTCTTGCCATAGTGTTTGTAGTATTCAGTCAACTCTTGCGTGGTGGGAATGGCTGTGCAAAAAACCAGGCTGCAATCAGTGCACTTCAATAAAGCCACCTTGTGGTAACCATTCACAGTATTCAACGCAGTGCTGTTGCAGCCAATGCATTGTTTATGTGTTGCGCTCCCACTCATAAAATTTGAAACAAAAAAAGGGACAAATGTTGTTGTCCCCTTTTTCAATATTCTTATACATTGACTAAGGCTCCACAACAAAATCCTTGTCGTCCAATTTAGGATTTATCACCATGGTGTCGTAGTTGAATTCCATCTGCATGCCACCCACAGTCTGTGCTACTTTTTTCACGTATTTCATGCCGTTCACACTTGCATATTCCACGTAGTTGGTTTCTACTGTCACTGCTTCCTCACCAGCACCATCTGTAGTAATACTCCGCAATCGCAGTCCGCTGGCAATACTGAAATAATCTTTATCCACATTACCATCAGATTTACGTAACTCAACTACATAGGCCTCTTCACCATTTATTGTTTCTATACCGGTTAGCACCGGAGTGATGCCATATTGTGCATAGTGCAATTCGCCAAGCATGTCGCAATCCATTTTTTTATTCAGTAGATCGCCTTCGCTCATTTTCTCTTTTTTACCTACCTGTATGCTCACTCCATTCTTGCCATCATACACTTCTTTTATTTCCATTTTGCCGAAGTTGAATTGCTCAAGGCGTTTGGCATTGTCTTTCATTTTCACTTTCATTTCCATCTTCATGGGGCCCATTTGCATTGTGCCCGTCTGCTCATAAGATTTTACTTCGGCCAGCACTTTTTCACCACCCACTGCTGCTATGTATTTGTTCAGCACATCATTGGCAGTCATGCCATCGGGAACAGGTTTTTTATCGATGAAAGGCGAACCATCATAATTCAATACTTCAACGTTTCCGCTTGCGGCAAATTGCTGTAGTGTGGGCAGTATTGCCTGATTGCCAACTACAGTAATGTTACAGTTCGAAGGTTTGATGAATTTGCGGGCAATGGCCTGTATATCTGCCGGAGTCACAGCATTCAACTTTTGCAGATAAGTCTGGTAGTAGTCCTTAGGCAAATTGTATCGCTGGATGTTGTAGGCAAAATTTGCGATGGTCTGCGGCCTTTCAAGCGAGCGCGCAAAGTTTCCAGTCATTATGTTTTTTGTAGTTTGCAATGTGCTGTCGGGCACAAGCTCGTTCACCATGCGCTGCATTTCATAAAGGAATTGCACTATGGAACTATCAGTAACCTCGTTGCGCACACTGGCACCAGCGCTGAATGAGCCAACTACCTGGTCAGGAGCAAGGCTGCTGTATGCACCATAGCAGTATGCTTTGTCCTCGCGCAGGTTCTGCATCAGGCGGGCTTGAAAACCGCTTCCACCCAGTATGCTATTCATTACGCTTGCGGTAATTGCATCTTGTGTTCCGGGTTTCAGATCTACCGGATAAGTGATGTCAATAACACTTTGCACAGCTCCGGCAAGTGGAGAGAACACCACGCGGTTTGCAGCAGGGGCAGCAGGTTGATCGAATGTCCGTTTCGACACATTTCCCTTTTTCCATTTGCCGAAATATTTTTCAGCTTTTGCCTGTGCCTCAGCAAGAGTGATGTCTCCCACCACTACCAAGTATGCCACATTGGGTTTGAAATTTTTCTCATAATAATTCACGATGTCATCGCGGGTAATGTTCTTCAGGGAGCTTTCAGTGGTTAGTTCGCCATAAGGGTGCGATGCTCCATAGTTGGCCATCAAAGTGATGTTGTTTGATATGGAATTGGGATCGGTTTTTTCACTTGCCAATCCGCTAAGGTTTTTCTTGAGGTTTTTGTCTAACTCAGCTTGCGGAAACGAAGGATTCAACAACACATCACTCATTATTTCAAGCAGGTTGTCCGCATGTTTTTTCAGGCAGCTTCCGAATATTCCGTTGCTCGAAGTGTTGAGCGATGCACCCATGAAATCAACTGCATCATCTATTTGAGCCTTGGTGAGAGATGTGGTGCCACTGTTTAGCAGGTCGCCTGCCATACCCACATAGCCGGCCTTAGAGCCTTCCTGCACAGGGTCCAGGTCTAAGTTGATGTTGAAACTGACGCGTGGCAGTTTGTGATTTTCAACCACAATCAGTTTGAGTCCGTTGGCCAATTGCACTTGTTGTGCTTCGCCAATCTGTATGACGGGAGCAGGTCCAGCGGCAGGCACTATGCTGCGATCCACTTTTGGACTGCATGCGCCAAGTATCAATAATGCACCTATGGTGTATATCTTTTTTTTCATTGAATTCATTATAGAGATAAAAAAAATTATGAATGGAAAAAATCAATTTGTGAAGCAAAAAACCTGTCTCATTTCTTACCCAAAGCAGGGTCGTTCAGGAAGTAGAGTACTACGCGGTTTTCACTTGTGTAATATTTTTTGGCTGCGTTCTGGATGTCTTCTTTCGTTACAGCTAAGTATTTTTCCAATTCAGTATTCACCAGATTGGCATCGCCAAAGTACATGTGGTAATTGGCTAAGCTTTCTGCAATACCTGACATGCTTGCATTGCGCGAAACGAAATCGTTCTCAGCCTGATTGCGAAGTTTTTGAAATTCTTCATCTGATATCAATTCATTTTTTGCTCTTTCGAATTCTGCATTCATGGCATCTTCTACTGCATTAGGCTCTACACCCATATTGGCTAAGCTGAAGGCCAGTGTAAGTCCCGGATGTTCGGTGTTGTAGGTAAATGCACTTGAAAAAATGGCAAGTTCCTTTTCATCTACCACCTTTCTGTTCAGCCTGGAGCTTTGGCCTTGTGACAGAAGCTGATTGAGCATATCCACTGCATAAAACTCTGTGGTGCCCTGCGCTGGAATGTGGTAAGCCTGCAAAATCATAGGTAGTTGATCCTTCACCCACATGGTGTCACGCAGTTCACCTTTGTTCAGCGGCTCTACTTGTGTAGGGCGTGGAATTTCAGTTTTTCCTTTTGGTATTCCGCCAAAATATTTCTTGATGAGTTTTTGCGCTTCTTCAGGATTGATGTCACCTGCTATGCTCAGCACAGCATTGTTGGGCACATAAAAAGTTTTGTAAAAACTTAAGAAGTCTTCGCGCGAGGCAGCATTCAGATCATCCATGCTGCCAATGGGTGTACTCTGGTATGGATGCACGTCAAAAGCTGCATCCAGAGTAGCAGGGAACATGTTGCCATAAGGTTGGTTATCGTATCGCTGGCGCTTTTCTTCCTTCACTACTTCGCGCTGAGTTTCTATTCCTTCATCTTCAATATTGGCATGCAGCATGCGCTCGCTCTCAAGCCACAGGCCCAGTTCCAACTGGTTACTCGGCAAAATTTCATAATAGAAAGTGCGGTCTTGTGTGGTATTGGCATTCAATCCGCCACCTGCATTTTCCACATACTTGCTGTACTCGCCACGCTTTATGTTTTCGCTTCCCTCGAATAGCAGGTGTTCAAAGAAGTGAGCCATGCCTGTGCGTCCCGCAGTTTCATTCTTAGAACCTACGTGGTACATTACAGTAACGGCTACGATAGGCGTAGTGTGGTCTTCATGCAATATCACATGCAGGCCATTGCTCAGGTCGTACTCTGTGAATTTGATGTTCTGCCCGCAAGCTGCATTAAGGCAGAAGACTGTGGCGGTCGCCAGCAGCAATTGTTTCATTCTCATTGTTTGTGTATTGATTGCAATCAAAAAAAAGGTGGCCGAAAGTAGAGCAAGCCATTGCCTATAGCACATATGATATGATTATCATAGGCCACAAATGGAGATGAGCGGAACTGCATGAGAGGGCAGCGCATCTTTTATCTGCACGCTCATATTTGCCACCATGATTCAAAGAAGACAATCAATTTATTTATTGCTTGCTACTGCACTTATTGTTTGCAGTTATTTTTTTCCTTTTGGCTATGTGGGCGATGCTGTATTGCGCAGCTATGGAGTCAAGCATCACGGCCAATACATTGCGGATGTGAGCAGTTATTGGTTTCATCTGCCACTGTTTATTGTTTGTCTGCTTTTGCTCATTGCTTTTTTTTCGTTCACCAATCGGAAAAGGCAAATGGCCTTGCTGCGCGGCACTTATATTTTCTATGTTGTTTCATTTTCATTGCTGGCTTTTTTTGTCTGGAATGCACAGCACAAACTGCAAGGCGAATTTCAGGCAGGCATTTCTTTATTTATGGCATTTGCAGCCATGTTGTTTGGCTACCTTGCATTGCGCGCCATCAGGCAAGACGAGGAGTTGGTGAGGAGCGCAGATCGTATCAGATGAAGCACTGCTTGCCACTCATAGCGCTCGTTATCCTCTGCAGTTGCGGCCAGCGCGTATCTGTGTTGCAGAAAATGGATGAAGCAACGAAGACACGAGACTCACTGATGCGCAATGAGTCAGTAGTAAGTGGAGCATTTTTCAGAACACGCGTATTTCATGAAGAACTGATGCAGCTCACCACACAGCGTGATGCGCATCCATATCCTGCTTTGGATACCACCTTCCATGCTATGAGATACACAGCAAATCGGGTCATTCAGGTGCGCCTGAATTATGATAATTATTACCACCTCATAGATTCATTAAGCAAGCTTAAAAAGCGAATCAGCTCGAAAAGTGATGATGCACGTGCATTGCAAATGGCTCAAGCCGGACATTATGGTGCGCTGTCGAAGTCATCGCAGGGAGTTGAGATGTTTCAAAATGAAAATGCCATGTATCATCATCTGTGTAAGCAGCACGGCATCTATAGCATACCCATAGCAGACTATGCTGCAATGCTTGAACTGAACATAAGTATGTGGATGGACTCGCTTGAAACAGTTGGCAGACTAATAGCAGCCGCCCGATTAGACCTGAAGCAAAAATTTCCTGAACAAAAAGGCGAACAATTTTTTGCCCATTATCAGCCGGTGAGCGAACTGGAAGCACAGCTCAAGAGTTTTGAAGGCAGTATCATGCAATTACAAAATTCACTCTCGCGCATGCAAGGCGCCAATCAGCAAGATGTGTTTTTCTATGGCCCACACATAGACACCAGGCGCGAGGTGCTTGCTACCGAGACCATACTGGGCGACCTGAATGTGAAGATGTCCGGATGCAGAGAGCAGTACGCTGTTTATCTGAATGGGTATAAATAAGCCTATTGTGGCAGATACAATTTGTGATGAGTGATTGTGCTATTTGCAGTTCAAATTATTCCTTGCCCATTCCAACTATTTACCTAACCTTTACTGAACGAAAAA
>JBJXFP010000044.1:0-36851 GCA_046155615.1 Flavobacteriales bacterium | reverse complement strand
GCGACCAGACCGTTACCATCTATCCTAACCCAGCCCTTGCAGGCAAGGACATCGTGGTAGCTATGAATCAGATTCCGGCAGACCTCGTGCTGCAGGTGTATGATGCAAATGGTGCATTGGTAGAGGCTCAAACCAAAGCCAATCAATCAGGCACACAGATGATGATAGATACACAAAACCTTGCTGCCGGCACGTACTACATCAACCTGAGCACCGCTGGCAACAGTGTGAGCATGAAGGTGCAGGTAGTCAAGTAATTTTTTGGATTAGAATACCAACAGGAAAAAACCCGGGGCGAAATGCTCCGGGTTTTTTGTATCATTCTGTTTCGTTGAAATATCGAACGATTGCCCTTTTTATCAACAATTCCTGATCCTCAGGCAGAAGAGCCGGTAATTGTTCAGGTCGCTCAAAATGCGGCCAGCCATCTTCATCTCTGCCCACAAATTGGTAGTAGCCATAAGGCATAAGTACGGAACAAATGCCAATATGAATTATGTCAACTTTTTGGTCTTTTTTGTAAGCCTGGTGGTCTTTTCCAAGCTCCTGTAGGCCTATTATAAAAAGTATAGCAGCATAGTCTAACGGCTGACCAAATCTTTCAGAAAGTTGATTTACAGTTTCTTTCCACGTCTTCTCAAAAACGAAATCCATCGTAAGTATTCAAAATTTCGGCAAATGTTACACAAACACAAACAACCATCGACATGTTGGCCGTCTCAAAATTCGGATTACTTTTGGCCGTGCCCTAATCTCTAAAATGAACGTTCCAATTCTATGAAAAGAATGCTACGCATAAGTTGGTTTTGCTTATTTCTTGGTTTGTCAGCTATTTCGCTTGCGCAAACAAGAACAGAATTTATAGATGCCCAGATGAAGGTGGTACCTACGGCTGAAACAGCCAAATACTCACGTGAAGTAACACTTCTCTTACCGGATTCTACATATTCTGTAACCATGAAACTCATAACTGGTGAGATGTTCATGGAGGGTTTCTACTTAGACAAAGCTTTGGAAATAGAGCACGGTGATTTCAAATACTTTTATGGTAACGGCAATCCAGAGTCGCAAGGTCGATTCAAGGAAGGTTACAAAGTAGGGCTTTGGAAACGCTGGAATTTTGACGGAGTACCCAAACCTGACAGACTTTATCCTGATGAGCATTTCAAAAAAGGAGAAGGCCGCGCGACAATTGCGGCTCGCCCTGATGGTGGCTTGGAAGGTTTGCAACAAATGGTAAATGATAGCCTCACGTATCCCAAAGAAGCTAAAGACCGCGGCATAGAAGGAACAGTGTATGTCACCTTCATCATTGACGAAACTGGCGAGGTGAAACAACCCGAAGTAAAAACAAGTGTTCACTATTTGTTGGATGAAGAAGCTTTGCGCTTTGTTTCATCCATGCCTACCTGGAAGCCCGCTGCTAAGAATGGAATAGCAGTTGAATCAACACTGGTAATGCCAATCGTGTTCGACTTGGGTGGCTCTGATGGCAATGGCACCATGGGCAAAGGGAATTCAAGCAAGAATTAGTCTTAACTCAATACATATCCAATTTTAATAACCAGAAGCCGCCCCGAATTTTCGGGGCGGCTTCTTTATTAGGCTAATATTTGCAGCGCATGAAACCACTTCACAAAAAGTTGAAGCTGAAAGAAGGAGAAAAAATTCTTGTACTGAACAAGCCGTTGGGATTTGATGCGGCCATGAATCCACTACCCGAAGGGTGCTCAGTTCATGCTACACAACTGAGGAATGCTGATGTGGTTTTTTGTTTTGTGGCGAACAAGAAGGAATTGAAAAGTATGGAATCGAAAATGCTGTCGAATCTCAACGAACAAAACAAACTATGGGTGGCTTATCCAAAGGGAAGTAGCGGTATGCAAACAGATCTTACCCGTGATAACGGTTGGGAAAATTTGATGAATCGCTCTAATCTTTCATTTGTTGCTTTCATTTCATTTGATGATGTGTGGTCAATATTCTGTATCAGAATAAAAACTGAGGCCGATAAAAGGAAGGAAGCAAAACCACGGGTGCGCGAAATAGTCAAGTATGCTGACTCCGCTACAAAAACCATAACCTTACCCGATGACATGAAATGGGCTTTGAAAGAAAACATCAAAGCATCTGCACTTTTTGACAATTTAGCATTCTCACATCGCAGGGAGTATGTAGAGTGGGTAGTAACAGCCAAAAGAGAAGAAACAAGAACGAAGCGCATAAACGGCACAATAGAGATGCTGCTGCGTGGTCAAAAAAATCCGGCAGGAAGATGAACAAACTAATAAGCATAGCCATACACGGAGGTGCTGGCACTATCACACGCGAGCACATGTCTGCAGAAAAGGAAGCTGCCTACAAGCAAGCTCTTGACGCATCGCTGGGCGAGGGATACAAGGTGCTGGCCTCAGGAGGAAGCGCGTTGGATTCGGTGGAAAAGGCCGTGCGGTGCTTGGAAGACAACCCCCTTTTCAATGCAGGGCGTGGCAGTGTGTTCACTTATGACGGTGCACATGAAATGGACGCCTCCATCATGTGTGGTGACACGTTAGCAGCTGGCGCCATTGCAGGAGTAAAAAACATCAAGAACCCAGTTTCCCTTGCACGTGCCGTGATGGAGAAGAGCGAACACGTACTGCTTGCTGGTCGTGGTGCTGAGCTTTTTGCCAAAGAAATGTTGCTGGACTTTCAACCTGACGAATATTTCTATACCGATCTGAGATGGCAGCAATGGAAAGATGCACAACAAACAGGTGTAGTTCAATTAGACCATACTGAGGGAAAAAAATTCGGAACTGTAGGTGCAGTGGCATTGGATGCACAGGGCAACATTGCCGCAGCTACAAGCACCGGTGGCATGACCAACAAGCGCTGGGGACGTGCTGGCGACTCACCAATAATTGGTGCTGGTACCTATGCCGACAACAATACATGTGCAGTGTCTTGCACAGGGCATGGCGAGTTCTTTATTCGTGCTGTGGTGGCATATGATGTAAGCTGCCTGATGGCGTATAAAGGCCTGAGTCTGCAACAAGCTTGTGATACTGTTGTGAAGGACAAACTCGTGAAGCTCGGTGGCGAAGGCGGTCTTATAGCTGTTGATGCTTTAGGCAACATTTGCCTTTCATTCAACAGTGAGGGCATGTACAGAGCATGGCGAAATGCTGATGGAAAAGCAGGTGTAGCCATTTACTCATAGTCAGATCAAGTACGGTTTGGCAACAAAAGCGAACTGTCGCCATAGCTCAGAAAGCGATATTGATGCTCCATTGCATGATGGTAAAGTCCTTTCCAATTGGCTTCACCTGTAAACGCTGCCACAAGAAGCAGCAGCGTGCTCTTAGGCATATGAAAGTTTGTAACAAGTCCGCCACACGCTTTGAATTGATAACCCGGAGCAATCAGTATTGCTGTCGAAGCGTTTAGGCATTCAAGTTTTTCTGATTCACATTTTTCAATAAGCAGCGCAAGTGCCTGTTGCCAGGTAAGGTTGGCATCTGCATGATAGGGTGCCCATTGTGAAACGTGCATTGTTGATTTATCGGAAGCACCCCCTTTCAATTGTATCGCAAGCCAGTAAAGACTTTCAAGAGTGCGCATAGAGGTGGTTCCAACCGCTACTATTTGTTTGTCGCAAGCGGCATGTAATGCGCGCAGAATTTTTATGCCTATGCTGAAAGTCTCTTCGTGCATGTAGTGATTACCCATCTCTTTCGCGCTCACTGGTTTGAATGTGCCTGCGCCCACATGCAGTGTAAGTTGGTGCATGGCTATGCCTTGTGCATTCAGCTTTTGAATAACCTCATCGGTAAAATGAAGCGCTGCAGTGGGTGCCGCAACAGATCCCTGGTGCTTCGCAAAAATGGTTTGATACCTTAGGTAGTCCTGGGCCTCGGCCTCGCGATTCAGGTATGGTGGTAGCGGCAATTTGCCAGCGGTATCTAATATTGCTGAAAAAGTGTATTGCTCCGGCCAATTGAAATTGATGAGGTACGTGTCATGTAATTTCACCTCTATGCTTGCTGTCAATTCAAGCGATGCCCCTTGAATACTCAGTGAAAGTGAGAGAGGTTGATCGCCTTTCCATTTTTTGGCTCCACCAATAAGGCACTTCCATTGTGCACTCCCTCTGCTCATCATCGCATCCTGATGCGATTGTCCATTGGGTTCAAGGCAGAATATTTCAACAATGCCACCTGTTGATTTTGCAAAATGAATTCGTGCAGGAATTACGCGCGTGTTGTTGCTGACCAGCACGTGCTCTTGCTTAGTCAGCAGGCTCGGTAAGTCTCTGAAGTATCGATCGGTGATTTTTTCGCCATCAAATACAAGGAGTCTTGATTCATCTCGCCTTGGCAATGCATAGCGTGAGATGCGCTCATCAGGCAGGTGGTAGTCAAAGTCTTCTATGCGCAGTGTTCGCGGGTCGCAGTTCATTTGGTTTCGGTGCTGTGGGGGTAAAAAAAATTGTGGCCAGACGTTTCCGGCCACAATTCTAAACCTTAACTAAAACTAACTATACTATCTGCATGTGCCAGCAGAGAAACTGTGGCACTACGCAATTTGTGTGTTACTTATTTTTTATGTGAAAGCTACCGAAGGGTGCTTTCCTCAAAATTTTTCCTTGTGTTGCAAATGTGAGAACCAGAACAGGGTCGATTTGTTGCGTGAGCATTAAAATTTTTCACATGTTTTGACAAATCTTGCCATTCTATCATGAATTCTTTTCAACCACCACCACGGTGCCATCAGGTGCAATGCGGTATTCGAGCTGCATGGCCGTGCAAATAATTTGGAGTGCAGACTCCAAATCAGATTTTTCAAAACTGATGCTGCACAAGCGGCTTTCCATATCTGGTAGTTCTATCCTCACATCAAATTGCCTTTCGAGTTCTTTAAAAACATACACAAGTTCTTCGTCAGTAAAGGAAAACACTCCGTTGCGCCAGATTGCCACATCGATGCCGCAGCCTGAGGTAATAAGCTGGTCTCCATTTGCTTTGCATTGCAAGCCGGGAGTAAGCAGGGCAGAATTGTTTTTGTGGGTCACGGTCACTTTGCCGGTTGCGCACTTCACCTCAAATTTTTCAGGTCTGGCCATTACATCGAAGCTGGTTCCTTGCACTTCTACAGTGCCATAGTCAGTGTTTACAATGAATGTGCTTCCTTTCTTCACCTCGAAATAGGCCTGTCCTTTCAGGTGTAGCATTCTCTCTTTACTCCAGTCATTGTGATACTGTATTTCAGAAGCTGAATTCATTGTTACAAGCGAACCATCAGGCAGGGTCATCTGCATGGTGTTTCCGGCATCTACTACATAAGTTGTCTCGTTTTGCGGCCAGACCAGCCAAACGGCCACCAGCACAGCAACAGATGCTGCGGCAGCAAGCCATGGTTTGCGATTCATGTGTACTACACGGCCTTTGGAGGCGGTTCCGCTCTTAATTTTCATTTGCAACTCTGCCCAGACTTGTTCTTCACTCTTACCATCAGGCAAGGTCCAGTTGCGCATTATTTTCTGATATGGATTCATTTTCTACTTCTGCTGAAAGCTCTGAGTTGGTCATCAGGGCCTGTATTTCTTCATTTTCTCAAAGGCTTACACCTGCCTTTTCTTATACCCTACTTATTTATATAAAATTTCGAAATATTTTTTTCATGTCTGTTTCTATGTTTCCAACTCATTCCACTTCTATTTCAAAACTGAATTTGCTTGTACCTGCGGCATAGCCCATCGCACCTTCTACATTGTCAGGGCCATTTTTCAGCAAGCCCCTTATATCCGATGGTTCGAAGAAAAATACTTCCTCCAAACTTTTTTCAATTGCAAAAACAGTGATGCGGTGAGTGCCATAGTACCTGAAATCAGTTTCGTAGAGAACAGCGCCTGCTTGCTCTTGAGGCCCGCTAAAGGATTGCTCAAAACTGCTCTGGGGTTCGGTTTGAAAAGGAATGGCCTGAGGATTTTCCTCCAACACTTCCAGCATCAACACATAAGAGTATTTGTCTGTGTCTAATGCTGTCCATGCAAATACAAGCTGCAATGTGGAGAGCGGGTCGGTGTCAATGGTGATTGTATCAGTTGATAGTTTACCCATTAGTTCAATAGGTGGTGGCATTTGAATCATGGCCACTACATGGTTACCATTGAATTTACCTGAGATAGTGTAGTGTGAACCAGCGTTTGCTGTTGAATCCGGCAGTATATAGTGGCTATTTTCATACGCAAGGTGGTAGTGATTTATTGAAAGATCTTGCAATTCAAAATGGGATACTTGCCCCGCACCATCGAAGTAGAACGTACGGATGTCTTCTATCGGTTCGTCACTAACCAGCAGGGCAGAAAGCACCAGGTACTCTGACCCGTATGGTTCTTCATCGGGCTTGGTACAGCCGGCTATGAGTATAGCAATTGGTATGAGGAGGATCTTCTTCATTCAGAACTGTAGTTGCAATGACAATGATGGGATGATACCAAGCATGTTTATATCATTCACTCCTATTGAGTAATCATCGGCTCCTGTTCCATGGCGCATGGTGGTGTATTGCCGGTTGCTCACATTGATTTTGTTGTAAGCATTGAAACAAGAAAAGGTGATTTTGCCGCGCGTTTTACCAAAGCTGAAATGAAACGATACGCTAACATCCAATCTGTGATAGGGTGTAAGCCTTCGGCTGTTCAGGTTACCATAAACCGGTATGCTGCGTGATTCACCACCGGGCAACTCCAAAGTGTAGCTACCCAAAAGCGGTGTGTATGGCCTGCCGCTGCCATAGATCCAAAGCACTGATATGTCCCAGCGTTTGGTTTCCATTTCAGCATAAAATTTTATTTCATGCCTGTGCTCGAAGCTTTCAGACACGCGAGGTTCATCAAGCATTTTGTAATCTGTATAAGCCCGCAGCATCGAATAGCCGGCCCACGCATGCAGGCGCCCTGCATCATATTGCAGCATGAAGTCAGCACCTGCTGCCAGTCCGTGTCCGTTTATCTGGCCATTGTTGCTGAGCGAGTCGGTGTCATATTGTTCACTCATTCCATTGTACACACCTAAGTAGGTTGTGTTGCCTTGAGTAAGTTTTACGTAAGCCTCAGCATCAGTGCTCCATCTCCTTTTTTGAAAATGAAATCCGGTTGAAATTTGATCTGAAATCAATACAGGCACCGCACCATACCCTGCTATTCTCCATAAGTCGGGTGTGTTTTGATAAAAGCTTTGCTGGCGAACGCGCTGTATGAATTGATGTACTCGACCCGCATAAAATTTCCAGGTAAATTTTTGATCAACAGATTTTCTGTAAGCTGAAAAACGATAATCAGTAAACTGTTTTTCGACATTGGCGAAGTAGTTCAGCCTGATACCTGGAATAAGTGTCCAGCGGCTACCCATTGGAAAGTCATCTTGCACGTACAAGCTGTGTATGGCTGCCTTGCCTGATTCCAATCGGGTTGCAAGTGAGTTGATACCTAACGACAGGCTGGTATTCATTGCATTGAGTTGGTATCCAACATCTAATTTGTGATGATTTATTCTTTTGGTAAGTTGTGCTTTCAGATTGGCATCCTTCAGGTTTGTAATTATGGTTTTGAATGGAAAATAGGTGATGCCTGCCACTTTGCTGATGATGGTATCGCGTGAGAAAAAGTCAGTCTGATAGTTGCTGATGCCTGCCTGCACCATGCACGTTGTGCTCGTATTCAAAGTTGCCATCCACTTTGCTCCGGCTCCTTTGCTTTTCCAAACCGACTCGTCAGCATATATATAATCTTCTGCATCGAAAGTTGGTGTATCTGCGGTATCAGCATAGGTCACGTTCAGTCGGTCTTTGCCTGCATACATGCTTATGCTTATGCTGTTTTTTGCATCAGGCCGATAGGTGAGTTTTGCGTGTGCATCATGAAAGTTGTAGTCAGGTTGGCTTGCGCTGCCAAAGGTTCGATTCTGGTTGTTACCACTATTCACTACTGTACTGTTGTAAGCGTTGTTGAACAGCTCTTTGTAGGTGGGCGAGAAGAGAGCATCAGTATATGCTCTTCGCCCGGCCAGCAGCAGTGAAGCATTTTTCTTATTGCCAATGGGCACTTCAACAACACCAGCCAGACTGATGCTGCCAATATCTATTTGTGCTGAAGGTTTATTTGTGTTTCCTTCTTTCCCTATCACTTCTACCATACCACCGGCCCGTCCGCCATACTCAGCCCCGATGGCCGATTTCATAATGCGCATGCTTTTTACAGCCTGTGAATTGAGTGCTGAAAATGCTCCGAAAAAATGGTCGAGATGATAAATGATGTATCCATCGAACTGCACCAGAGTTTGGTGCGTGGCGCTGCCTCTGATACTGAGTCCGCTACTACTTTCTTGTGTGGCACTGATGCCCGGCAACAGTTGTGCAGCGCGCATCACATCAGCTTCGCCCACGCCCTGCGATGTGGCCAGGTCGTTGGGGTTCATCACCACTTGCATGGTGCCCGGAAGTGATTGTGCAAGAACCACGCGCTGGGCTTCTATCATCACTGAGGGCAAATAGTTTTTTCTTTCTTCCAAATAGATAACTGTTGATGTGTGTTCTACCCATGGCCTTACAGCTATGGTTTTGTTCTCATAACCCACGCTGTTTAACTCTATGCTGTCATTTGGCATCAAAGTGACATTCAGAAAAAATTTACCTTCTTCATTGGTGCTGGTGCCCTGGGTAGTGCCCTTCACCTGTAGCGTGGCATAGGCAAGTGGTTCATTGGTGCTGGCCGAGCGCACTTCGCCTGTCCAGGCAATTGATACTGGGTCATTCACTTTTTCCGCTGGTTCTTTGGCTTCAGTTTTTTCTTCTTTGGCGAGAGGTATAATGGCATAGGTGTTTGCTATTTGTTTATAATCCAAACCAACTGATTGAAGTACTTTTTGCAACACTTCATCCAAACTTTCATTGTTTGCAGATATAGTCACCTGAACATCGCGCACCAACATGTTGTCGTAAGCAAAATGTACATCGCAGCGCGAGCGCAGGTCATTGAACACTTGTGCAAGAGGCTCAGCTTTGTAGCTGATACTGACCATGCAATTGCTCTGAGCATGCACATTAATACCGGCACACATGAGCAAGAGAATGAATGCAATTTTTGTGAAGTGCATGGCTGAAATCTAAACATGTTCGGAGTTGCATTGTGTGATTCAGATTTTCAGGCAATGGTTTGATGATGGTCAAGAGAATGCAGTGGCTTGACTCGCATCAACACACCGCTTAGGCTGCTCAGTCAATTATTGCACTCACACAAATCAACTAACACAACAACTATGAAATGGAATTTGGATCCTGCGCACAGTGAGCTACAGTTCAAAGCGCGACACATGATGATTACCACGGTATCGGGTAAGATTGAAAAATTTGAAACCGAAGTGGAAAGTGACGATGAACAATTCAATAATGCCCACATCAGCGCAAGCATGGAAATGAACAGCATAACCACCGGTGATGCACAGCGTGATGGCCATCTGCACAGTGGCGACTTCTTCGAACTGGAAAAATTTCCACTCATGAAATTCAAAGGAACTGCGCTTGGCAATGGCAAACTGAAGGGTGAACTCACCATCAAAGACATCACTAAACCAATTGAGCTGGACGTAGAATTTGGTGGAGT
The DNA here is from genome assembly GCA_046155615.1 of Flavobacteriales bacterium. Lineage (GTDB taxonomy): Bacteria > Bacteroidota > Bacteroidia > Flavobacteriales_D > Sanyastnellaceae > JANNVZ01. The sequence continues at coordinate 27,208 of JBJXFP010000044.1, read as the reverse complement.
GGGCAAGGACCCCTGGGGCAATACCAAAGCTGGATTCAGCTTGAGTGGAAAAATAAAACGCAGCGATTGGAATCTGAACTGGAATGCTGCACTCGAAGCGGGGGGTGTGTTGGTAAGCGATGAAATAAAAATTGCCGGAGAAATACAATTGTCAAAGGCTCAATGAGCAACTTCTAGTAAACACTTTAATAGGCGGTGAATCAAAACACCGCCTTTTTTCATTTTCAATCCAGAAAAAGACTGCGTTCCTCTGGTGATGGCAGGCGGCAACTATCCTTTTTGCCAAACCACCGGTACCTGTTGCGGGCTATCCAATCGTAAATAAGATTGCGCAAAAAGGGTGGAATGACAAGAAAGAACGCAACAAGTTTCCACAATCCGCCAAGGTCGAACAAGGCCCACAATGCAGCAGTTGAGCGGCTGTAAATTTTTCCCTGACGGTGATAAACAAATGAATTGATCTGTTGAGTAAAGGCAGGTGCGAGTAACCGCACCGCGGTAATTCCCTGCAAAGGTGCATATACAAACCTCCGCTTGTTGTCACGCCTTATGAACCAGTCGATGCTTTTATTGCAAAGTCCACAAACACCATCAAAGAAGATAATGTTCTTCATGCCCCATTTGTTCGAACTTTCACTTTCCATGCACCACAATGGTATTGACAATAGAAGCGCGTCCTGCATTTTTTTCCGAATTGTCAAAACCACGAAAACCCGACTTGACGTATCTGTGCATTAATGAAAAAAATTGGTAGCTGTGCATGACTAAGGCATGACAAAACCCTACAGCGTGCTAAAACATTTGTCCCATCAGTAATTGATACATTGTGAAAGACCTGAGAGTAATAGCCATCACCCACAACCACTTCACGCTGGAAGAGGTAGGGCAGTTCCATTTAACATCTGAAACACGCAATGCAGTGTTGCATTCGTTGAAGCAAACTCTGGGTATCGAAGAATTGATGTACCTCTCTACATGCAACCGGGTCGAATTCATTTTCACTGCGCCACACTATGTATGTTCGGGTTTCGCGACAAGCCTTATAGCCCACGTGCACCCCACTTGGACTGAAGAAAAAGTGAAAGCAACTGCCATACGCAGCCAACGGTGCAATGGCGAGGAAGCAGTGGATCACCTGCTGCGTGTATCCGCCAGCCTAGACTCTGTAATACTTGGCGAGCAGGAAATAATAACACAAATAAGAAAGAGCTACGAGGAATGCGCGCATGCACAACTGAGTGGTGATGGCATAAGGTTGATGATGAAACAATGCATCAAAACATCGAAAGATGTGATAACAAATACCAATCTGGCTAAAAAACCGGTGAGTGCTGTGTCGCTTGCCTGGCAGGCCTTTCAGCAGCGAGGCCTGAGCAAGCAATCGCGCATCGTTGTGGTTGGTGCCGGTCAGGTTATGCGCAACTTCTGCAAGTTTTTGCATGAGAACAACTACAACAATGTGCTAATTGCAAACCGCACCATTACTCGTGCGCAGGAGCTGGCTGATACTTTTGGATATCAATGTATGAACCTAGATGATCTAAATAAGTATGAAGGCGGATTCGATGTCTTGGTTAGTTGCACCGGTGCAACGCATACTGTTGTGAGCCATCCACTTTACCACCAGCTGCTGATAAACGAACAAGATGAAAAACTGATAATAGATATGGCCCTGCCCGCTGATGTGGATAGCGAAGTGATGAGCCAACATGCGGTCGAATACATAGGTATGCAACACATTCAAAAACTGGCTGAGTCAAATGTGCAATACAGGCAGCAGGCCCTGGCTGATTGTGAAGCTATCATAACACAAGGCAAACTGGAACTCGAAAAAATGGCGCAGCAGCGACAAATAGAACAAGCCATGCGTGCTATACCGGAGGCAGTGAAGGAGATAAGAAACACAGCCCTGGGCAGTGTGTTTGCGAAAGACTTGCAACAACTCGATGAACAGTCGCGAGAGGTAATAGAAAAAATAATGGCTTACATGGAGAAGAAATACATCAGCATACCCATGAAGATGGCGCGCGAAGTGCTGATGAATGAAGCAGCAAAAAATTAATTCTTCTTTGTTGAGTTTCTTCGCTGGCACTTTTTTTCAGTTTCAACTTTTCATTCTAACAGCTTCATGCCACACCACATTACCATTGGCAGCCGCGGCAGCGACCTTGCATTGTGGCAGGCCCGCCACATCAGCAGTCAGCTGCATAGCATTGGTGTTTCCAGCCGCATACACATTATCAAAACTCAAGGCGACCGTGTGCAGCACCTCAGCTTAGACAAGCTCGAAGGCAAAGGATTTTTTACCAAAGAATTGGAAGATGCTTTACTGAATAAAGAAATTGATTTGGCCGTGCATTCGCACAAAGACTTAGAAACAGAACAACCAGCCGGCCTTATTGTAGCTGCTGTAAGCGAGCGAGCTGATGCTGCAGAACTTTTGCTTGTAAGAAAGGAATGTGTGGATGACACACAACTGTGGGGATTGCCAAATCAAGCTGTAATCGGTACCTCATCAGCCAGGCGCAAAGCGCAAATGCTTCACCACCGGCCTGATGTGCAACTGGAAGATATACGTGGCAATGTGCCCACACGGATAGACAAGTTGCGCAACAAATCTTTCGATGCGATACTGCTGGCCAAGGCAGGGGTAGCTCGTTTGCAGCTTGACATCAGCGATTTGGATGCGCAAATAATTCCGGTGCATGAGTTGGTGCCTGCACCCGCACAAGGTGCATTAGCCATGCAGTGCAGAAGTGATGATGCTCTGCTTATTGAAAAATTGAATTTGCTGAATCACCGGCCAACAGCCGAATGCATCTACATAGAACGCACTGTGCTAAACCGACTGCATGGCGGATGCCACATACCGCTGGGTGTGTATGCAAATCAAAAAAGTGCTGCATTCGAAGTTCAGGTGGCTTTTGCTGAAGCATGGAATGCTCCGGTCAAAAAATTTGCAGTTCATGGACAAGATGCCGATAGGTTGATAGATGAAATTCTTTCTTCCATTCACGACACATGAAACGCATTTTCATCTCGCGCGATTTGACAAGTGATGATGCGCTGGTAAGCCAACTTGTGTCGAATGGAATGGAAGTGCATGCACAATCACTCATTGCTTTGGAGGCAATTCCATTTTCACTTCCGATTCCAACTACCGACTGGATTTTTTTTTCATCACAACATGCCGTGCAGTTTTTTTTTCAGCAAAATGTCAGGTTGGAAAATCAAAAACTTGCAGCCATTGGCAAGGCAACAGCCGCAGTGCTTGGCAAGTATGGTGCTTGTTCTTTTGCCGGTGCAAGCATGGACACAGTGCAAGTGGCTACTGCCTTTGCCAAAGTTTGTGGCGGTGAGTCCATACTTTTTCCGCAGGCTGAATACAGTTTGAAGACCATACAAAAGTTGCTTCAACCAACGCAGTGTGTCGATTTGATATGCTACAAGTCCAGGGAGAGGCCAGCGAAAATTGCATTTTGTGATTGGTTGGTTTTTACAAGCCCAGGCAACGTCAGAGCTTATGCAATGGCCAATCATTTTACCAACCAACAGTTCTGCTATGCACTCGGCAAAGCCACAGCAGAAGCCTTACACCAAGCCGGTGGGCAAAGTGTAGAATTGATTGAATCTTTGAGTGCTGGGGCCATCATGCATGCAATAAATGGAAGCAAAGGCAGTTAGCACCCGCCCCCAATTATTTTTATCCCGATGAAAATCCTTGCCTCCAAAGTCTTTGCTATCTCCATTTTCTGTACTTGTCTGCCCTTGCACTTCTTGTCACAGGCCACTCCCGCTCCCGATCCGCTGGGAGAAGACCTGACACCAAAGTACGTCAATGAATTTCTGAATATTGGTGTTGGAGCGCGCGCCCTCGGCATGTCGCTGGCTCAGGTAGCATCAGTAAATGATGTTACCAGTGGCTACTGGAATCCCGCAGGCCTCACAGGCATGAGGCACGACATGCAGGTGGCTGCCATGCATAGCGAATATTTTGCAGGCATCGCCAAATACGACTACGCAGCCATAGGCAAAAGCCTTGACTCGGTGAGTTCCGCAGCGCTCACCTTTATCCGCTTTGGTGTGGACGATATACCCAACACCACCGAGTTGATAGACGCAGGAGGCAACATCAACTATGATCGCATCACCACTTTCAGTGCGGCTGATTATGCCTTCATTTTTTCATACGGAAGAAAAGGATTGCCGCGCAACCGCAGCCTTGGCGAAACAGGTACAAGTGTGATAGAACCTTCGGGTTTGGCAGAGACTTTCCGCTGGGGTATCAATGCCAAAGTGATACACCGGCAGGTGGGCAACTTTGCACACAGTTGGGGTTTCGGGTTAGATGCCGGTGCCCAGTTCGATTACCACAATTGGCATTTTGGTGCCATGGTGAAAGACATTACCTCTACCTTCAATGCATGGTCGGTCACACTTGATGACCAAACAGTAGCAACATTTATAGAAACAGAAAATGCCATACCGGAAAATGGATTGGAAATAGCCCTGCCACAATTGGCGCTGGGTGCATCTCGCAGTTTTCAGTTTAAGAAAGTGAGCCTGCAGGCTGAGTGCAATGCCAATATCACCACCGATGGCAAGCGCAACACCGTGGTGTCGTCTAATCCTTTCAGTATTGATCCCAACTTGGGCATTGAAGCCGGCTACGACAAAGTAGTATTTCTCAGATTGGGATGTGGCAATGTGCAGCGCGTGAAAAACTTTGATGGCTCACAGGGCTGGACATTTCAGCCCAATTTTGGTGTTGGCCTTCATGTAAAAAATCTTACACTTGACTATGCCCTCTCCGACATAGGCAATGTGAGTGATGTGCTATATAGCAATGTGTTTTCGCTTCGTATTGATTTGACGAAGGGGAAGTGAGGGCATTGGCTTGGTGCCAACAAAAAGAAAGGCCACTACATTGAGTCGGCCTTATGCTTTACCTAGAAAAAATATTTCAGTGTTTTGATGTTGATCCCACATTATTCGGATCAAGCGCTCCTTGCCCCAGCTCCGACTTAGTGCCGTGTGGCAGTGCTTTGCGTTGTTTATCGATATTGGTTTTCAGTGCGCGCAAATCTTCGTAGTGGTTGGCTGAAATAACGGAGTTGCTCGTGACATGAGCAGGCCCTTCTATCACCCAATCGTTGGTTTTCTTTTTATCAAAACGGCACTCATTGCAAATCCATTCTTGCACCTCACCATAGGTGTCTTTGCGGCCCGTTACGCGCAGCACCTCTTCGCCTTTGTACCACAGGCGCACTTTGCCTGCGCACTTGGGGCAATCGCGGTGTGCATCCACTGGTTTGGTGTACCACACGCGGCTTTTGAAACGGAATGTTTTATCCGTGAGTGCGCCCACAGGGCACACATCTATCACGTTTCCGCTCATGTCATTCTCTATCACATTTTCTATGTAGGTAGAAATTTCGCTGCCATCGCCACGGTTAATTACACCGTGCACACGGCCATCGGTGAGTTGGTCAGCCACCTTCACGCAGCGGTAGCACAATATGCAGCGGTTCATGTGCAGTTGCACCTTGTCACCAATATCAATGCGATCAAATTCTCTTCTCGGAAATTCGTAGCGCGTGCCGGCCTTTCCATTTTCGTAAGCCAGGTTTTGCAAATCGCATTCACCTGCCTGATCGCACACCGGACAATCCAGCGGATGATTGATGAGCAGAAACTCAACAACACCTGCTCGTGCCTCCAACAGTTGTGGCGAGGTGATGCCCTGCACTTCCATGCCATCCATCACAGTCTGCCTGCAAGAGGGCACTGGCTTGGGCATGGGCCGCGGGTCTTTGTCGCTGCCCTTGGTCACATTTACTATGCACGTGCGGCAATAGCCACCACTTGTTTTTAAGTTGCTGTAGTAGCACATGGCAGGTGGCACTATATCGCCACCTATCATGCGCGCTGCGTTAAGTATCGTGGTGCCATCGGGCACATCGGCTGTAATGCCGTCTATGGTAATTTTTGCCATGGGTTTTCTTGTGCAGTATGCTAATGCAGAATAAAGATGGGCGAAAATAGCAGCATGCATTAGGCAGCCCAAGCGTGATTATTTGTAGTACAGATTCGTGAAGGAATTACTGATTTGATGGCTACTGTCGCCCTGAAATTGCTCCACGTTATTGAGCTTTAGCCAACCAAATTCAATTTCATTTCAACGAATTGGAATAGTATCAGCTTGTGAATCAATTACTCATGATTTGGCGAGTTAATCATTTCAGTTTTTTGCTTCGAAAAAAGCCACAGCCCGCCAAAGGTGATAACTCCATTGAGCAGGAGTAATTCGAAACCGAACTTGTATCCGCCAAGCATAGTGGGAGCGAGGTAATCCAACAGCCAGGTGATGGCAGGTGCATAGATGCAGATGAGTGGCGCGGCAAAGTCTTGCAGTTTTCTCTTAGTAAGAATGCCAAATGCAAACAGCCCCAGCAGCGGCCCATATGTATAGCCTGCAATGGTGAGCAGTATACCAATGATTTGTTTGTTGTCCATCCACTTGAATAGAAACACCATTACAAGAAAGACGATAGCGAAGGCGAGATGAACTCTTTTTCTTGTTTTCATTTTTTGCGACTCATCCACAGCACCGTTGCGTTGCATGCCAAGCAAGTCAATACAGAATGAAGCGGTGAGCGCAGTGATGGCTCCATCAGCCGAGGGGAACAATGCACTGATAAGGCCAATGATGAAGATGATGCCGATAACAGGTGGCAAGTATTGCATGGCCACAGTTGGAAACAGATCATCTTTCACAACATCCAATCCTTTGCTCTGAGCATAGAGATAGAGCATGCCACCAAGCACAAGGAAAATAAAATTGACAGCCACCAGAATGAAACTGAACGTGACCATGTTTTTTTTCGAGTCTTTGAGCGAACGCACGCTGATGTTCTTCTGCATCATTTCCTGATCCATTCCTGTCATGGTTATGGTGATAAAAGCACCGCCAATGATGTGTTTGATCCAAAAACTTTTCTCCTGCCAGTGGCCATTGAAAATGTTAGTGTAGCCAGCATCGCTCATAGTGGTCCAGGCCGTGGCTGGAGTTAGGTGCAGTTCACTCATTATGTACACCACGCACACCAGCAAAGCCAGAAGCATAAAAAAAGTTTGCAGTGTATCGGTCCAAACAATTGTCTTCACACCACCTTGATAGGTATAGGCTAAAATCATGAGCATGATGATGATGGCTGCCACATGAAATGAAATGTCGAAACCAAAAAGATGTGGTGAAAAACCAAGAGGTTTCAATACAAAAGCCTGCAAAACATTGATGACTAAGTACAATCTGAGTGTAGCACCCAATGTGCGAGATATGATGAAAAGGCCTGCACCTGTTTTGTAAGCAAACATGCCCAAACGATGTTGCAGATAGTGGTAGATGCTGGTAAGATTTAGTTTGTAGTAAAGAGGCAGCAACACAAATGCAACAACGAAGTAGCCAATGAAATAGCCCATCACCACCTGGAAATAGTAAAAATGCTCAGTGCCAACGGTCCCCGGAACGGATATGAAAGTGACTCCGCTGAGCGATGTGCCCACCATGCCGAATGCCACTAAGAACCAATGCGCAGAGCGGCCTGCACGGAAATACGAATCATTGGTAGCCTTGCGCGAGGTGACTGCCGAGATATAGAGCAGCAATGCGAAATAGGCTAAGAGTATGACAAGGACTAATGACGATGACATGCCTTCAAATGAAATAGTATGATGCAGCAGATTTCATCTCAACCACAATTTCTTTCAACAGCAGTGGCTGTGCAACCGCATATTCGCACCTGTGCGTCATACATGCCAAGGTCATTCACAATTTCAATCATGAAAAAAATACTTTCACTCCTGTACATGTTGCCTGCTATTGCTATCAGTCAAAGCCTTGCACCGGGCCATTACGCGGGGCTTCATGAACATGCTTCCACTTCAGGCCAACGCGAAACCATCATCTGGTCAGAAGATTTTTCCGCAGGCATACCATCCGATTGGCAGAATGAAGAAGCAGGCGGCATAGCTGAGTGGGAATACCGCGGCCCTTTTACCACCCCTGACATGGAAACGGGATCGCAGGGCTTGTGTACAGATCAGGGTGCACCTGGCAATGTGATTACAAGCCCGACAGCCGGCAACGGTTTTGTCATCTTTGACAGCAATTGGTGGGACAATCCTGACTTGCCCTGCTCGCTTAGCAACTTCGGCACAGGCCCGGCACCAGCCCCACACCTGGCCATGCTGACCACTGCATCAATTGATTTGTCTGCACATCCTGATGTAGCACTTCGGTTCAATCAGTTTCTAAGAAATTACGATGCTGAACTGCGGGTGGAGGTGAGTACAGATGGCATAGTGTGGAATGCGGTTTACACCAACAATGTTGCAGACTTGAGCCAAACCGATATGCAAGTGCAGGTGCCTGTCAGTTTTTTTGCCGGAGGCGAAGCAAGCGTTCAGTTCCGATTTGTTTTCGAAGGCACTTATTACTTCTGGCAATTGGACGATGTGTGTATTGTTGAAATTTTTCCTAATGATTTGGCAACCAGCGAAAGCACGTTTGGTGACTTCGATTTTTTCGATTTATCGCACCCTACTGGATTCGAATTGATGGAGTACACATGGTATCCTGAGGAGCTTGCACCACTACTCAAGTTTTCTACACAATGCGAAAACATAGGCAGCAATGCACAAAACGATTGCAGGCTGAATGCAGACGTCACCAACTTCAATACCTCCGATGTGTTGCACACTGCGCAAAGTGTTGAGGGTTTCACCATCGCACCGGGCGAAACCCTGGAGTTGCGTGCAGGCAATTTTCAGATGCCGGCAACGGTAGGAGATTATCAGGTTCATTTCTTCACATCACAAACCGGTGAAGATGAAAATGCCATGAATAATGTGGATACATCCGGCTTCCGAATTTCAGATTGCACTTATGCCCGCGATCATGGTTTTACAAGCGCAGTTTTTATTCCCGGATTAGATGTAGCTGCCCTCGATTATGAAATTGGAAATGTATTTCTGATGACTGCAGCGAATCAGTCTTGTTACTCCATAAGCACTGCAATAGCTGCCGGTACAGCTTTACCTGCTGATATCTATGCTCGCATCTACGAATTTTCAGCGCAAACAGAAATAAGCGCAACGTTGATTGCAACCACAGACAACTTTTCTATCGGTGCTGATGAGTTGAACAATTATGGAGAAGCCGCTTTTATGCACCTCACTTTTGACGCACCTATTGCCTTACAGCAAGGCCATGCTTACCTCGCAGTAATAGGCAGCACTGATGGAGCAGAAAATGTGTATGTGGCTTTTTCAGGCCAGTCTCCTGAGTACACTTCATGGGTACACTTTCTTCCTGATCAATGGTTTTACCTCACCGGTACGCCCATGGTGCGCATGAATTTTTGCACCGACATCGGCACAGATGATTTGGTGGATCGGGAAAATACGATTTCCATTTATCCAAATCCTGTAAACGATCAATTGACTCTATACATTCCCTCGCTGATGCATAAGAATTGTTGTTTTTACGTCAGCGATATGAGAGGCAGAATCATAGATCAACAAAAAGTGACAAGCCTTTCGGATACAAAGCATCGGTTGAATATTTCAACACTTGCTGCCGGAGTTTATACTATCAGAGTAATTGCCGATGAGTGTGAATTGCGTTCGTGCTTTGTGAAATGGTGAAGGATCAGCCTCACGGAATACGGTTTCAAGAAAAGTGGCATCACAAGCTATGGAATACTTGTGAAACATTGCAGAGTAATCCATTAATCAATTCAAAATGAAAAGCACATTCATGTTGGGCACATCCGTTTTGTCATCATTGCTTGTGCTCAATACTAACTCTTGTGAAAATGTAACTCGTTATGGAGCAGGAAATACTGCTGGGTCATCAAGCCATATCATGAAACCAACCTGTAATGATTCTATGGCTGTTACAGCGGATTATGTGCAGGCTGAGTTTCAACCCTCCAACTACATAGCAAGCAATCGTCCTGAAAAATCACAGAGCTACTCATTGCAATTGGGTCGCTCATACACGAATAAATACTGGTGTGCAGGTATTCGTGTATTCGGCTATTTGGGTAACTACGATGTTAGATACAGTGAACTACCGTCTCAGCGTTTGGCTTATTATGGGTTTGGAGGAAACGCTGAAGTCTTTATCAACATTTCAAGAGATAATTGGGAACTGCGTCCGTTAGGAATTCATGTAGGCCTTGGACGTGAAGAGGGTTCATATGAAGAATGGCGAAATGAAAATGACCACTTGCCTGGATTTGCAGATGTTTCGCCCAATGGAGCAATAAGCTCATTTGGCTATAGCATGGAAGCGCTTCACAAATTCAAACTCGGGCATCTTGGAATTTCACTTGGTATAATACAATTCCAGGGAGCAACCGTGAAAGACCATAACGATATAGGCGGCAACACAAGTGTTGAACCAGTGTACGATGATATAGAGTATGAACCCGGGTCATTCTTCGTATCAATTTTTTTTCAGTACAGTCAATTTGGCATTTATGTAACAAACTCTTTCAAAAACAACAACCAATTTGGTGTTTCATATTGTTTTCATAAGCACTCGAAGTTGAAATATTGATTTGCCTATGCGCTGCCTTCGCGATGTTTGCGCCCAATCAAAAAGTTGCGATGAGCCTCAAAGCATCCTTAAGCAAAGCCTACGCAAAACGGGTAGTAAGAAAAATAAAACGTGATGCTTCGCGGGCAGTGGAGTTGCAGCAAGGTGTGTTGCTTAGCCTCACAGAACAAGCCACGGCTACTCAATTCGGATTGGAACATAAACTGGCTCAGGTGACTTCGCACGATCAGTTTGTGCAAGCAACACCCATTCGAGACTATGAAGATTTCATTCCATACATAGATAGAATAAAGCACGGAGAGAGGAGTGTGCTATGGCCCGGTCAGCCGCTTTATTTCTGTAAAACAAGTGGTACTACCAGCGGCACCAAATACATCCCGCTCACGAGGCAGAGCTTGCCCAATCATATCAACTCTGCGCGCAATGCGCTACTCAGTTATATTGCCGAAACAGGTAGAGCTGAATTTGTAACAGGCAAAATGATTTTTCTGCAAGGCTCACCTAAGTTGGAAAAATTAGAAAGCGGAATCAAGTATGGCAGATTGAGTGGCATAGTGGCGAACCATGTGCCCAAGTACTTGCAGAAGAACCGTATGCCCAGCTACGCGACCAATTGTATAGAAGATTGGGAAACGAAGGTGAACGCCATAGCAGATGAAACAATGACGCAGAACATGTCGCTCATCAGCGGCATACCCAGTTGGGTGCAGATGTACTTCGAGATACTGCTGCGCAAAACGGGCAACCAAACCATTCGCGAGATTTTTCCTGACTTCAATTTGTTTGTGTACGGTGGTGTCAACTTCGAACCGTATCGCAAGAACTTCGAGAGTCTTATCGGTCGCAGTATTCCTACCATTGAGTTGTATCCGGCCAGCGAAGGTTTTATCGCTTACCAGGATTCACAAACAGAAGAGGGCTTGCTGCTGAATGTGAACTCCGGTATCTACTTCGAATTCATTGTTGCTGATGAATACCATAGCGAAAATCCAAAGCGCATTGCGCTGGCTGATGTGAAAGTAGGAGTGAACTATGCACTTATCCTGAGCAGCAATGCCGGCCTTTGGGCTTACAGCATTGGTGACACCGTCAAATTTGTTTCGCTGAATCCGCCACGCATCAAAGTGACAGGCCGCATCAAACATTATACAAGTGCTTTCGGAGAACATGTGATAGGAGAAGAGGCTGACAAAGCCATGGGCGATGCATGTGCTGAGCTGAACATCACGGTTACGGAATTTCACCTTGCCCCGCAGACCAACCCTGCTGATGGATTGCCTTATCACGAATGGTTGGTAGAAACTGACACAACGAATGTGGACGTGAACATGTTGGCAAAGCTGATAGATGAAAGCATGCAACAACAAAACATCTACTACCGTGATTTGATAAAAGGCTACGTACTAAAACCAGCTGTAGTGACGTTGCTGCCAAGAGGCGCATTCAACACTTATATGAAATCGGTGGGCAAACTGGGTGGACAGAACAAAGTACCGAGGCTGGCCAATGACAGGAAGATTGCGGATCAATTGTCTAATTTGAAAATTTGAGAATTTGAAAATGGAAGGAGGCATCAGTGAAAATGGAATGCAGTGGCGTTTACCAATCTGTGTAAATCTGTCTAATCTGTTCAATCCGTGTTCTGTTATCACGATTGTCTATGCATTCTTCGCCAATGTTTTGATTGCTCAAATTGAAATAACCCCGAAGCAACTCAACTTCGGCACTTCCACCTCGCAAACACAATGGGTGGTAGATGTAATCATTCAAAACAAATCTGATGAGAAGGACTTCTTGCTACGCCACACCTTTTCTCATGAGTATGAAGTGTTGTTTACTTCCAAAACATTGATGCCTGACAGCAGCATCACTATGAGAGTGAAATTCAAACCGCGTGAGAAGGGAAATTTTTCTGAGAACATTGAACTCTATTTTGCTTCTATGCCGAAGCCTCTCATCTTCAAAGTAAGCGCAATCATTGACTATAAAAATCCTGATGACAACATACCCTGCCCTGATTTTTCCAGATTGGCAGCTGACTGTTGTGCCAACAACATGTTCATCTGCGAAGTAGTGGATGCCGCTACGCAAAAGCCCATAACCGATGCCAGCATCATCATAACAGAGGAGCAGACACAGCGCTTGAAGTTGGCCACCAACAACGAGGGTAAAGTCTCGCAAACTATTCCCATCAGTTACTACACGCTTTCGGCTTCACACAAAAACTACTTGCCTGAAAGCACATCGAGTTACATCAACCACCGCAACAGTTATTTCAGGTTTGAGTTGCAAGCAGTGCAGAATGAAATAATAGAAGAGAAGGAAGAACCTATAGTGCAAGACACGCTGGTGGCGGATACTGCCCTGGTAATTACCAGCAGTGCATTGCCTGAGGATCTTTACAAGCCGAACAACATTGTGTTTCTGCTGGATGTAAGCGGCAGCATGAAAACAGGTGATAAGATGAAACTGATGCAGGCAACACTGAAGGAACTGGTGCAAGTGCTGCGACCCACTGACAAGATCACGCTGATCAGTTATGCGCAGGATTCAAAAGTGTTGCTGGCGAGCACCAGCGGAGATCACAAAGAGACCATCATAAGTATAGTGAATGAAATAAAAGCAGATGGAAAAACTGCCGGTGCGGCTGCGTTCAAAAGCGCGTATGCTATACTGAGGCAGGAGATGATAACCGATGGCAACAACCAATTGATAGTAGTCACTGACGGTGCGTTTGAACCGGATGATCAGAGTGACATCAACAAGCTTGTAAAGAAGGCCGCAAAGAAAAATATCAAAACAAGCATTGTAGGAATTGAGGCCAACGCTTATGCTGCCGATAATTTGCAAGCGGTCAGCACAATTGGTCGCGGTTCATTTGTTTGGATAAAAACCAGTTCAGATTTGCAACTGATCATTGATGAAATAAAAAAACAATCAGCAAAGTGAGTGCATCAGTTTATCTCATAGGCATAGCGGGTGGCAGCGGCAGCGGCAAAACTACTTTTTTGCGTGAGTTGCTCAGCCATTTCACCCCGAGACAAGTGGCGCTGGTGTCGCAGGATAACTATTACAAGCCCAAGCATGAGCAGCCTGTGGACGAGAACGGTGTGGAGAATTTCGACTTGCCTGAATCCATCGACCGGGAGAAGTTTGTTCAGCACATGCAACAATTGTCCAGCGGCCAACCCATCGAGTTGCTGGAATACAACTTCAATAACCCCGCGTGGGAACCTGAGGTGGTGGTGGTGCGTCCTGCGCCTGTTATCATCATGGAAGGGCTATTCGTATTTCACTATGGGGAGATAGGAGAGCGGCTGGACTACAAAGTATTTATAGATGCCCACCACGATGAACGACTAAAGCGCAGACTGTACCGGGATGAGGTAGAGCGCGGCTATCCAGCAGAGCAAGTACACTATCAATGGGTGAACCATGTGCGACCCGCTGAGGTGAAATACCTCGAACCACATGTGCCGCAGTGCGATTTGGTGGTGGACAACAACACAAGTTTTGCAGAGGGACTGGATGTGCTCGTGAGTAAAATCAAGTTGTTGCTTCCCTGAGTCTTGAACACGCGGCCATGGATGTCGTGTTATAGTACTTCGTCATTCCTTCCACACACTCTTCTACTTTAGCCCGCATGCCTACGATGCTGAACAGGTACAAACAATGGATGCGAAAATTCGCGAGGCGAAAAGGCCCTGCGCGCATCATTGCATTTCTCAAGCAGGTAAAGCTGCCAGGCTTTCAGGGCTTGTCGGTGTGGTACGTGATGACGTTTTTCATAGAAGCACTTATGAAGGGACAAGTGGCTACCAGAGCAGCCGCCATTTCATTTCGTTTGTTCCTTGCCTTCTTCCCGGGCATCATCATGTTGCTTACACTGATACCTTACATACCCATCGATAATTTTCAAGCGAGTTTGTTCGAGAGCATCGAGGGTTTCTTTCCGGGCGACACGTTCACTTTGTTTGAAAGCACACTGAAGGATTTGCTCAACAACAAACACAGCGGATTGTTGAGCATCGGTTTTTTGCTCACCATCTATTATGCGAGCAACAGCATCAACGCGATATTGATCGGATTTAACACCAGCTATCACTTGGAAGACAAGGGTAATGTGTGGGTGATGCGCATTGCCAGTGTGCTGCTCATCTTCGTTCTTGGTTTCATCATGACGGTGGCAGTGGCCATCATGATATTTAGCGGAACACTCTTCAACTGGCTGCACGAAATGGGTATGATTGGCGACCGCGGCATCATACCCATATTGAATACGGTGAAGTGGATCATTTCTGTTTTCTTGATGTATGCCCTCATCAGTACACTATATAATGTAGGTGTGGGCAGAAGGAGGAGGAGGTGGCGATTCTTCAATGTAGGTGCCACGTTTGCCACCATCTTTTTTGTACTCACCTCTATGTTATTTGCGTATTTCGTTACCAACTTTGCTGCTTACAACAAACTCTATGGCTCACTCGGCACTTTGCTTGTGCTGCTTATCTGGCTCAATTTTAATTGCATGATTGTGCTCATGGGATTTGAGTTGAATCAAAGCATCCGCAAGGCGAGGAAGAGCATACCCAAACCCGAACCCGTTGTAGAACCCATCAAAAACACCATCAAAGAATGAAACACATTTTAATTGCTGCAACCGCTGTGTTGCTTTCCGTTTTCATGAATGCTCAAACTGTGTTGGGCAAATGGAAAACCATTGACGATGAAACCGGCAAGCCCAAAAGCATTGTAGAAATCTATGAGGAGAATGGAGTCATTTATGGAAAAGTGACACAACTATTTCGCGAACCAACCGAAGATCAGGACCCCGTGTGCGATAAGTGTGAAGACGACCGCAAGGGCCAGAAGGTGATGGGCATGATCATCATCCGTGATATGAAACTAAAGGATGGCTACTACCAGGGCGGCACCATCTGCGACCCGAAAAATGGCAAAGTGTACAAATGCGAAATGTGGCTGAAATCTGGCGACAACAATCAATTAGAACTGCGCGGTTACTGGGGCTGGTTCTTCCGCACGCAGACGTGGGTGAGGGTGTAAGTGCGGGTGATGTTGTATCGGCCACGGACTAAAGTCCGCGCATTGAAATCATCCCATAAAAGTATTGCGAGAAAATTTGGAATCTGAAAATTCCTTTAGAACTGGAAGTAAGTCCTGCGTTTGAACCTCGGTTTGTCGTTTTTGTCTATGCAAAGCTTTTTGTACATCGCCTCGGCATCATCATCGCCAAGCTCGGCAGCTTCCACCCAGTCGCCACAGGCCCCTTCCATGTCGTGTTTGAAGTAGAGTGCCTCACCGTGGTAGTAAAGTGCCTCAGCTAAGCAGTCCGATTTTTCAGCCTTTAGCTCTGTCAGCATTTCTAATGAGCTTTTGTATTGGCCCATGTCCAGCAGTATCACAGCCATGTTCAGCTTGGCGCGCAGCAGTGCAGGTTGCAGGCTGAAGGCCATTTGAAAGTCTTCAAGTGCAAGCAGGTTCTTCTTTGTGTCCACATAGTTAGCCGCCCGCAGGTAGTACGCCTCGGCATAGGTCGAGTCAAGGTAGATGGCTTCATCAATGTAGCGCTGGCAAGCTCTGTTTTCCATGCTCATGTATTCCACCACGGCCAGCCAGTAGTAGCCTTTGGCATCGGCTTCATTCTTTTGCAGATAGGTCACTAAGTCTTGCCGCGCACTTTCAAAGAGCTGCGCGGATATTTTGCAAATACCCCTGTGCATGTAAAACTCAGTACCCTCGTAACCCATGCTTTTAGCACGATCATAATCGTCAAGGGCACGGGTGTATTCTCCTAATTTTTGAAGGCAGTCAGCACGCATCATGTATGCCTCACCTGAGGGTTGCTGCTCTATTTGCAGATCAGCCGCACTTAGTGCCTTAGCATAGTCAGCAGCCGCATATGCCTCTTTGGCCTGGTCCAATGGGCTTTGGGCCACCGTGTGCAGAGTGGTGCACCACAGGGCCAGGGCTATTACGAAACGAGAGGAGATAAAAACACGCATGCGCATTTGTACGCAGGGAGGTTGGGAAGGTTTACTTCCATAAAAGCACAAGCTTGCGCATGGATTCCGACTTTATAAGTGATAACTGTTTTGCCCGGAAAGTGCCAGGGGCATTGCACCTCTATTGTCTTCTACTTTTGTACTTCTTAATAAAAGCAATAGCCAGTCATGACTTACATCGTTTTCCCAACTGCCAATGCAACTGAAGCGCGCTTCTACCGTGAGCTGCTGAAGAAGATGAAGAAGGAAACCAAGGAACTGAGTGCCTCGGAATTGGAAGATTCTGTATTTGCTACTGCCTTGCGCAGTGCTGCCCGCTCGGGCACCGGAAGCCTTGATAAGGTGAAGGCAGGCCTGCAAAAAGTAGCTGCCAAAAAATGAAGGTGGAAGTAAGCAAGCACTTTGAAAAAGATGTGCTGAAGAGGAAGACCTGAAACGTCTTTAGTATTTCACAATGCGCATGCTTGTAATGTCATTTTCTCCAACATACTTAAGCACATAGATACCCGCGGCAAGCGATGCAGTGTTTATACGAGTTACATATTCAGCAGATAGCTGCTTCAATACTTCATTACCTGAATTGTCGAATAGTGTAATAGTTGCATTCCTTTTAGTGCCCTTTACAGATAGTTCATTCTGCAATGGATTGGGATAAACTGAAATGCCAATTGATTCTACAGTTGTATCATCAACCTTCACTGCACCGCATAACCCTATTACTTGAACTGGTACACTGGAATTGGTGGTTGTTCCATCACCAAGTTGGCCATGGTCGTTTCTGCCCCATGTCCAAACTGTTCCATCATCCTTCTTTACCATGGAAGTGGACTGTCCTGCTTCTATCTCAATGACACCATACAGGCCAATAACCTGCTGCGGGTAGTATGATGAAGTGTCTGACCCGTTGCCAATCTGACCATACCCATTATTATATCCCCAAGTCCAAACGGTTCCGTCACTTTTCAGTGCCATTGAGAAACTTTTACCTGCCGATATATCAACTATACCTGTGAGTGAATTTATCTGGGTTGGACTATTACTGCCAAATACGTTGCCGTTGATGACAGTGGAACCCCAGGCCCAAACCGTGCTATCCTCTTTCAATGCAAGTGAATGATACATGCCTGCGGAAATAGCGGTGATTCCCGTAAGAGTGTTTACTTCAACAGGGCTATAGCTCCAACCGGTTTCTCCATTTCCTAACTGACCATCATAGTTATTGCCCCACGCCAAAAGGGTCCCGTCTTCTTTCAAAGCAAGGGTATGAACACTCCCAGCGGCTATGGCTGTAATGGAAGTAAGTGAAGTATTTAGTACAGGTTCAAGAATATAGCTGTCATTTCCTATTCCCAATTGTCCTGATATGTTGTAGCCCCATCCCCAAACGGTGCCGTCATTCTTTATGGCAAATGAATGATACTGTCCAGCGGAAATGCTTGACACATCTGACATATTATTCATCTGTACAGGTATGTTGCTACTTTCAGTGGTTCCGTTTCCAAATTGTCCATACAGGCCGAAGCCCCATATCCAAACCGTTCCATCACTTTTCAATGCGAGCGTGTGCCAGCCATTGCAGGAAATAGAGCTCACATCTGATAACGAACTTACATTTACAGGCACATTGCTATCAGTATTGCTTCCATCGCCAAGCATTCCAGCTTTGTTGCACCCCCATGACTGCAAGGTATTCTCACTTCTACTACCATCATTGCAAATGGCCACCATTTGCCAATCTCCTGCTGCGATAGTCTGAGAAGAAGCATTAAAGGGAAGTACCCCAATCATCACCAAGGGTAAAACCCATGATTTTAAGAAAGGTATCTGGATACTTACCGCATCTGAATTCATTTGACTAAAATACAGATAAACAAAAGAGGCGGATGAATCATCCGCCCCTTTTTCATTTTTTCGAATCATGGTTTTTACAACAGCTCTATCTCATAGGTGGTCTCCACAGCTGAGGTGTTTACAGCAGTGAGGTAGCGGTAGGTGCTGAGGTCTGGAGCGTTGAACTCGCTGATGGTTATCTCGCGCACTTCACCAGCGTTTAATATTATTCCGTTGGCATTTTGCTCGCCCGCTGTCTGTCCGAGGAATAGGCGGAAGCCTGCATCAGGGCCTGCCTCTGCCAGTAGTTTATCATCAGCTAAGAAGGTGTGTATGAGCACAGGCTCTACTTCGCCTGCATCGAGGGTGCCGGTGAAGAGTATCTGATTGGATTCGCGCAGGATGTTGAGTGCGAAGTAGGGCAGCATGAGTTGCGGATTTTTGTAATGCTTTTTGATGAGTGTGCCCACCATGGAGTAGAGCAGTTCCATCAGCTCGATGCGCTTTTCTTCAAGGTTGATGCTGCCTGTGGCCTTCTGGCTCTTCTTGCCGCTTTGCGCATCGCGCGCTGCATCCAGCGCGTTGTAGTGTGTCAGCACTGCTGCCTTGGTAGCTGCCAGCGCAGGGTTGGTAAGGGCCAGTTGCAAGGTGTTGAACGCCTCTATGCGCACATCTATATTGTTAGAATAAAAAGGTGTGCGCCCGTCAGGAAAGATGGCCTTGTACTCGGGCGATGTTTTCACATGCACTATTTGTATGGCAGGATCCCAGATGTCGAGTCGGCTTTTGGTAAGGGCAAAGAGTTGTTTCAGATTCAGCGTTTGCCCTTCCTGTTGGCCTCCTGCGTTCTTCCACTCGTTGTACAAGGTCACATACTCATCATACACAGGGTGTACTGCGGTGTACATCGCTACATCATCAGGGTCGGCAGCGGCTTGTTTGCTTTCCAGTACACCGTCTGTGTATTGGCCTATTTGCAGGCCTTTTTTGAAATTGTCACGCGTGGCAGTGTTAAACTGATTTTGCGCATAATGCCAGGTTTGTGTTGCCATTTTGAGAAAGTATTTATGAGTTAAACAAAAATTTCACGCATGGATAACGGCAGCACTTTTCTATTTATTGTGTTGATTTTGTTTTTAACGAATTTTTGCAAATACCTACCCACCGGGGCTTTCCGGGCATACTGAAATTTTACTTTGCACCCGATCGGAGCAACGATTTATGACAAAATTTCTTTTCTGGCAGAACACAGACGTCTGTGTTCTGCCAGAAAAGTTTTTCGCATACCACACGTGCTTCTGTGTTGTATAAAAAAAGTTACTCGCATGTCACACGGAAGCCCGTGTTGATGAAAAAATGTTTTTCGCACGCAACACGGACGTCTGTGTTGGGGCGGAAAAGAATTATTGGCAGAACACGGAAGTCCGTGTCACATAAAAAAGACTTACTTGGCAGAACACAGACGCCTGTGTGGCATCAGAAAAGTTTTTCGCACGTCACACGGAAAGATGTGTGGCATCGGAGTAGATTTTTTGGGCTGCTTTGCCACCCCTAACCCCTAAAGGGGGAAACTGTAATAAGCGAACATGCTGAACCCATGAGATAAGCACCCCACAACTCTCCCTTTAGGGATCGGGGGTTGGCATTCCCCCTTCCGCCTTGCATCACCCTTTTATCTTCACCCCGTTTTATTACCTAATCAGATGACCGATATCCCCAGCAAATACGACCCCGCCACTGCCGAATCCAAGTGGTACGACTACTGGATGCAGCACCAGCTTTTCAAAAGCGTACCCGACCACCGCGAGCCTTTCACCATCGTCATTCCTCCTCCCAATGTCACAGGCGTATTGCACATGGGCCACATGCTCAACAATACCATCCAGGACTTGCTCGTGCGCAGAGCGCGCATGCAGGGCAAGAATGCATTGTGGGTGCCCGGTACCGACCACGCCAGCATAGCTACCGAGGCCAAGGTGGTGCAGAAGCTGCGCAAAGAAGGAATAAAGAAAAGCAGCCTCAGCCGCGAAAAATTTCTTGAACACGCATGGGAATGGACACACAAACATGGCGGCATCATCCTCGAACAATTGAAGAAACTTGGAGCAAGTTGCGATTGGGATCGCACGCGCTTCACCATGGACGAGAAGTATTACGACAGCGTAATAGACACCTTCATTGACCTTTACAAAAAGGGAAAAATCTATCGCGGTGAGCGCATGATAAACTGGGACCCCGCAGCCCTCACTGCCCTCAGTGATGAGGAGGTTATCTATAAAGAAGTAAGCTCCAAGCTCTACTACATCAAGTACACCATTGTAGATGATGATGCGGACACCCCCTCCTCTGGAGAGGGCCGGAGTGAGGCCTTCATCACCATTGCCACCACAAGGCCTGAGACCATCCTTGGCGACACTGCCGTGTGTGTACACCCCAAAGATCCGCGTTACAAACACCTGCATGGCAAGTCTGTTATAGTGCCGCTCGTTACCCGCGAGGTTCCAGTTATCACTGATGATTATGTAGAGATGGAATTCGGCACAGGCTGCCTCAAGGTAACACCTGCCCACGACATGAACGACTTCATGCTCGGTGAAAAACACAAGCTCCAAACCATCAACATGATGAATGACGATGGCACCATCAGCGAAGCCGGAGAATTGTATGTTGGAATGGATCGTTTCAAGGTGCGCGAACTCATTGTGCAGCACTTAGAAGAAATTGGTCATTTAGAAAAGGTAGAAGACATCACCAACAAAGTAGGCTATAGCGAACGCAGCGATGCGGTGGTAGAGCCGCGCCTTTCCCTGCAGTGGTGGGTAAGCATGAAGGAGTTGAGCAAGCCCGCATTGGAAAATGTGATGAACGACAACATCCGCTTCTTCCCTCCCAAGTTCAAAAACAGTTACCGCAACTGGATGGAGCATGTGAAGGACTGGTGCATCAGCCGCCAGCTTTGGTGGGGCCATCGCATACCCGCGTGGTTCGCCCCCGATGGTTCGTTCGCTGTCGCAAAAACTCAGGAAGAAGCCTTTCAACAATTAGCAATCAAAAATCAAAAATTACAAATCACCGATCTCCGGCAAGACCCCGATGTCCTCGACACATGGTTCTCATCATGGCTTTGGCCCATCAGTGTCTTCGATGGTTTTTACAAAAAAGAAGAAGTAGATTATTACTACCCCACCAACGACCTCGTTACCGCACCGGAGATCATGTTCTTCTGGGTAGCACGTATGATTATAGCAGGCTACGAATACCGTGGTGAGCTTCCTTTCCGCAACGTTTACTACACAGGCATCGTGCGCGACAAGCAGGGCAGAAAGATGAGCAAATCACTTGGCAACTCACCCGACCCGATAGAACTGATGGCCAAACACGGAGCAGATGGTGTGCGTGTGGGCATGTTGCTTTCATCACCTGCGGGAAATGATTTGCCGTTTGACGAAGCACTCTGCGAACAGGGAAGAAACTTCGCCAACAAAATCTGGAACGCATTCCGCCTGATAAACAGTTGGGAAGAAAAAGTGGACAGCAGTCTAACGCAACCCGAATCAGCCCATGTTGCCATAGCATGGATGAAGAGCAAGTTCAACTCCGTGCTCGCAGAGTTGAATGATGATTACGACAAATTTCGCATCAGTGAAGCACTTATGTCCACCTACAAATTAGTGTGGGACGACTTCTGCGCGTGGTATCTGGAAATGATAAAACCGGCTTTTGGCAGCGGCATCGATAGGGCAACCTTCAATGCTTCGGTTGAGATACTTGAGAATCTGCTCAAAGTCCTTCATCCCTTCATGCCCTTCCTCACCGAAGAGATTTGGCAGTACCTTCGTGAAAGAGCACCCGGTAGCGGAAGCATTTGCATAGCCTCATGGCCGGTGCAGCAGCCATGTAATGATAACCTCCTTACACAGTTCAATGTTTTTGCGGAAGAAGTAACCGGCATTCGCAATGTGCGCAAACACAACAACATCGCAAACAAAGATGCTCTCGCACTTCAGGTAAAAGCCAATGCCCCATATGATCAGACATACATCACAGCACTGAAGCACCTTTGCAATTTGTCTTCTGTCGAATCAGTTACTGAGAAACCAGCCAATGCATTTTCATTCATGGTGAAAGGCAATGAATACTTCATCCCCTTCACAGCCAATGTGGATGTGGAAGTGGAGAAGAAGAAAATCAACGAAGAGCTTCACTACACACGTGGCTTTTTGAATTCAGTAGAAGCAAAGCTGAACAATGAACGCTTCGCATCCAATGCACCCGCCAACGTGTTGGAGATGGAGCGCAGGAAGCAAAGCGATGCATTGGGTAAAATCAAAGTACTGGAAGAAAAATTAGCTTCATTCAATTGATGGATCACTACCAGGTCATCCGCGACATATCAGCAAAGAACTACAAGCCCGTCTATGTGCTCATGGGAGAGGAGCCATACTTCATAGATGTAATCACCGATCATATTGAAGAACATGTACTGGACGAAGCCAGCAAAGCATTCTGTCAAAGCATAGTGTATGGAAGAGAAGTAAAAATGCCTGACGTGATTTCCCTTGCCAAGGGCTTCCCTATGATGGGCGACAAGCAGGTGGTGATAGTGAAGGAAGCACAGGAAATGCGCGAGTGGAAAAAGGCAGAAGACCTGGAAGGCCTCGAGGTTTATCTGAAAAATCCGACACCATCTACCATGCTTGTGTTCACATACAAGCATAAAAAATTGGACAAGCGCACCAAGCTCTACAAGCTAATGGACAAAGTAGGTGTGGTGTTCGACTCTGAAAAAATAAAAGACTACAAGCTGCCGGAGTGGATTACCAAATACACCGAACAGCGAGGCTACAAGATTCAGAACAACGCAGCCATTTTGCTTGCAGATTATTTAGGAACTGACTTAAGTAAGGTGGTAAATGCAGTGAACAAGCTCGCAGTGATTCTTCCCGCAGGCAGTCAGATCACCACGCAGCACATTGAGGACAACATCGGCATCAGCAAAGACTACAACGTATTTGAATTGATAAAGGCGCTGAATGTGAAGGATGTGTTGAAGAGCAACCGCATCATCAACTACTTCGAAGCCAATCCAAAGGCCAATCCAATTCAGATGACTATACCCATGTTGTACCGTCATTTCAGTCAGTTGGCGGCTTATCTCGGCACCACCGACAAGTCGCAGGCTGCAAAGGAGATTGGTATCGCACCATGGGCGCTCAACGATTTCAAAGAAGCATCCAAAAATTATGATGCGCGCAAGGCAGAGAAAATAATCAGCTACCTGCGCAGCACAGACAAGAAAACAAAAGGTGTAGAAAATGTCTCAGCCGAAGATGGAGACCTGATGAAAGAACTTGTATTCAAAATTCTGCATTGATGCGCTGGCTGTGATCACTATTTAAAGAATGGAATGAATGTGTTTAGAAAAATATGCTTTGCGATGATGGCCGCACTGGGAATGTTTTCTGCCTCATGCAGCAAAACCAAATATGTGTGGCGCACTGAAGATGAATACTACAAGCTCACAAAGTGGAGCGACAAAGTGAGCGAATTCAAAAAGGTAAAAATGGAACCCAACACAGCAAAGCTTTTTATCGGTGACAGCATTACCGAAGGTTACGATTTGCAGCGCGCATTTGCAGACAATACAGTTGTGAACATGGGCATCGGAGGCGAGTACACAACTGGTATACTCATGCGCATGGACATCGCCCGGCAGCTACAGCCCGCAAAGATTTTTCTTATGATTGGCATCAACGACATCACCACCGGTATTTCGCAGGCTGTCCTCCACCAGCGTTATGCCAACATATTGTCCACCTTTAAGCAGGAGTGTCCTCAGACTCAAGTTTACGTGCAGAGCACATTGCCGACCCGGCTGGTGGGTGGCACAGCCGAAAGCAATCAGAAGTATATAGATCAGGTAAAAACTTTGAATGAATACCTAGCTTCCATTTGTGCTACCTATGGCTACACTTATATAGACTTGTATGCGTTATTCGAAAAAGAAGAGGCACTGAATGCCAATTATACTTACGATGGAATTCACATAAGCCCTGAGGGGTACGCGGTGTGGACCGAAGCCATCCGCCACCACGTGGTCAACTAACCTGATGCACCTCGCTGGTGTGCACCACATGGCAATTGTTCACCATGAAATGTTTCAGATGAAAATGGTAATGTCCATGCTTGCCCTGATATGTGGCGTGCAATGTTGAGTCAGTAGTCTGGAATGAATGCACCCGGATGTCTTGTGAGAAATCCACCTCTTGCCCGAAGTACTTGAATACAGCTTCCTTCACGCACCAAATCATGGTAAGGCAGGTAGCTTTCTCATTCATTTCATATATAAAGTTTTGCTCGTCACTGTTGACGAATTTTCGCTCTATGCGCAAAATTCTTTCATCCAAAGTTTGAATGTCTAATCCGATATTTTCAT
Organism: Flavobacteriales bacterium; assembly: GCA_046155615.1. Taxonomy (GTDB): domain Bacteria; phylum Bacteroidota; class Bacteroidia; order Flavobacteriales_D; family Sanyastnellaceae; genus JANNVZ01. The sequence goes on along the minus strand of JBJXFP010000044.1, from coordinate 2,295 downwards.
GGTGCAGAATTATTGCACCCAAATCACCACTGTGCGAAATGCTAATGTGCATATTACCTTCAAGTATTGGTTTTCCGTTTGGTAAAAAGCGGAGCAGCTTGCCCAATGCAAATTCATTGAGCAGGAGCCTGACAGAGAGCCATTCCCTCTTGCGTTTTTCCAATTTGATGCTATCGAGAATTGCAAAATCCTTCTCAGCGAGCATGGCCAATTCCTGCAATGCAGAAGTTGCTTCTACTATATGCCATAAGGCAAGAGCGGGCTGGTCTGATGATTCGTTATGAAAATGAATGCGTGGCAAGTTGGCGGCAAGTGTAGCGAAGCAGGCCAGGAGAATAGTCTTATGCAGCCGCTTGTTTGGCTCACCCAAAGTGAGCTATTATATTCGCGCCCCTTTTGTAAAAGACTTTAATTCAACAAGATAAATAAACAAATGAGTACAGCAACCGTGGCAACCACAAACTACAAAGTAAAAGACATGAGCCTCGCAGAATGGGGCCGCAAAGAAATCAAACTGGCAGAAGCCGAAATGCCCGGCCTGATGAGCCTGCGCAAAGAATTTGGCGCGAGCAAGCCATTGAAAAATGCGCGTATCGCAGGCTGTCTGCACATGACCATTCAAACAGCAGTGTTGATAGAAACATTGACTGAGTTGGGTGCAGAAGTATCATGGAGCTCGTGCAACATTTTCTCCACGCAAGACCATGCAGCCGCAGCTATTGCTGCCGCGGGCATTCCGGTATTTGCGTGGAAGGGCATGAATGCACAAGAGTTCGATTGGTGTATTGAACAAACACTGCATGCATTCAAAGACAGCCAACCGTTGAATATGATTCTCGATGATGGCGGTGACCTCACCAACATGGTTTTCGACAAATTCCCGGAATTGGTTGGTGCCATCAAAGGCATTTCTGAAGAAACCACCACGGGTGTGCTTCGCCTGTATGAGCGTGAGAAAAATGGATCATTGTTGTTGCCCGCCATCAACATCAACGACAGTGTAACTAAGAGCAAATTTGACAACAAGTATGGCTGCCGCGAAAGTTTAGTAGATGCCATTCGCAGAGCAACTGACCTGATGATGGCCGGTAAAGTGGCTGTGGTAGCAGGTTATGGCGATGTTGGAAAAGGAAGTGCTGACTCACTTCGCAATGCAGGTGTGCGCGTCATCGTTACAGAAATAGACCCGATATGTGCACTACAAGCCGCCATGGAAGGCTTCGAGGTAAAGAAGATGGATACTGCTATTCTGGAAGCTGATATCATAGTTACGGCTACAGGTAACCACAACATTATCGTGGATCGCCACTTCAAAGCCATGAAGCACAACGCTGTGGTGTGCAACATTGGCCACTTCGACAATGAAATTGATATGGCCTGGCTGAACAACAACCATGGCAAAACCAAAGACACCATCAAACCACAGGTGGACAAATACACAGTGGATGGCAAAGACATAATTGTACTTGCTGAAGGCCGTTTGGTAAACCTGGGCTGCGCCACAGGCCACCCAAGTTTTGTAATGAGCAACTCATTCACCAACCAAACACTGGCACAATTGGAACTTTGGATGAATACAGACAAGTATGAAAACAAAGTCTATGTATTGCCTAAGCACTTAGATGAAAAAGTAGCCAGCCTGCACCTTGCGAAAATTGGAGTAGAGTTGGATGTACTCACCCAATCACAAGCAGACTATATTGGTGTGCCGGTAAGTGGTCCGTTCAAGAATGACGCATACAGATATTGAAACATTTTGAATCATGGAAACATGAAAAGGGACACACGGGTGTCCCTTTTTTATTGTGAAAAAAAGCCGATTGTGAGATCGTCTTTTCATGATGAATGATGTACATTTAAGCTTTCCAAAAAGTAAATCATACATGTTTCGCAAACCCACCATCAGCCCAACATTGTTATGGGAATACGACCTTACTACTTTCAACTACGAGCATTCTTACAAAATCGTAATAGAACGAATATTGGAAAGAGGGACTTTGGAAGAATGGCGCGAAATGGTGAAGAGCTACACCCGTGAACAGATATTGGAAACACTGGAATGGTCGGCACAACTGAATGAGCGAGCTAATGATTTTGCACGATTCTTCTTAAACTCCGACATGCTTCATGCTGCATAAAGACCCTCAGATAATAGCACCTGAGACTTTTGCATTGCTTCAGCGTTTGCAATCGCTCCATGAGTTGAATAATTTGCACCAATCTCGCATTACAAATCGGACATCGCAATTCGATTGATCTCGATTTGTTTACCCATCAAGAGTTCTCACCTGAGTC
>JBJXFP010000038.1:0-8130 GCA_046155615.1 Flavobacteriales bacterium | reverse complement strand
AATTGAAGGTGTGCGTGTTGCCAAAGTTGAATATTTCATTGGTTACCCTTACATCAGTATTGCCGCTGCCGGTGGGGTTGGGGCTAAGTGACATATCGAGGCCGTTGCTTAGATCATTGGTTCCAATAAGTGGAGATATACCCACAAACCCATTCATGGTGATGCCCGGGTCGCGCATCACTATCATATCCTCATGATTTTCTACAAACTGAATGCAGCGTGGGTTAGCTCCGATAATACCAAATTGAGAATTATTCCTGTTTCTGTTTCTATACATAAGGCCTACGGTGCATCGGCCTATCCATACATTGTTGATATAGCCCGCCTGGTTGGCGCGGCAGTCATCTATCACAAAGCCTAATCTATTGGGTAAAGCAGGAGAGGGTTCATTGTTCTCATTCATATTGCACATGGTGTTCTCAATGCTATAGTTGTAGCAACGTTGCAGGCGCAGTCCATAGCAGTTGGCACCAAAGGCATTGGAGGTGGTATTGAAATTGACCAAAGCCTGATTGATGTGATAATAGAATCCTGAATAACTCTGTAAATCAAAAAAAGCATTGTAAGGAGTGGAGGGTTGGAAGAATAAAATAGGTACCATGCCATAATTCATCAGATTGGCACCATGGTAGCAGCGGAAAACACAACCACGAAAGTCGAAGTGCGCATCGGGTGAACTAATGGTGGACATGGTCGCTATCAATCCATTGCCAAAACCACTGATGGTGTTGCCATAGAAATAACCCCAGAATGAACCTATCACTGCTGTGGATTGAAGAAAATTATTCAGTGTAGCGGAATATTTACTCTCCATATTATTGTAGCTAAATATCAGTTTACCTATTCGGTTTATTTGCACACGCACTCTGTTCGGTTGGGTGTATGAATCATTGTTTATTTCAAAATCGTTGTTGAAGATGCTCACATCCAAATTGGCTTGATTGCAATCTGCCATGTAGATGTCGCGCCAGTTGTTCAGAAAGGTGCAATACTGAACTTGCAGTGAGGCACCACCGGCACTATTTTGTGGAAAATTCTGGGCATCTGAGTTTCCACAAAGAACACCCACCGTTGCATTTTGCACTATGCAATTCACAAGTTCCAAATCGAGCAATGCGTTATTCGGAAACAAAGGATCAGCAATTGTTGCATAGGGCAAAAGCGGATCATCAATAGCCTGAAATCCTTTCCATCTTATATCGGGGCAATTGGAATCGAACGTGCTGTTGGCTGCTTTTAAATATCCACCTTGCTCCACAATAAAGCCGTGATCCATTGCGAAGGTGACTTCTGTGTCGTTTATTCTGAATATCGCACCTGCTTCTACTATTACATTTCCACATACTTCATGCGGAGTATTCCATGTGGTATTTGTTGTAATGTGTACATCACCATAATCAGTGTATGCCGGGCCAGCCACTACAAAGTCGTCTATGTATGTGCAGTTGCCACTTGTGATAGTCAACGTATAGGTACCTGCACATAGGTTGGTAATATTTTGGGTTGTGAATGTTTGGTTTCCTGGCCCTGTCCAGTTGTAAGCGTAATTTCCTGTACCACCACTTACATCAATGCCAACAGCACCACTAAATGGTTCATTGCAAGGTGCATCATGAATAGTTGATATAACAATCAATGGGCTTCCTGTTGGATTCCACTTATACCATGTGCCGCAGCCTTCCAGATTGTAAACGATGATGTAAGTTGGAAAATCACCGCTCAGACCTTCGATATGCGCATAACCTTCTGCATTTACATTGGTGACTGTTGCTTGAGGTTGTTCTGGCCACAGTGCTACCTGATATCCTGCAGCAGGCTGACCGCTTACTGTTGTATAAATATCCAAATCAGCAATACCGGAACAATCATCGGATTCCACATTGCCAACTACAATATTCATGTTGTTGGATGCGATACCATCAACGACCACGCTTGCTGTTTGCGCAGCAAAATCTGTAACAATAATTTCATAAACACCGGGCACCATGTTGGAAAGTGAAACAGAACCCTCCTGTGTCGCAGTGCCGGTTGTCCAAACTTCTTCTGCCCAAAGCAACTGAACCGAATAGCCATACGGAGCGCAACCGCCATAAATATTGAATGAAATCGCACCTGTGCCTTCGCCTTGCAGACAAGTGCTGTTGGTGGTCAATCCAGGAATCACCGATAGAGGGTCGCATTGGCTTATGAAAAAGGAGCTGTGAAAAGTGAATAAAGAAATCAAAATAAACTTCAAAACACCCTGCGTTCGCAATGAAGGCAAGATATTTTTTCGGTCATCATATGCCGTTTGCCAATTTGGCGAGTTAGATTTAGCAGTTAGTTGTAACTGCTGACTGCTGACTGCTGACTGCTGACTGCCTTGCTGAGCGCAACGATAAATTAGATTTGTAAATCATTTTGATTGAGGAATTAAATGAAAAAAACATTTCTTTAGATCATCAAAGATGCTGCAAAAAGTGAGTCTCCAAAAGCTGGCTGAAATTTTTCCACTATTAAAAAAGATAGCTCTGCGTCAGTGATAACTGAGTTCAATAAATTGCGCTATCATTTTTCAACCTTGCAATGCGCTACACCCAACTCTCCTCAACCTTCTACACCGCAGCCCGCACCCGCTTCGCTGCGCAACTCAAAAAAGGCGGCCTTGCCATCATCAACAGCAATGACACTTATCCAACGAGTGCGGATGGGCATTTACCCTTCAAGCAAGCGGCTGATATTTTTTACCTCAGTGGCGTAGATCAGGAGGAAAGCATCTTGCTTGTTTTTCCTGATGCATTTCATGCGCAGCACCGCGAAATTCTTTTCCTGAAAGAAACGAGCGAACTGATTGCCATTTGGGAAGGGGCCAAACTGAGCAAAGAACAAGCCCGCGAACAGACCGGAGTGAAGACCATCATGTGGCTGACTGAGTTTGAAAAAACATTGCGCCTGCTACTTGCCGAGGCTTCTTGCGTTTATCTGAATGATAATCCACACATGCGTGCCACCGTTGAAGTGGAAACACGCGAGATGCGTTTTTCAAAATGGTTCAGAGAAAAATTTCCACACTTTCAGATAGAGCGCAGTGCGCCTTTGCTATATGAATTACGTGCAGTAAAAGACAAAGAGGAAATTGCTCAATTGCAAAAGGCAATAGACATCACCCGCAGTGGTTTCGAACGGGTGACCAAGTTTGTAAAACCCGGTGTAATGGAGTATGAACTGGAAGCGGAATACATGCATGAATTCTTGCGCAAAGGTTCGCGCGGTTTTTCATACACGCCCATCATAGCCTCGGGCGAAAGTGCCTGTGTGCTGCATTACGTGGACAACAACAAACCATGCAAAGACGGTGACTTACTGCTGATGGATGTTGGTGCCGAATACGGCAACTATTGCGCTGATATGACTCGCTGCATTCCCGTGAATGGAAAATTTTCTGCAAGACAGAAAGAAGTTTACAACGCAGTGTTGCGTGTGATGCAAGGAGCAAAGAATTTACTGAAGCCCGGTATCTTCATGCACGAGTATCACAAGGCTGTTGGTGAAATGATGACCAAAGAATTGGTTGATCTAAAGTTGATCACGACAGATGACGTGAAGAACGAAAACAAAGATTGGCCGGCATACAAAAAATATTTCATGCATGGCACCTCACACTTTCTGGGTATTGATGTGCACGATGTAGGACACTGGCACAAACCTGTGCAAGAAGGCAATGTGTTTACTGTGGAGCCGGGTATATACATCCCCGCGGAAGGCCTTGGCATCCGCATAGAGAACAACATTGTGATTGGTAAGAACGGGAATGATGATATGTTCAAAGACTTCCTGACGGAAGTGGAAGAGATAGAAGACTTTATGAATTCGTGATCAAAAACCTTATAGGTTCTTCGGAAACTATAAGGTAGTAAAATGGAAAAACTAAAAGACATACGCAACCTCACCAACGAAGAGCTACTTAGTTTTTTTGAATCGCATGGCGAGAAAAAATTTCGCGCCAAGCAAGTGATGGAATGGCTGTGGCAAAAATCTGCGGGCAGTTTTGACGAGATGTCGAACCTTTCTGTTGCCACACGCAAAATGCTTTCAGAAAATTTTACACTCAACAAAATCAAACTTGCTGATGAGCAAGTAAGCAGCGACCGCACCATCAAATGTGCGTTTGAAGTAGAACCCGGAAAAATTGTTGAGGGTGTTTTGATTCCGACCAACTCACGCATGACTGCGTGCATTTCATCGCAAGTGGGATGCAGTCTTTCATGCAAATTCTGTGGTACTGGCAGATTAAAGATGCTGCGCAATCTGACAGCAGGAGAAATTTATGACCAAGTTGTTTACCTGAAGAATGAAGCAGAGACACGCTACAAAATTCCGCTAAGCAACATTGTATATATGGGCATGGGCGAGCCACTGCTCAACTACAAAAACATGATGACATCTGTGGAGAAAATCACTTCGCCTGAAGGATTGGGAATGTCTCCACAACGCATCACTGTAAGCACAGCGGGTGTGGCCAAGATGATAAAGAAGCTGGGTGACGATGGGGCGAAATTCAATCTTGCACTTTCACTTCATGCAGCCAATGACGAGAAGCGCAACAAAATCATGGACATCAATGAGAGCAATAATCTGGAGTCCATTGCAGAAGCGTTGAAATACTTTTATGAGAAAACAGGAACACGCGTAACGTTTGAATACATCATCTTCAAAGACTTTAACGACTCGCTGAAAGACGCGCATGAACTCGCCAACTACTGCAAGAATCTTCCGGTAAAAATCAACATCATTGAATACAATCCGATTGACGATGGTGAGTACCAGCAAGCCTCACCAGAACGCGTGGATGCATTCGCTCAATTTCTTGAAAGCAGAAATCTGATAGTGAACGTGCGTAAGTCTCGCGGCAAAGACATAGATGCCGCCTGCGGGCAATTGGCCAATAAGAATGCCGCGTTGCTGAAGGATGAGGTGGTGAGGAAGGCAATTTGATTGATCGCAAAGACGCAGAGTCGCAAAGTTTGAATGTTGGAAATCCGTGTCAATCGGTTTCCATCTGTTCCATCCGTGTCCAATTCTATCATACTTATATCTTACCCACATACTCATTGAGTAATGTCCAAATCAATTCACCGCGGTCGATGAAGACTTATTGAACCAGTAGCTTGAAGAAAACACAGATCGCGGCTTTCCTCAAAATACGTTTCTGCATCATTTCATTTTCACCGCATCAACGATCATCGTTCTAATTTGCCACATCAATTTTCAGAACACATGACAGAATACATTGTAGCGATTGGACTATTCCTGATCATACTTGAACGCATCATTCCAGATCAAAAACTACCACAAGTGAAGGGCTGGTGGCTGCGCGTGGTGATACTGAATGTTTTTCAGCTCGGCATTTTGTACCTCGGCAAATACACTTGGGATAATTGGTTTCATGGCAACTCACTCTTTCACTTATCTGACCACATGCCCCAGCCTGTTGCCGGATTTCTTGGATATTTCGTTGTCACCTTTTTCTACTATTGGTGGCACCGGTGGCGCCACACCGTCAATTTTCTTTGGCTCAGTATGCACCAGGTGCATCACAGCCCGCAGCGCATCGAAACCATAACCTCATTCTACAAACATCCTGTCGAGATTATTTGCAACAGCATCATCATCGGCTTCATCAACTTCATAGTGATGGGCCTCAGTATAGAAGGTGCTGCGTGGAGTATGCTGTATGCAGGCGTGGGCGAATATTTCTACCACATGAATATCAAAACCCCGCATTGGCTCGGTTACATTTTTCAACGGCCAGAGATGCACCGCATACATCATCAGCGCAACAAACACTACTACAATTTTTCTGACTTCCCCATTTGGGACATGATGTTTGGCACCTTCAAAAACCCGAAGGAGATGTATGATGAATGTGGATACAAACCGGAGCGAGAGCGCAGGCTGCTTGATATGCTTTTATTCAAAAACGTGAACAATGCCCACAAGAAAAAATAAACTGCAACAAGTGCTTTATGTATTGGTGTTGCTCATAGGGTTATTGCAAATCATCGGATATGTAAGTGGTGTTTCGCTCATTCGCGGTCTTGGCGCTGCCACATGCAGCGCACCCCTGCCACTTGTATTTGGCGAGGTAAAAGGCGTGGAAACATTTGCAGCAGATTTTTTTGTAGAATTCGAAAATGACTCTGGCGAAACACAGCGTATACAAATAACACCTGCCGAATACAGCTTGCTGGCCGGCCCATACAACAGGCGCAATGTGTATGGCGCAGCCATCAGTTATGGGCCGGTATTGAAAGAAGAGATATGGCAAAGCATTTTGCAATATGCGCTATGCGATGGCAGCCTGCAACGCGAAATGAATTTACCAACTGAAGGAAAAAACTATCGCATCTACATTCAATCAAAAACAGCAGGCAGCACTGCACACTGGACACTGCATCCACAATGCGACTGACACAGACATATAGTGCAAAGCAGTTTGGCATCTTTCGCGTGGTGCTGGCCATGTACATGTGCATACATTTCCTATTGCTTGTGGGTTTTGCGCCAGAAATGTGGAGTAATGCCGGAATGCTGGCCGATGAAAAGTTGAATCTCACTTACGGTGTTTTCCCAAACCTCCTCAACACGTTTGATACTCCATTTCAAACGCAGGTCTTTGTAATAGCCATGGCGATGCTCAGCGCACTACTTGCCATTGGCATTGGCAGGCGCTGGGTAGCACTGCTGCTTTGGCTGGGCTGGGTTATGCTCTTCAACCGAAACAATTTTATCAGCAATCCCTCAATGCCTTTTGTAGGGTGGCTGCTGTTGGTGATGGCGGTGGTGCCACATGGCGAGTCATTCGCATTGTTGCCCAAGAAAAAAGCTGACTGGCAAATGCCGCGAATCCTATTGTACGGTGCCTGGATAATCATGGCGCTGAGCTATACCATCAGTGGTATTGATAAGCTGAATGCACCCAGTTGGTGCGATGGAAGCGGTATGCGCCACTTGCTCGAAAATCCACTTGCCAGAAACAGTGACTTGCGCACCATGCTGCTCAATGCACCTGAGGTGGTGCTTCAAATTTTTTCTTACATCGTGCTCGCCATCGAGATCACTTTTCTTCCACTTTGTCTTTTTGCGAAGGGCCGCAAGTGGGCATGGACACTGATGGTGGCCTTGCACCTGAGCATATTGGTTGTGGTGGACTTTGCCGACCTTACCATTGGTATGATGATGATACACGTGTTCACTTATGATCCTTCTTGGTTTCGCAAGATGCGCACTGAGAAGAAAGCACTATACAAAGCCTGAATGGCACATGTTGTTTTCCATTGAACCGAACAAACTTCTTGCACGATGGATTGAGTTGGATATTTTTGCGCCCCTTCTTTAATTTGAGTTATTCGTTTATTGAAGGGTTTAGCAGGGCCTATAGCTCATTCGGTTAGAGCAACTGACTCATAATCAGTAGGTGCTTGGTTCGATTCCAAGTGGGCCCACCCTAAAAGCCTCTGCACGCGGGGGCTTTTTCATTTTTACTAATGCTGAATCTGACTGCTTGATTTCTTCAGAAACTTTTGTACTTCATAAAGGCATCAACGAACTCAACTATCGGATCAGACTGACTGCGGGTTGTTATGAAGTAGTGCTGAAAACGGAGAGTGAAACGAAGCAGGGGAGGTTGATGGCGATGAATTGATCACCTCACCAACTCATAATCCAACGTCCTCTTTTGCAAATCTCCGCCAAGCACTTTTATCATCACCTTATCGCCCATGTGAAACTCTCCTCTCTTGCGAAGGCCACGAATGATGTAACGATCCGCATCAAACTCATAGATGTCGCCTTCCAGCGATTTGATATTCACCATGCCTTCGCTTTTGGTTTCGCCCACCTCCACATAGAAGCCGCGTGCTGTGATGCCTGAGATGATGCCTTCAAACATGCTCCCCACATTCTTCAGCATGAATTCTACTTGTTTGTATTTCACACTTGCACGCTCGGCATCAGCAGCGCGCTTTTCCATCTGCGAACTGTGTTTGCATTTCAAATCGTAGTCGGCTTCACTCACACTCTTGCCACCATCCAAATAGTGTTGCAATAAGCGATGCACCATCACATCAGGATAACGCCTGATGGGCGAAG
>JBJXFP010000034.1:0-3935 GCA_046155615.1 Flavobacteriales bacterium | reverse complement strand
CGCCCGGAGGAGTGATGAGTGTGAGTGCCATCAGGTCAGCTGCACAAGCAACGAATGCTCCTGTTGCATGCACTTTATCTGCAAATGATTTGTAATCTGAAATTTGTCCGCTGTTGTTAGGGTATTGCACCAGCGCACCTATGTATGAGTTGTCGAATGTGTGCGTGCTATAGTCCCCCACCACCACTTCTATTTTCAAATGCTTCGCGCGGCCTTTCAGTATGTCCAGCGTTTGCGGAAATACTTCTTTATCAGCGAAGAATTTGTTGGCACCTGCTTGTTCTTTCTCTTTGGAAATGCTGTGCATGAACATGATCATCGCCTCCACAGCAGCTGTGCCTTCGTCCAACAATGATGCACTTGCAATGGGCAAGCCTGTAAGGTCACTGGTCATGGTTTGGAAATTCAAGAGCATCTCCAAACGGCCTTGTGCTATCTCCGCTTGATAAGGTGTATAGGCCGTGTACCACCCTGGGTTTTCCAGCACGTTGCGCAGCACAACAGGCGGAACTATCGTTTGCGAATAACCCATACCGATGTATGATTTATTCACTTTGTTCTTGCTCGCTTTTTCCCACATCATGCCCAGGTAATCGTGCTCGCTCATCTCGCTGCTGATGGCCAGAGGCTTTGTGTTTCGTATGGCGGCAGGTACAGTTTGATCAATCAATTCATCAATGCTCTTTGCACCAATGGCATGCAGCATTTCGTTTACTTCCTCATTGCGTGGGCCTATGTGGCGGCTGGTGAAATTGGTAGAAGACATGGCGCTTTTTTCCTTGTAGTTGATTATGTAAAAAGCGCGTTCCATTGCGCGCTTATCGGTGGTAAACCTAAATGAAAAATGGGCTTACAAAAGGGAATCTATAAAAACCTTAAAGACAAGGCTTGCACATTTTTCAGAACCGGAGTTTACGATTGGTAAATGAGGATTCTGAAAAATGTGTGTAACGCAGTATTTGAGGTTTTTGGAGGTTCCCGCAAAGCCTGTTTCACAACTTAGTCTTTATCAAGAGTCGCAGCACAATCCAACCGGCAAGGATGGATGAGCAGGTGAAAACAATCTCCGCAAGACGCCATTCCGGACGCCACACCAGCACAAGGCCCGAGCCTATGAGCGCACCAACAGTCAACAATACGAGCGTAATTTTTTGCCCTGCTTGTTTGAAAGCGCCTTCAAATAATTGATCATCATTGATGCGTATATCGTGAATGAGCTTTCCTTGCTTCACGTTGTTCAATATCTCGCTTAACTCTGAGGGGAAGGTTCGGATGAGGTGCAGGTAGTTCTTCAGCACATCAAACACATTGCCCGCTATCGTTTTTGGAGAATACTTCTTCTTGATCAATGCAATAGCGAATGGTCGAATATGTCCTGCAAGGGTAATGTCAGGATCCAGGGCATATCCGAACTTCTCAAGTGTTGCAAGTGCTTTAATCAAAAGGTAAATGCTGCTAGGTATCTGCAGTTCAAAGCGAACTATCACCTTCACACAATCTTGCAGCACTGCACTGAAGTTGATGGTGTCATAGTTCATGGAACCATATCGATTCAGTATTTCCTGCAACCGGAACTCAAGATCTTCTTTGTCTTTGAAAAATTGTGTGCCGCTTACCTTAAGCAATGCATCTGTCAGCTTCTCTGCATTCTTATTGGCCAACCCGAGCGTAAACGAAGCAAGAAACTCCATGTGCGAAGGCTTCAGTGAACCGGTCATTCCAAAGTCAATAAGGCCAAGTGTGTTTCCGGGCAGAATGAACATATTGCCCGCATGTGGATCAGCATGGAAGAAACCATGTTCAAAGATCATCTTCAGGAAAATATTCACGCCATTTTTTGCCACTTCGGATGGGTCAAGACCTTTTGCAAACAAGATCTCCCTATTGTCAGGGGCAACACCGTCTATGTACTCCATCACAATCAGCTTGTTGGTACAAAGCGAAGTGAACATTTTCGGAATCTTGCAATACTCCACTTTGCTAAACATGTCCTCGAAACGTACCGCATTCGCTACTTCATTGAAGTAGTTCAGTTCGTTCATCAGTGTTTCTGCAAACTCATCTACAAAAGCAGGAACATTCATTACTACCAACTCAGGATATTCACGTGCTACCCGCTTTACCATGAACTCAAGTATTTGCAAATCGAGTTTGATTTTGTCCTTGATGTTTGGACGTTGAATTTTGATAACTACATCTTCACCCGTTTTCAGCTTCCCTCTGTACACCTGCCCTATGGAAGCCGACCCAATGCATGTTTTATTGATGTATTGAAACTTGTGTTCTATAGGCTCGCCTAATTCTTGTTCTATCAGGGTGAAAGCCAAATCATCATCAAAGGGCTTTACGTTGGACTGTAGTTTTTTGAGTTGCTCGCGGAATTTGCTTGAAACAATGTCCGGTCTGTCAGCCAGTATTTGACCAAACTTTATGAAAGTGGGGCCGAGCCTTACAATAACGATACAGAGTCTTTCTTCTTTGGAACGAACCGTTCCTTCAGTTTTGTAAATCCTTGGAACCAGGAAAATTGTGAGGCGATTGTTTCCCATCCACGTCACCCAGAAATAGCCGCACAACACATAGAGAATGTATATGGCACGAAAGACTTGCCTGAGCAACGATCGAATTTTGAATATCTTAAACATCGCCTTTCGTTTGTTTCAAATCAGCTAGTTCTTTTCTTAGCCTTTGAATCTCCAGTAGCACTAATCCCACATCTTCCTTGCTTGCTGTTGCCGCGGTTTGCGATGGTGTTGTGCCATCAGTTTGTTCTTTAGATATCGATTCAAAAAAGCGCATGATGGTTTCAGCCATTTCGCTTGACTTTTCAGGATTGTCTCGATAACGCTCAATGAGCAATGCCAACTTATCGGTCAATACTTCCCGTTCAACGAGAGATGCTTCAAGCAATAAGCGGAAAGTTTGTTCTTTAATTGATTTCATTTTTTCAGAAGTGTGAATTAAGAATGGCTAAGCTAAGTGGCGCGGGAACATTTGCCTTGAAATGAAAAACCCGCCCCTGCTTTCAGCAAGAGCGGGTTTTAAAATTCGTATTGCGAAATGACTTAATGCTTTGCAGCTTCCTTCTTTTCTTCTACTACTTCACCTGCTGCTTCCATAGTGCCTTCTGCTCCCTCAGCGCCTTCTTCTGGCATTGAGTTCATTTCCTGCATAGTGGCCTCCATGGACTTTTCGCTTTCGGTCTTGTAGCCTTTGCTGCAAGCGTCCATCTCAGCGGTGTTTTGTTCCGGTGTGAAATCTCCGTCAGGATATTTTTTCACTAAGTTCTCGATGTAGCAGTCGCAGATTTTGCCAGCATCAGCTTTATCGTAGCTCATTTTTTCGAGCATTGTGCAGGTGTCTTTTAAAGACTTTTTGTTCTCTTCGTTCCAGCCACCACCACACGATGCGAAGGTGAACGACACAGCCACAGCGGCTGCAAAAAGCATTTTCTTCATTTTGATTTTGATTTTTTTGGGGTTTGTAAATTTTTGAAAACGGGGTCGAATGTATGGGGGTTGGCCAGGCTCAAGAATGCCTGGGCTGTGCTGAGTTGTTCACAGCGAACCAACCGATTTTGTCGGGTTCACAAATCAAACTGCATGCGAACGGTGATACTTGCTGTTTTGTTCTTGCTTGATGTATTGAGTGTGCCGCCCCAGGAGTATTCCTCTTCGCTGTGTGAGCCTGTTATCTGAAATATGCCCATATCCGCAGAGCGCAGGTTGCCTAATTTGCTTCCTGCATTAGTGGCCATTTGCTGGGCGCGCAGCGTAGCATCTTTAGAGGCCTCTGCCAGCATTTCTATTTTCAGTTCGTTCAGCTTGGTGTAGTAGTAACGAGGTGAATCTGAGTAGAACTCAATGCCTTGATCAATCAGCTCAGTTACCTCACGCGATATCTGCTCTACCTTTTCTACTTCATTGGATTCAATG
>JBJXFP010000048.1:0-5366 GCA_046155615.1 Flavobacteriales bacterium | reverse complement strand
CGCTGGAATTATTGAGGGCAATAAGTGAAAAATTCGATCTGCCTGTGGTAACGGATATTCACACAGCACAAGAAGCAGCATTGGCTGCACAGTATGTGGATGTGTTGCAGATACCTGCTTTCCTGTGTCGCCAAACTGACTTGCTGCACGCGGCCGGTGAAACGGGCAAGTTTGTGAACATAAAGAAAGGGCAATTCCTGTCGGCTGACTCCATGCAACACGCAGTAAAAAAAGTGCAGGAGACCGGCAACAACAATGTGTGGCTGACAGAACGCGGCACCACATTCGGCTACCAGGACTTAGTGGTGGACTTTCGCGCCATACCTGAGATGAGGAAATTTGCACCCACCATAATGGACTGCACACACAGCCTGCAGCAGCCCAACCAGAGTAGCGGAGTTACCGGTGGTAGGCCTGATATGATTGAGACCATAGCACGTGCAGCCATTGCCGTTGGTGCCGATGGTTTGTTTATAGAAACGCACCCTAACCCGGCAGTAGCAAAAAGCGATGGTGCCAATATGTTGCAGTTGGATCTGCTTGAGGGATTGCTGGAGAGAGTTTGTAGAATACGCAACGCAATATCAAATTGAGCATTGGGAGAATATCCAACTCTGAACTTTAAATATCCAATAACCAAGGCTGAAATGCAATGGATAAAAATGTGAAATCAGCAAATAATGGATATGTGATTGCTCAGAAATTTGATCTTGAGGAAAGGTTGATTGACTTTGCAGTAGAGATTATAGATTATGCAGAAGCATTGCCAAGCACCAAGGGTGCCAATCACCTTGGCGGTCAGTTATTGAGGTCTGGTACATCGCCTGCCTTGAATTATGGCGAGGCGCAAGCAGCTGAATCCATCGATGATTTCATTCACAAGATGAAAATTTGCTTGAAGGAAT
Organism: Flavobacteriales bacterium; assembly: GCA_046155615.1. Classification (GTDB taxonomy): domain Bacteria; phylum Bacteroidota; class Bacteroidia; order Flavobacteriales_D; family Sanyastnellaceae; genus JANNVZ01. Next base: position 4,461 of record JBJXFP010000048.1, on the reverse strand, counting down.
TACGAGAATCCAGAAATAACCTTAGGATTTTGCTGAAGAAAACTTACTTACCTACGGAAAGAACCATTCCGTTGTATGATGAATGCGACCAATTGGTTAAAATATTCTCGAAGAGTCTGATTACATCCAAGCAAAGACAGCAGGCAAAAAAAGAAATTCAACCTTGAACATTTTACACATGAATCATTACCACTTGGATATTGGATATTTAAAGTTCAAAGTTGGATATTCTTCGCTTATCGCATTCTGCCTTTCACTTTCTTCCTTCTCCCAGGAGGACACAGCAATAGTGCGCACATACGGTGGCCCATATTTCGAAGAGGGCAGGCAAATCATTGAATCTATGAACGGTGGCTATGCGGTGATTGGCACCACAGGCAGCGACCAGACAAACAATACCAACTTCTATCTGCTGCGATTGGATGAGGCATTGAATTGCTTGTGGAGCAAAAGCCTTGGTGGATCGGAAGTAGAATGGGGCTATAGCCTTGTGGAAGATGCAGGCGGCAATTTTCTATTGTGCGGCTATACCAATAGCTATGGGGCAGGAGCTTATGATGTGCTTGTCTATAAAGTAGATGCAGAAGGCGAGGTGATTTGGCAACAGACCTATGGCGGAATGGACTGGGACTTTGGCTACAAAATAATTGCACACCCCGATGGCGGCTATCTTATTTGCGGCAAGACTTACAGCATGGGCAATGGCGGTAGCGATGGTTATCTGCTGCACATTGACACCGAAGGCAATTTGATTTCAGAGTGGAGTTATGGTGGTGAGGGGGATGATGAGTTTGTGGATGTGGGGGTGGGTGTTGCAGCTATTTATTTATGCGGGAAATGGAGAACAAATGGAGTTGATTTTGGATGGTTTGTTACACTTAGTCAAGATTATGTTCTTGACTTCAATCGTATACTCTACGAAATCCCTAATTCAGTGGTGAATGATTTCGTAATTCTACCTCAAAGCATATTATTAGTTGGTTCATATTCTAATGAAGAGAATGAGAATAATGGATATCATTTGGAAATCGATCTATCGCTGACTATTGAAACACTTACTATTCATCCAATTGGAACCTCAACGAATGCGGTTGCAAACAGCCCAACCAATTTCTTCACTGTTGGTAATTCGAATCTCTTTGGTTTAGGTGGTTTGGCCGGAGTCATTTATCGGTATGACTCATTTTTTAATTGGCAAAACGGTGCAGCCTTCGGTGAGACGCTTGATGAAGTGTTAGAGTGCATTATTGTAGGAATGAATGAACAAGTAGTCGTACTTGGGTCGTCCAATAGCTATTCACCACAGCAAAATTCTGATGTTTATTTAGTTTACTTTCAAAACCCCGAAATTGTAGGTGAATACTTTTTAGATGTTGATCATGAAAATTGCATTACTACATACATCAACAATCCGATTTCACGGCCTCAAATAATAATTAACTCTAAAGAGCAAACTATTTCAGCGAATTGGAATGGTGGTAACTTGAATGTTCAAATTTTCAATCTTTATGGTGGGCTGATTTTTGAAGTCAACGACTATTTGAGTGGCACAATTCAAAGCATTCCTGAAATGGCTGAAGGCATCTATGTTATCCACACAATTGGTGAGCTGGGAGAACACTCTTCTTTAAAATTTTATTGGTTAGAAGTCAAATGATCCGAAGCGTTCTTATGGGGATTGGCTACAGTGCGGCAATACTTGCGCTTGTCACACTGATTTGCATCGTTCAAGGACAATTTAATCTCATTGTTGGTTTTGATTTTCTGTTCTGGGATGCTAAGCATCTTCATCACATTGCAATCCATGGGTATGATTTCACGAGGACAGCGTTTTTTCCATTGTTTCCTGCGATTTGGAGTAGCACAGGACTAAGCGCTGGCGGTATCTCAATTCTCAACGGCTTACTTTTTTTATGCGCACTTGCTTGCTTTAAAGAGGTGCTTCTTGTAGAGAAGAGACAATTCATGTTGTTGTTGTCTATTCCATCAGTAATTTTCTTTTTTCTGCCGTATTCAGAAGCATTGTTGTTTCTGCTTTCGATTGGTTTTATCTGGTCTATGCATCGAAGTAAACTACATACAACATTAGTATTCCTTGTCTTGATTTCCCTTACGAAGCCAACTGTAGCAATTTTGCTACCAGCTGTAATGATTGTAGAAAGTAATGGGTCTGAACCCTTGGGTCAGAAATTAAAAAGAATGGGAATGTTCACATTGGCAATTCTATTGGGCAATTCATTAGCATTTCTGATACAATACATGCAGACGGGTGAATGGTTTCAATTCTTCGAGGCGCAAACCGCCTGGGGTAATAAATTGTCAATGCCCAATTTTCCACTTTCTACATGGAACCAACCAAGGGCCATTTGGTTTGATTCAATAGCATTTTGGTTCTCAATTGTATGCGGATGCCTTGCGGGTATCTGCATTCACAGATATTACAAACACCACAAATCAATAGATAAATTGTATATGTATTCCCTTTTAGTAATAGCTGGCACTGGTCTCTATGTTCTCTTGTTTAGGGGAGGCTCACTATTCAGTTTAAACAGGTTTGTTCTCATATCACCATTTCTGTTTGTTGTTTTGATAAGGACTAAGGAGAATTTTGATTTAAAGGCCAAGCCACTTTTGTTACTCACTTTTTTGAGTTTTTTCACGGTGGCCACATTTTTTGGCAGCTACTTACACATAAGAACCCTGTTAGAGTATGCGATGTTATCAAGTCTGCTTTCAATTTGGCTATACGTCTTCTTTGGATTTGGCAAAAGTTCTTTATTCTATATGCTAATCTCAATTATGGCATTAATTCAAGTGAGGGTTGTGTTTCTTGTTCTGAATGGAGAATGGATTGGCTAAGTAGCCACAAAATAATACTCCTCCCCTCCCTCATAAACATGCACAAGCATTTCCAAAGTCAGCTCTGTTCCATTTTTTAGAAATGCTGGTAACGTATGCAGGTTGTACTCATGCTGCTGGAGGAATTCGAAAATCATAGCCGGAGTTGTTCCATAGTATTCACTGGCACCTTTGCCAAATTCGAAAATCAACAGTGGATGAGCCCTTATCAAAAGTTCCGTTGCTCCCTGTAGTACACCATACTCTCCGCCCTCTACATCAATCTTTATCAAATCAATTTTGCGGGCATCGTTCATAAGTAAACTGTCAAGCGTTCTTACTTCTACTTCAATTTTTTCTATGGTTGTATTGGTGCTTTTGTATTGGCGTTGTTTAAGACCACTGTATGCCAGGTCATCTACCACGACATTGAATTCCGTTTTTCCATTTTCGGCTGCCAGAGCATAAGGCAGCACATTTGCTACCGAATTGTACTTCTCATTCAGTTGCTCGAAAAAGTGGGGTATTGGTTCAAAGGCGGTATGTTTTCCTTTTGGCGCAAAGCGAAGAAACAAATCAAGTATTTCTCCTTTGTGTGCTCCAACATCAATGCAATTGCTGTCGTGCTTCAACACCCTTTTCAAAATTTTCTCCGTGCAGATGTCGTACTGAATATTCTTAGTGACCGGCATACGGAGCAGAATGAATGTCTGTCTCAGCAGTTGTTTTATCACGTTCTTCATGTGGCGGCCAATGTAAATGTGAGACTACCCCCCCACCTCAAACGCTTTCATCCCAAAATAAAAGAGGCCAACGTTTTCAGCCTCCTTACAAAATCTGATTGAACGTTATTTCTTCACTGACTCGGCCTGGTGCTCATGTCCTGCTGCTGCAGGTTCAGCATTGCCTGCTTCATTCAACCCCACAAGGTCAAGCATGAATGCATACTCCAGTGCTACTTCTTTCAATGCCTCGAAGCGGCCGCTCTTGCCGCCATGCCCTGCTTCCATGTTGCACCGGAAGATGAGTATGTTTTCGTCTGTCTTCATCTCACGCAGCTTGGCCACGTACTTGGCAGGCTCCCAGTATTGCACCTGGCTGTCCCAATAGCCTGAGGTTATCAATATGTTCGGATAATCCTTCGCCTCTATTTGGTCGTAAGGCGAATACGATTTCATGTAGTCATAGTATTCTTTGCTTTCCATCGGATTGCCCCATTCGTCCCACTCGAAGGTGGTAAGCGGAATGGTTTCGTCCAGCATTGTTGTTACCACATCCACAAAGGGAACTGCACTTACGATGCCTGCCCACAAGTCCGGACACATATTGGTAACTGCACCCATCAGCAGGCCGCCTGCGCTGCCGCCCATGGCAAACAGTTTGTCCTTCGCGCTGTATTTGTTGGCTATCAGGTATTCACCACAATTGATGAAGTCAGTAAACGTGTTTTTCTTCTTCAGCAATTTGCCGTCTTCGTACCAATGCCTTCCCATCTCCTGCCCGCCACGTATGTGTGCTATGGCATACACAAAACCCCTGTCGAGCAACGACAGGCGCGCTGAAGAGAAGCCTGCATCCATGCTGGCACCGTAGCTGCCGTATGCATAGAGAAGTGCAGGAGCG
>JBJXFP010000012.1:0-10254 GCA_046155615.1 Flavobacteriales bacterium | reverse complement strand
TACTCCATCACAGGCATGAACTCCACATGTGTGAAGCCCATTTCTTTTACATACTTTGGCAATTGTTCCTTGAGTTGGAGCCAGTTCAGCGGTTTTCCGGTCGTTTCATTGAAGCGCCATGAACCGGCATGAACCTCGTAAACTGTCAGAGGAGAATGATGTGTTTGCAGCGCACCGCGCTTTTTCATCCAATCATCATCCGTCCATTTGTAGTCATCTTTCCAAATGATAGTGGCGGTGTTTGGAGGTGTTTCCCATCTTCGCGCATAAGGATCCCCCTTTTCATACACTTTTCCATCGTTGCCATGTATGCGGTATTTATAGCGCATGCCTTGTTTTGCATCGGGCAGAAATCCTTCCCAAACGCCACTGCCGTCCCAACGAACATAAAGTGGATGCTCTCCTCCATTCCAAAAGTTGAAATCACCAATGACCTCCACTTTGGCTGCTGCAGGTGCGAAGACAGCAAATGCAGTTCCGTCTTCTCCTTCATGCTTCACCAGGTGTGCTCCCATCTTTTCATACAAGCGAAAATGTTTTCCACTGCAGAAAAGACTGATGTCAAAATCCGTGAGCAGCTGGTAAGGTTTGCTTCGCATTATTTCTTTGATTGTAAGATGGTGTACATGCCACGCAATGGAATGATGGCCCAGTGCGGCCTTGCATTCAACTCGTAACCGAGTTCGTAGATGGCTTTTTCAAGCAAATGATATTTGAGCAAATACTCTATTTCATTTTCATATCCGATGTTGAGTGTGCTGTCAAACGCCTTCTTCAAGTAGTGATTCAGGAAAATGGCCACCATCCATGAATAGATGCGCTCACCTATTTCGAACATTTCAGGTTGCTGCTTCACGCTGATTTTTTTGCTATTAAAAATGGTAGCGTAGATGGCATAATGAAAGGAGCGAAACATGCTGCTCACATCTTTCAGCGGACTCTGTTTCACTTTGCGATCATGTATGGTGCTTTCGGGTTCGCCCTCAAAATCGAGAATGACGAAGTCACCTTTTGTAACAAGCAATTGACCAAGATGGTAGTCCCCATGAATACGAATGCGCTGCCCCGTAAGGTCATGCTCATCGAATGAATAAATCCTGTTTTTGATTTCTGTTTTGTTCTCGTAAAAAAATTGCGCATAGTCTTTGGACAGACCTTTCAGTTTGCTCATGCTTTTGTCAAGCAATGCATAACGCGCTTCAAACTGATAACTGATTCTGTTCTTCAGCCATACACTGTAGTCACCATTGTAAGAGCTGCGCGTGAACAGACGATTGTATGGTTCATGCGCCAGCAGAATATGCATTTCGGCAGTGCGGGTGGCAATCATTTTTATGCCGTGCAACAAATCATTGCCAATGATTTTTTTCACATCAGCAGGTGTGCCTTCATAGCTTCTTGTTTTGAAAAGCTTGAGTGCAGGAATGTTTTCTTTCTTCGTTTTACTCTGAAGAATACCATCAAATGCTTTGCTGAGTTGTGCATTAGTCCATGTCCATGCATCGCCTTCATTGTCCACTTTGCTTTGCATCATGGCTATGCTCACGTCATAAATGCCTTTGCGTTTCCATGTGATGCAACTTGCAAATGCCGGCACATGTGCGAAGTCATACTTCTCGCTAAGGTGCTGAATCATTTCTATATCCGGATTGGGATCGCGGAATAGCCTTCGGTAGAATTTGCAGAAGTATTTGTTGTTGTAAACGATGGTGGTGTTGCTCTGCTCTGCATTCAGCAGTTTAGAGATAATGGCTTCATCACTCTTCTGAAATGCGCGGCCCTTGTCAAATTGCAGATAGCCCGAATGCACATCCAGCAACTTGCCTTTGCGCATGTAATCAAAAATGGCTTCGCGGAAATGAGCAACAAATGTTGCGTCCACCAAAACATCTTTTGATTTGGCGATGGTCGTGATAATCGCCTTTTCAGTTTCCACTTCCGTCTTTGCAACAATGGCAAGCGGTAATAAGTAATTCTGTACAAATCCTTCTTCGTACATCACTTCTATCAACATCAAATAATAACGGACACCTGCATAGTCCACAGGCAACAAGTGGTCTGCAAGAAACTGTTTGTCGCGACTGGCTTTGCCTCCATACCAGCGGCATTGCTTCACATAGTTGCGAATGGAGCCACTCATCCATTGGTTAATGGTGGCATCGGTTTTCTTGAGTGATTTCCAATTCATGTTGATTGAAGAAGAATAGGTTACTCCACCACAAAAAGATGATAGGGCTGTTGTGGCGTCAGTTGAACGAAGTGTGTATCGCCCTGCCAATTGAATTCATTGCTGGCAAGCATATCACTCAATTTAATGGGACTGCCTGTCGGCAAGCCAAGCATCTGAGGTGACAACTGGAGCAATCCACTTTGTGTGTGATTACTGTCTAACGAACAAATACACAACACGCGACTTCCTTTTCCATCTTGCTTCACATACGCAATCATCTGATCATTTTCGATGTGACAAAAGCGAATGTTGTTAGTGCGTTGCAATGCCGGTATTTCTTTTCGTGCTTTGTTGACAGCCGCATACAATTCCGTGATGCGCGTTTTCTTTTTCCAGTCCCACAGGCGCACTTCGTATTTCTCGCTATCGTGATATTCTTCTTTACCGGGCATGGCACGGTGTTCCATAAATTCATAAACAGGCCCATACACTCCAACGTTGCTGCTGAGTGTTGCTGCCAGGAAATAACGCGTGAGGTAAGTATGCTCATTCGCATTCTGCAAACTCCAGGGAAGAATGTCAGGAGTATTGGGCCAGAAGTTCGGACGGAATGTTTCGCTCATTGCCCCTTGTGTGAGTTCATTCATGTACTCCACCAACTCATGTTTGGTGCTGCGCCATGTATAGTAAGAGTATGATTGTGTGAAGCCCACCTTGCCCAACTCTTGCATCACCTTGGGAGTGGTAAATGCTTCAGCGAGGAATAGGACATCTGCATTTTTCTTTTTCACTTCTGATATCAGCCACTCCCAAAACAAGATGGGTTTTGTGTGTGGATTGTCCACGCGGAATACACGGATGCCTTGTTCCACCCAATAGATCACAACATCCAACAATGCATTCCACAAGTTCTTCCAGTCAGCGGTTTCGAAATAAACAGGATAGATGTCCTGGTATTTTTTCGGTGGATTTTCTGCGTATTGAATACTTCCATCTGGGCGCTGCTTCAGCCACTGAGGATGTGCGTTCACCCAGGGATGATCGGGTGCAAACTGCAATGCGTAGTCCATCGCTATTTCTATTCCCAATTCGTTGGCCGTTTGTACCAACTGTTTGAAATCATTCAAACTGCCCAACTCAGGATGAATAGCCGTGTGGCCACCATGCTTGCTGCCAATACCCCAACACGAACCCACATCGCCCGCGCTTGCATTGGTCGCATTGTTTTTTCCCTTGCGGTTTATTTCACCAATCGGATGAATGGGCGGGAAGTAGAGAGTGTCAAAACCCAACTCAGCAACACGCGGCAATAGCTTGATGCAGTCTTGCAGCGTGCCGTGTTTGTTTGCAGCGCTTGATGCGCTGCGCGGAAAAAATTCGTACCATGTACTGAATGCTGCTTTCTCTCTATCCACATAAACACGCAGCGGTACTTCGCTTGTGGCGAGAAAAGGCATATTTGGATACGTGAGAAAAATTTGAAGCAGTTTTTCGCTTTTTGCCAGCATCAATGCCTCATCGTATTTCTTGTCATCATCAAATGCTTTGGTGCAATCGCTGATGAATTTCTTTTCGTCCTTGGTGATTTGTTTTGGCAATGATTTCAGAAACGGCAAGCCTTCCATCAATTCCACTTTCACACTGAGACCCGCGTCTTTTTTTTTGGTGATGCCGTGCTGCCAGGTCAGTGCATAGTCCACCCAACCAAGTGCTTCATATATATAAGTGCCCTGCTTTTCTACCGTGAAAAAGGCCCGCCAGCGGTCGCTGCCAATGCTGTCAGCATTTACGATGGTCCACTTCTTTTCTGTTTCATGCTTGTAACGCAGGCCACCGCGGACCACGTCATGCCCATCAGCAAGGACATCGAACCAGACGGAAACCTGCTCGCCTACCACGCGCTTTATAGCATAGCGTCCATTCTCTATAGTGGGCCAGATATCGCGCACCACCGCTCTTGTTTGTCCTTGTTGTTTCATTACAGTGTCAATAGTACACTTTGCTGGATTGACGATGGAAATTTATTTCTGTTACTTAACTGAGATTCGATGGGATTTGCTAGCAAGACACCTTAGAATTATTGGTAGCTCAAGGCCTTTATCACAGCTTCTGCTTTCAGCAAACACTCTTCATATTCACTTTCCGCTTCACATTGAACGGTTATGGCGCTGCCTACGCTGCATGAGATATAAGGCGCAGCATTGTTGCATAGGAGGGTGCGAATCACAACATTGAAGTCGAAGCCGCCATGCGGGTTGATGTAACCAATGGTACCGCTGTAAAGACTTCTTCGTGAATATTCAAATTCATCAATTAGCTGCATAGCGCGAACCTTTGGTGCACCCGTCATACTGCCCATGGGAAACATGGCGCGTAAAATTTCAGTAAATGATGTTTCTTCTTTTACCTCGGCACACACTGTACTTACCATGTGATGCACAGTTTTGAAAGTGTGAATGCCAAACAGCTCATCTACTGTCACGCTTCCTTTTGTTGCAAAACGCGACAAATCATTGCGAACCAAATCAACTATCATCACATTCTCACTTCTTTCCTTTTCGCTTTCATACAATGCCACTTTCAATGCTTCATCTTCTGATACTGTGGCACCTCTCTTTATTGTTCCCTTGATGGGTTGTGAAATAATTCTGTTTCCTCTGCGCTGCATGAATCGTTCTGGAGATGCGCACATCACATATCTATCTCCCGTCTGCATATAACAGGCAAAAGGAGCCTCTGTGAATGAATTTAGTCGCAGCCAGATCTGATAGGGATTGTTCAAATGCTGATTGGCGAAAAACTCCTGACAATAATTGACTTCATAAATGTCGCCTCTGTAGATGTGTTGTTTCAGGTGATTGACGGCATCTATGTATTGCGTGCGAGATTGGCGTGGTTGCAATAACAATGTATCCTGTTTTGGTTCAATTTCACTCTCATCATGCATCATTGCAAGCAACTGGTCATTTGAGTATGCACTTTCATTCCATTGTATGCGCTTGGAATCATTTGAAAACTGAACAACAACCTGGGGTCTCACAAAATGAACGAATGGAAAATGTAACACATCAATATGATGTGATTCCAAATGCTCAACAGTATTCTTAACATCGTACGTTACAAATCCAAAGACGTAGCTTTCCTTTTGGTCCAACCAATGTTGCAATTGAATCAGCGATTCCGGTTGCAACACATCGCACACAAACTCATCCATCATACCAAGTGCTACAAGGTTTTCACCTTCATGCTGATTGGAATTGAAGATGAAAACGCGCTGCTTCCATCGTGCATCCTTAATCAACTTGTGTAGTTTATGAATCATGCTCATTTGGGTCCGCAAACATGATGAAATTGCTGAACATATAAAAGACTTGATAGAATAACTGGCAGCACTTCGCAGCGACACTACTTTCGGCCGCGTATTTGAAAAACAACCTCCGATGAAAGTCCATCGGGGGCTTTACTGTTTAAATGACTTCAGAATATTTTGTTTATGTACATCTCGGATCTTCTCACAAAATATGAAAGCAATGCACGTGTATTGTCTGTTGCAAATCATGTAAAGAGCAACCAATCAAAAGGGCACCTGCGTGGTGTAGTTGGTAGCGCCAACGCACTTGTGGCGCTGGGTGTTTGCAAGCTATTGAAGGGCACTCATCTTTTCATTCTGCCTGACAAAGAGGAGGCTGCCTATTTCCTGAACGACTTGGAAAACCTCCTGGGAATGGAGAATGGGAAATTAAAAATTGAAAATGGTGAAAGTCAGCAAAACCACAAATCACATAATCAACAAGTATTCTTTTTCCCGCAAAGTGCCCGTGTGGCCTACGAAGCAGAACAAACTGAAAATGCAAATGTTGCTATGCGCGCTGAAGTACTCAACAATTTGCAACAACTTTTTACCAGGCACAAAACGCTCGAAGACCACAGCATACAGCAAACAACACTCATTGTTACTTATCCCGAAGCCATTGCCGAAAAAGTAATCACCCATCAGGAACTTGAGTCTTCAACCTTTGAGATTCAACAAGGCAATACACTCGACTTTGACTTTGTAGATGAGTGGATGCATACGTATGGATTTGAAAAAGTGGACTATGTGTATGAGCCGGGACAGTACGCTATTCGCGGTGGCATCATCGATATTTTTTCTTTCAGCTTCGACCATCCATATCGTATCGAGTTGTTTGGCAAGGAAGTGGAGAGCATTCGAAAGTTTGATCCTGCCACGCAACTCAGTGTGGCGCAAATGATACGCGCCACTATTGTTCCCAATGTTTCGAAACAATCCACCATGGAAGCACGCATTTCGCTACCTGATTTTCTGCCGCACGAAACCTGCGTTTGGATAAAAGACACTGAAGGGGTGCTGCGCAAAATGGAAATAGAAATGGAAAAGGCGCAGCGACAGTTTGAAAAGCTGAGCGGTATTTTTTCGCATCAACCACCTGCCACTTTGTATGTAGAGAGTAATGATTTGTATGTGCGATTGGAAAAACTTCGCGTAGTGGAGTTTGGACTGCAACGCAAGTTTACGCAAAGCGAAGTATTCCTGTTTGACATGGAGCCTCAACCTGCATTCAACAAAAACTTTGATATGCTGGGAACGAACTTATCTAACAATGCAAAGAGCGGTTACACCAATATGATAGCGGCAGGACAACCCAAACAAATCGAACGTCTCTATCAGATTTTTGAAGACAAGGATCACGCTGTGCACTTCACACCACTTGCTGTGGAATTGAGTGAAGGATTCGTGGACAAGGAAAACAAATTGTTGCTATACACTGATCATCAAATCTTCGAACGCTACCAGCGCTTCAAACTGAAAGAAGGATTCAAGAAAGCCAAAGAGGCCATCACGTTGAAAGAGATAATGGCGTTGCAACCGGGCGACTTTGTGGTACACATCGATCATGGCGTGGGACAGTTCGCAGGCTTGCAAAAATTGGATGTGAATGGGAAGGAACAGGAAGCCATTCGTCTTGTTTATAAAAACAACGACACGCTATATGTGAGCATTCATTCGCTGCATCGCATTTCAAAATTTGTGGGCAAGGATGGTACCCAGCCCTCGCTGGACAGGCTTGGAAGCAACGTGTGGCAAACCCTGAAGCGAAAGACCAAAACGAAAGTGAAGCAGATTGCTTTCGATTTGATAAAGCTCTATGCAAAGCGAAAGACAACAAAGGGATTCGCATTTACACCGGACACTTATCTGCAAACTGAACTGGAAGCATCTTTCATGTATGAAGACACGCCCGATCAGTTGAAAGCATCGCAGGCGGTGAAGGAAGACATGCAGGCAGAAGCACCGATGGATCGTCTGGTGTGTGGTGATGTGGGTTTTGGAAAAACAGAGATAGCTATGCGTGCAGCATTCAAGGCAGCAACTGATGGCAAGCAGGTGGCCATGCTGGTGCCCACTACAGTTCTTTCATTGCAGCATTTCAAAAGTTTTTCTAAGCGCCTGAAAGAATTTCCGGTGAAGGTGGACTACATCAACCGCTTCAAAAGCGCTAAGCAGACAACAGAAACATTGAAAAAATTGGAGAAGGGAGAAATTGACATCATCATAGGCACGCATGCACTGGTGGGCAACCGCGTCAAGTTCAAGGACCTCGGCCTACTCATCATAGATGAAGAACAAAAATTCGGAGTTGGCACCAAGGACAAACTGAAAACCATGCGCGCCAATGTGGACACACTTACTCTCACTGCCACACCTATTCCGCGCACATTGCAATTCAGTATGATGGGTGCACGCGATTTGAGCATTATACAAACACCGCCACCCAACCGCTATCCGATACAAACCGAATTGAGGCCTTTCAATGAAGAGCTAATACGCGATGCTATCAGCTACGAGATACAGCGTGGCGGACAAGTTTACTTTGTGCACAACCGCGTGGGCAACATCAAAGAAGTGGCAGGTATGATCCAACGACTTGTGCCCGATGCACGCATAGCAGTGGGCCACGGCCAGCTTACAGGTGATCAGCTTGAAGATGTGATGACAAGTTTTGTGGAGGGTGAAGCTGACGTGTTAGTGAGCACAGCCATAGTAGAAAGCGGACTCGACATACCCAATGCGAACACTATGATTGTGAATGATGCACACCACTTTGGAATGAGTGACCTGCACCAACTGCGGGGGCGCGTTGGACGCAGTAATAAAAAAGCATTTTGCTACTTGCTCGCCCCAAGTCTTCATTCGCTTACTGATGAAGCACGCAAACGGCTGCAAACACTGGAGCAATTCAGCGATCTGGGAAGTGGCTTGCACATAGCTATGAAAGACCTTGATATACGTGGCGCAGGCAATCTGCTTGGCGCGGAGCAAAGCGGCTTCATCAACGACATTGGTTTTGAAACCTATCAGAAAATTCTGAATGAAGCATTGGATGAGTTGAAGCAAGAACACTTTGCTGAATTGTATGAAGAGGAGACTCGGAAGAGCCAGAGCTATGTGCGGGAAACAACTTTGGAGACTGACTTCGAAATATTGATTCCTGATGAATATGTAAGCAGCATAACCGAACGCATCGCACTCTACAAAGAATTAGACGATATGGAAAACGATGAGGGCCTTCAAGCCTATCAACAAAGAATAATCGATCGATTTGGGTCAATACCAAATTCCACACTTGCTCTTATTGACACCATGCGCCTGCGCTGGCATGCACGCTCACTCGGTATGGAAAAACTGGTGCTTAAGAGTGGAAAGATGATCGGTTATTTCGTAAGCAAACAAGACTCGCCATATTACCAAAGTGAAAAGTTTTCCAAGGTGCTCGATTTCATAAAGCACAATCCGAACTTAGGGAAGATGTACGAGAAGGATGAGTCGCTGCGCATCTCATTCACCGATGTGACTCAGATGCACACAGCGGTGAATATCTTAGATGCGATGAGTGAGGGAAGAAGGGTGTAATTCAGTCTATGTTTGATTGTTGGTTTAGCAATTTGACATTCTTCGAAAATTTCTCTGCGAAAATTCAGTTGCTAAGCAATCAAAACCTCAATCAATGGAAAAACTACTTTGCCTCTTCACTTCATTTACGCTTTTACATTTTACCAATGCTCAAGACTATGCTGATCCACAAAGGTGGCAACTGCACAGCATTGGCTTTAGCAGTGTGCTGTATAACAATAGCGGAGCGATTAGTACCTATCAGGATTTTTTGCTATTAGCACCTGAGTCGGCAATACTGAAACAAAATCTATCAGGATTCAACAGCCATGGCTACAACTATAATATAGCCGTAGGAGGCCAGGGTTATTTGAGTTTTTTGCACCACAGCAAGAAAAATAATCCATTGCCCAAACACAGGGAATACCGCATTGGTGTGCAGGCTACCTCTACCAACAACATTTCAAACTATTACTACAAAACACAGAATTATCATTTGGACACTTTGCATTCCGAAGCTGCACAGACATATATCTACATTGATTCAGTCGTTTCGCATTCAATAGGAGTTTCCCATTGGGCCACACGCATTGAGCTAGACCTCAGTGCAACATTTTGCACCATGCCAGTGCGCTTGTTCAAAGTGTATTGTGGTGGCGGCATCACCGTGGGAGCAACGGTCAATGCCCGGACAGCTATTTATGAAAGCATGAGTGATCGCATCAACGTGAGTTCGCAACCAACCACAGGCGGATTTCAGCAAAGCATTTCCGCAGAATATCGCAACGAGTCATTTCAGAATAAATCAAGCTATGCCGGTTCTGCCTACCTCAGCATAGGCTGCCGTGTTGCCCTTGGAAAGAAGCGCGACTTTTGGAAACGGCTCCAGCTCACCATGGAAGTGCGCCCGCAAATCAACATTACGGATCTACCTGAACTGAGAACTTATGTTCATCCACGGGTGGGCAATATGTTCGGCTTGCGATACATTGTAAGCAAAGCTTGAAAATTCAAATACTGACATGGGCAATTGATTATACTTCAGTTTGCTGCGCATCTATCTTCGACCACGATATAATAAAAAATTTCCCTACCACACATGCTGCGTTCAATGACAGGTTTTGGCAAAGCCGAAGGCAATGCCGGAAACAAAAAATTTACAGCTGAACTG
>JBJXFP010000204.1:0-6843 GCA_046155615.1 Flavobacteriales bacterium | reverse complement strand
AAAAAAAAAAGCCCCTGCTGTTCAGCAGGGGCACTGATCACCGACCTCTTCCCTACACCTTCTCCACCGTATAACTTCCCGCCATGCTGCCGTTGTTGGTCATGTTCAGGAATTTAACCGTGGTGGTCCAGCCTAATTCTGCCGCGCTGAAGGTTACTTCCTGCCCGGGTGTTATGGGGTGCTCCGTGTCGGGCACTGCGGTATCCTCAGCAGTTTTGAAACCGATGTTCAGCATGCCCTCACCGTTGTTTTTGATACGCAGATTAAGGTCACCTTTGGTGATGTTGTCAAACACATTTTGCGTTTCGGCAGGGTTAATATCTGCACTCACTTTTTTGTCGCTTTCCCGAAAGGCTTCATCCAATATGCTCTGGTCGAAATAGACATCTGCCTTGCTCTCATTGCCTACGTATTGCAGTGCTATGGTGAGCAGGTTAGTGGTCAGTTGCTGTGCCAGCGCAGGCTTGGTAGTGGCCATGTCGCTCACCTCAGCACTCACATTGGCTTTAGCCGTCATGCTGTCTTGCAGGTTGGTGGTGAAGGCCGAGTGCCGCGTTACATAATCGGTAGCGAATGCAGGCGGAAAATCTGCCTGGTGCACCGTCAGCACATCCTTGTAGCGCTGGGTAATGGTGGCCAAGGTTCCCTGGTCGGCATTGTGATACTCGGTAATTCCAAGTGGATAAAACTCCTGGTACGTAGCCATGTCGTTTCGGTAGGTGTAGGCTACCAGCTTCTCATTATCACTGATGTTATCAATCAGCGCAGTGCGACTTTCTTTAAGGGCAACAGTTTTACCTTCCTTCACAGCGAGGTTCAAACTATAGCTGGCAAAGTCACCAAAGTAGGCGTTGTAAGCAGCAGTGATGTTGGTGAGGATGGTGGTGAAAATGCCACCCGGATTATGCGCGGTAAGGCGCTGGATGTGGTCTTCACAAAAATCTTTCATGCGTTCGCGGCTGATTTTTGGACTCTGGAAGAGTATCCTGAAATACTTCTTTAATTCAATCATGGTGTTGTTGTTTTATAATTGTTTGATAAATAAGGGTTTCTAACTGTTTGCGTTTTCGGAAATACCTTTCTGAAGGTTCAGATGGGCATTTCCGTTTTCGGAAATACATCTCTGAAGGTTCAGATGGACGTTTCCATTTTCGGAAATACATTTCTGAAGGTTCAGATGGACATTTCCGTTTTCGGAAATACATCTCTGAAGGTTCAGATGAACATTTCCGTTTTCGGAAATACATTTCTGAAGGTTCAGATGGGCATTTCCTTTTTCTACAACAGAATCAATTCCGGTGGCAAATGAGTTGCAGGTCACTGTCATAATTTGACAGTGGTTCAAATTGTTGAAAACTCCATTTTCAGTTGGCCTGACTCGGTATAGCAATAGGAGTTTTTGTCTTTAGAGAAATAAATGGGCGCCCGGAAGTGCTCGCGCATAGCCTGCAACAGCCTGAACAGGGTGCTTTCGCTAATACCCAACTTGTGTGCAAACTCTTTGGCGCGGCCGGTGGCCTGCAGGCGAATAAGCTGGTCGGCACGTTGCACCAGCTCCACATGTATGCGGTGTGGCATGGCGGACAGGGTGGTTTAGATTACATCAGTTAAGAAAGAAGGTGAAGGTGAAAAGGGAAGAAGAGGCCCGTGGCCCCGCAACAGCAGTTAGAAGGGGTGCGTTGCTTTAGAGCAGGTGATAGTCATAGCATTTATGTTTAGTGACACAAATATGCATGAGAAACACCTTGCTGTATGCTATTGGAAAGAAAAAGCAGCTTCACCATTCGAATTCTCACAAAACACGCCCGTATTCTCAAAAATACCGACACCCCTGTGCGGCATCGTGTTCATTTGTGCTTTGCAACTATCACACAGCATGGTCCGATGCCTCATCATAGATGACGAGAAAAACTCGAGAGACAATCTGGAGAATCTTATCGGCTTGTACTGCCCGCAGTTGCATGTGCTGGGCAAAGCAATAAGCGGATCGGATGGCATGGCGCAAGTGAGGCAACTACAGCCCGATGCCATTTTCTTAGATGTGCACATGAGCGACATTGACGGCTTCACCATGCTAAGCCGGCTGGAGGAGCCAAAGCCCATGGTGGTGTTCGTAACGGCCTACGAGAAGTATGCGCTGAAGGCTATAAAGGCGAGCGCTATAGACTACATACTGAAGCCCGTGAGCATTCGCGAGTTGCAAAACGCTGCGGAAAAACTCGACCAGCTTTTCAAGCTGAAACAAGAGAACCCTGCTTTTGAAAACAGCTACAACGATGCGCTGAAGCTGATGATCCAAAGCTCGCACGAGGAGAGTCCGCAGCGCATAGCATTGCCCGACCATGCCGGCTACCGATTTGAAAACATGAGTGAGTTGGTGCGGCTTGAAAGTGACAGCAACTACACCACCATATATCTGAAAAGTGGCGACAAAGCAGTGGTGAGCAAACCCATGAAACACTTTGAGGATTTCTTAGACGAAAAAATATTTGTGCGCATTCACAACTCGCACATCATCAATGTACAGTTTCTTAAATCATATTCGCGGGACGATGGTGGCAGCGCAGAATTGCTTGACGGCACAAAACTTCAGATAGCCAAGCGCAGACTTCCGCTTTTTCTTGACATGATAAAACATCACTTCATCAAACCATAAAATTCCTCTTTGTTGATGAAAGCGCTGCTTGCTGTATTCTGTTTTCTTCATTGCATCATCTGTGCTTTTGCGCAAGTCAAACCCACAGCATCCTTCCGCCACTTCACCACGGCAGAGGGCATGGCCAGCACCCAGGTGCAGGGCTTGTACGAGGACAGCCGTGGCTACATCTGGGTGATTACTGACCGTGGTGCAAGTGTGTATGACGGATACCATTTCAAAACCTACTCTGCAAAACACGGCATGCCCACCAACAGCCTGCTGCTGGTGAATGAGGACAACAAAGGCCGCATGTGGTTCATGTGCAACAACGGTACGTATTGCTACCTTGAGGATGATTCTATCAAAACCTACAAGGGCAGTGCAAAAATTGCTGCCCTGCTGAAAGACCGTTTGCCCGGCCCCTTCTTCTTCGATGATAAAGACACCATGTGGGTCACCACCTTCTCCGGCATTCAACTCTTCAAGTGCTATGGCGACAGCGTGATGGAATACATACCCGATGCAAAGGGCGAACATCCCACCTATTACCTGCGGCAGGTGGGCGACAAGCTGGTGAACCTGCAGATGGGCACCATCAGTGGCGAAAACAAATTGGTAGTGGCCGACAAACTCTCTTACCTGCTTACCGTGGCAGGCGATTGCAAGCTGGCCTGCAGCGTGCAGGTGGATGAGAATAAATGGGTGCTGAGCGGCCCCGGTGGTTTCGTGGTGTTCGATGAGGCAGGAAACATCAACGCGCATTTCAACTCATCGCCCTATGTATTCAGCAGCATGGACCACGACCGCAGCGGCCACCTGTGGCTCACCAACAGCAATGGAGCTTATCGTTTAGACAACTACAACGAGCATCCTGACAGCGCCAAAGTGTTTTTCGAAGGACACTTCATCACAGCATTGCTGCAAGACCGCAATGGCAATTATTGGCTTGGCGATCGTGACAACGGAGTCTATTTCGTTCCATCACTTGAGATGAAGCTTTACCAAAGCGAAGCAGAAGGCAAGCCAAGGAAAATTGTTTCAATCAAAGCATACGATAATGAGATTTTTTATAGTGATGCTTCAGGCAAAGTGTTCGTAATTCATGATGGCATTTCATATGCGCATACTGAAAACGATTTGCCCAGTGGTGTGGGCCTCGACTTCGTGCGGCTGAGCAGTGGCGACTTCATAGTGGGCAACAAACCACATCGCTATGGTTCAAAAAAAGATGAAATCGTTTCACTGCAAATTGAAAGCGTCATTCGAAGAAGTTTGACCTTGAGTGATGGCTCACACGCCTTTGCCTTGGCTGATGGCATTGCCTTCGCTGATCCCATGGGCACCTGGCAGGCAGTGGACAAAAGCATTTTCAAAGAGCGCAGCAATTGCCTGTTCGAAGCTGAAAACAAAACACTCTGGATTGGCACCAACAACGGTTTGTTCCGGTATGAGCATGGGGTCTTCATCGCCTGCGATTCGCTCAACAAACTCATGCCGCGCATTGTAGATATCACTGCATGCTATGATGAGACAGCAGCATTCTGGAATGATTACTTGGTGCTTGCTACGCGCAACATGGGAATCATTTTGTACAAAAACGCAAATGATTTTGTGGTGGTGAACGAGCAAGACGGATTGCTCTCAGACATCACCGATTGCGTGGAGTTGGATGAATGGGGTGAACTCTGGATTGGCCAGGCAGGAGGCCTGCAGCGCATGAAGATAAAAGACCTTGCGCAAAAGCAATTTGAATTCTCCCGTGTGAACTATGACAAGGGCTTGCCATCCAACGAGGTGAACGATTTGATGTGCCTTGCCGGAGTAATGTATGTGGCCACCAACAATGGCCTGGCACTGATTGATGTGAATGGCTCTTCGCTCGGTGCGTCCACTTCGCCTGTCAAAATAGAATCGCTGCACAGTGGCGCTACCGAAATTCCACTTGGCGATTCTCTTGTGCTGCAACACTTTCAGAACGATTTGCAATTTCACTTTGCTGCGCTCAACTACCGCACAGCAAGCAAAACGGTGTATCGCTATCGCCTCATTGGCCTGCACAATGCGTGGCAGCAAACCACCAACCGTGGTGCTGAATACTGGAAACTGAACGCAGGCACTTACACCTTCGAAGTATCTGCCATGAATGAAGATGGCTTGTGGAATGAGCCTTCCAAAATTTCGTTCACCATACGGCAACACTTTACAAAAACACTTTGGTTTCGCGCGTTGTTGGTTGTGCTTGTGCTTGGTGCTGTCGGTTTGTCGTTCTATCTTTTTTATAGAAATAAAAGACGAAAATTAGAGAGCAAAGCGAAGATGCTGGAACTGCGTCAGCAGGCACTGAATGCGAACATGAATCCGCATTTCATATTTAATTCGCTCAGCAGCATTCAGCACTTCATCAACACCAGCAGAACACGGGAGGCGAATGACTACCTCGCTGATTTCTCCAAGCTCATTCGCATGAATTTGGAAACGAACAGGCACAATATGGTTTCGCTCGAAGATGAATTGGAGCGCCTTGAGCTTTATCTGAAATTAGAGCAGCTGCGCTTTGGAGAAAGGCTCACTTATTCCATCAGGGTGAGCAGCGTGTTGAATGTTTATGACCTGCAAATACCGCCCATGCTCTTGCAGCCTTATGTGGAGAATGCCCTGCTGCATGGCATACTTCCCGGTGAGGGCGATGGCATCATCGACATAGAGGTGCGGGGAGATGCAACGAAATACAACATCACCATTACGGACAATGGCATTGGTATCAACCAGAGCAATGCGCAAAAACAACACAAGCACGAAAGCCTTGCCCTGCGCATGAATGAGGAGCGCATGGCCATATTGAGAAATCAGACAGGCGAAGAATTTTCAATAGAAGTGAAGGACAGAAGCGAAGGTGCACCGGACACTACCGGCACCATGGTTCGGGTGGATTTGCCTGTGAATGTTTGAGAAATAGTACGAATTCTAATTAAACAGGCACGAATACTCATTTGTGCATACGGCTCACTTAGATTTGACTAAACATTTGGGGAAATGATTTTTTCTCATGTTTTTCAAAGCCTTAGCAAAATGGTACACAACATCAACTCATTTCCTGCATTCAAAAAGTTAGTTTGTCAATTTGGGATTGCACTATCCATCCTGGCTGCCAACACGCTCCATGCCCAAACGCTGCTGATAGACCCTGCCGGAGATGGAGGGTTTGAAAATGGCAGTGGCTTCATAGCCAATGGTTGGACATTAGTAAATGGGCCTTCAAACACGTGGCATAGCAGCAATGTCGGCACCCCCTTCGAAGGAAACAATCATGCATTTATTACCAACGATGGCGGCTTGACATACGGCTACAGTAATGTCACCACTGCCACCAATCACTTCTATCGCGATGTGGTTGTACCCGCGGATGAAACAATCATCTCCCTTTCTTTTCAATACAAGAATGTGGGTGAAGCCGGATGGGATAGGGTGTTGGTATATGCGGCTCCTACTTCTGTAATTCCTACAGTGGGTATTCCAGCTTCCAACAGCACAGTACTCAGCGGGGCTACTTTGGTATATACGGGTAGCGGTGCCATTGCGGCATATACTGCGGTGAGCAACATCGCCTTACCTGCCACTTTCGCAGGCACTACTATGCGCCTCATTTTTGTATGGCAAAATGATAGTGGAGGCGGCACTTCACCTGGTGGCGCTGTTGACAACATCAGCCTGACATCAGCCCCACCTTCGAACTATGAAACATCGCAATACGGAGGCCTATGGAGCAGTCCTGCTTCATGGGTAGGTGGTGTAGTGCCAGCTAATGGTAACGATGTAACGGTTGTAGCCGGTTCTACTCTTACCGTAGATGCCTCTACATACAGCATGCGCGACATACATGTAAACGGGTTGTTGAACTTTGGCGGTACTGCCGCTACCAATTTCACATTGACAGTAGCCCGCGATTTGACTGTAGCTGTTGGCGGCACCTTGTTGGCGCATAACCTGAGTATGAATCAGAGTACAGGCACTGGCATCAACCTGGGCCGCGACATGCACATAAATGGTATCGCCAACTTGGCTTGCCTCAACCTGACTTGTATTGGTGCCGGAGCATCCGGAGTTTCGCAGACCATTGATGGTACAGGAACTATTTATGGCAATGGAGGCAAAGGGCTTATTCGCGCTCTCCTTGCAGCCAACACACTTGGAACAGTTACCATCAA
>JBJXFP010000202.1:0-10940 GCA_046155615.1 Flavobacteriales bacterium | reverse complement strand
GGGCTGAATGGCAGTGCCACGGGCTGCGCCATTGATGGCAACTACCAAATGAATGACAATGCAGGCAACATTGTGTTTCAAATGGGAGAACCTGATTTCGATACGGAAATAGCGCACAACATGTGTGTAATAAACTATGGATGTATGGACGAAACTGCCTGCAATTACGACTCATTAGCACAGATGGAAGCCACTTGCTTCTTTGCCGATAATTATTTTGACTGCGAAGGCAATTGTCTGAATGATGCTGATGGTGACACCGTGTGCGATGAGTTGGAAACAGAAGGCTGCACAGATGAAAATGCGTGCAACTTTGATGCGAATGCATCGGATGACAATGGAAGCTGTAGCTACATATTCGACTATCTAATAGTTGGCGAAATGAATGTGGAAGTGGGTGAAATAGAAACCTACACCTATGAAGAAACTGTTGGAAGCATCTACAACTGGACGATAGACGGAGGAGTGATATTGAGCGGACAAGGCACAGCACAAATCACCGTGCAATGGACACTACCAGGAACAGGCCTGCTGAGTGTTGTCGAAACAAATGCTTCAGCTTGTATTGGCGAATTGGTTGGTGTTACCCTAAACATTTCTCCTATTGGTGTATTTGAATTGCACGAGAGTCAGCTATCGGTTTTTCCTAATCCTGCGCACCAACACATCATCATTGACCTTGGTACTATGCAAACCACTTCTTTGTATCTCTTTGATGCAGCTGGCCGAATGGTTTGTAAAGCAGAAAATGTGAGCGCTGACCTGTACACTATGCCACTGAATGTGGCTGCGGGTGTGTATGCTCTGTGTGCAATGAGTGGTGGAAGATGGCGAATGACAGTGCTGGTGGTAGAGTGAGATTGTTACTACCAGAATCGGTTTCTTTCAACATGCAGGAAATTGTAATCATATACCCAGCGGCCCGCGTATGATTCCTTTATCACTGTTGCGGATAAAGTTGAGGATGATTTCCTTTTGGGGGGTGTTGGGCAGTTCCATCTCTGCTGCGTGTATGGCGCGGCTCATGTTGTTGTTGTGCACGTATATCATGCGGTACACATCTTCTATATGTGCGATGATTTCGTTCTCGTATCCACGCCTGCGAAGGCCCACAGTATTTACCCCTGCAAAGCTCAGTGGCTCGCGTGCTGCCTTTACGAATGGCGGCACATTCTTCCTTACCAAGCTGCCACCTCCTATGAATGCGTGCTGACCTACACGGATGAACTGCTGCATGGCTACCACGCCTTCTATTATCACCCAATCCTCTATATCCACATGGCCAGCTATGTTGGCACTATTGGCTATGATGCAGTTGTCGCCCACACTCACATCGTGCGCCAGATGCACGTAGGCCATCAGCAGGCAGTTCTTGCCCACGCGGGTGGTGTTGCGGTCTTTGGTACCGCGGTTTAGTGTGCAGCACTCTCGCACAGTGGTATTGTCGCCTATCTCTGTGGTTGTAGTTTCTCCATCAAATTTCAAATCTTGTGGAATAGCACTAATAACAGCACCGGGGAATATTCTGCAGTTGCGCCCTATGCGCGCACCATCCATAATCGTTACGTTGGGGCCTATCCATGTGCCCTCGCCTATTTCCACATCAGCGGCAATGGTGGTAAAGGGGCCAATCTCTACCTTTTCGGCAATGCGTGCTTTTGGATCTATCACTCGAAGTGTGCTCATGCTGTGGCTGTCTCCTTTACTTCTTTGGGTGCGCGGTCGCGCACTACCTGCGCCAGCATGGTGGCTTCGCACACTTCTTTGCCGCTCACATAGCCTATGCCTTTCATATTTACAAGACCACGTCTTATGGGGCTTTCCAATGTGAGCTTAAAAACGATGGTGTCGCCCGGCAATACTTTCTGTTTGAATTTCACTCCATCCAATTTCATAAAGTATGTGCTGTAATTCTCAGGGTCGGGCACCTGCGACAAGGCGAATATTCCACCACACTGTGCCATGGCTTCCACCTGCAGCACACCAGGCATCACTGGATTGTTGGGAAAATGGCCTTGAAAGAAAGGTTCATTCATGGTCACATTCTTCACGCCAACCACGCCCTGGTCGTCCATCTCCAGGATCTTGTCTATCATCAGGAAAGGATAGCGGTGTGGCAGCATCTGGGTTATCTGGTTGATGTCGAACAAAGGTTTTTTGTTCAGGTCAAATACCGGTGCGGCTTCTTTGTCTTTTTTTATCTGTGCCTTCAGCATTTTGGCAAACTCCACATTGCCATAGTGGCCGGGCCTTGCGGCCAAAATATGCCCGCGGATGAAGCGGCCTACCAATGCAAGGTCACCCACTATATCGAGCAGCTTGTGACGTGCAGGTTCATTCTCGTATTGCAGCTTCACAGTATTCAATACGCCAATCCCTTCCACCTTCACCTCCAGGTCTTCTTTGCCCAGCAGTTTCAATATGTCTTTTATCTCCTGCTCGGTGTATTGTTTGTCCACCATCACGATAGCGTTGTCGAGGCTGCCGCCTTTTATCAGTCCATTTTTGGCCAGCACTTCCAGCTCGCGCAAAAAGACAAATGTTCTGCAGCGCGCTATCTCATCATGAAAATGATTGAGCTGATACATGTGGGCGTGTTGAGTGCCAAGCACCGGTGAATTGTAGTCCACCATCACCGTCAGGCGAAATTCTCCACCACCAGTAGGCACAGCCAGCATCTCGATTCCGCGTTCGTTGTCTTCGTAAGTTATGTTTTCGTTCAGCGTGAGATAGAGTCTTTCAGCATTCTGCTCTTCAAACCCAACAGCTTCGATAGCCTGCACAAAAGGCCAGGCACTGCCGTCCATGATGGGTACTTCGGGGCCGTCTAATTGTATCAGCGCGTTGTCCACTTTGCTGCCATATATGGCACTGAGCACATGCTCAGTGGTGTGGACACGGGCACCGTTTTGCTCCAGCGTAGTGCCGCGCTGGGTGCTTACTACAAAATCAGGATCTGCTTTGATGGTGGGCTGGCCTTCCATGTCCACACGCTGAAACCGATAGCCGTGGTTCTCCGGTGCCGGCAGTATGGTCATGTTTACCGTAGCGCCAGTGTGGAGACCAATTCCGGTAATCTTTACAGGTGCTTTGATGGTGCGCTGTTTTGAGCTCATGGCGCGCGAAGGTAATTGGCGCGTTGCTTTGTTGCATGCTAAGATTCATTCGCGCATCTTGTCATGCGAATAATGGCCACACAACACTTTATACATTTAGCAATGGAAGTATCGATAAGGTGCGAATACTTTAGGGAGAGTGCGGCTTAACGAATACATGTTTTCATAACAGAAAGAAAATCTACCATGCTACCTGTCGGTATCACAGCTTTGGTTCAGGAAGTTGCTGAGCCTTGGCAAATGCCATCATATCAGCCAGCCTGATGCAGATGCCCGCTTGTGCAAATGCCGGTGCTCCCAAGCCTACTTCTGCATAGATGCCCACGTAATTCAGCCCATGGTATTTGATACCAAGCGCCACCCATTGTGCTGATGGTGCTGCAGTGCCAAACTTCAATCGCTTTTCGAATTCATTCACTACCTCGCTGCCTGTCTCATCTACTTTGACGGTAAAAAATGAAAGGCCAAAACGCGCACCGGTGTACAACTCGAATGGAGTCCGGTTAATTGGAAAATGCACCAAAGCCCTCAGACCTGCATTGGTTCTGGTGATGCGGTACTTCAGCAAGTCGAAGTGCAGTGTTTCATCATCTATACTGATGTCTAAGTTTTCTATGTCCTGCCCTATCGCCTGCTGTCCACCCGATAATCCCAGACTGAAATTTTTTCCAAGACGATAACCCATGCCTGCACACCATGCAGGTTGGTTCCAGTTCTTGATGGTGGCTTCCGGAAATTCACTGTTACGAATCACATACAATTTTTCGAACACGCTGGCACCTGCACCTGCATTTACCTCTATGCGTTGCCACCATTGCTGGGCAAGAGCACCTGTTGCAATGGTTGTTGCAAAAACAAGTAAAGCCAAACGATGCATATTCATTTAAGCATATTGTATAGAATTCAGGACAAATGAAGAGAAGCTTCTGATAACAGTTGTGCCTTATCCACTGGCACTACACCCACATGCTCGCACACAAGACCACCGGCAATGTTGGCCAATGTCGTTATTGTTTCTACATCGCCTCCTGCTGCAAGTGCAAGTGAGGCTACACTGATTACAGTATCACCAGCGCCACTAACATCGAGAATAGATCGTTCGTGCGCAGGCAGGTGTAGAAAGTCTTTTCCTTTTTTCATTATCACTCCCAACTCTGAAAGTGTCACCATGGTTATTTCATTTTTCAATCGCTCTTCCAACTGAACAATGCTTGCCCTGAGTGCATCATTATTGTGCTTGTCAAAATCTGCTTTCAGCCCTTCACGCAGTTCTTTCAGATTGGGCTTGAAGAGTGTGCAGTGCTTATACGCAAAAAAGTTTTCCTTCTTTGGATCCACTGCTGTGGGAATGTTCTTGCTCCGTGCAAGTTCTATCACTGTGCTTATTACTTTTTCTGTCAGTACACCTTTGTTGTAGTCTTCAAAAATGATGATGTCAATTTTCTGATTAGAGACGATACTCGTGATACAATCCATCAGATGGCGTTCCTCTGTAGCACTCAATGGCGAGGTCATCTCTTCATCCACACGCAGCAGGTGCTGGCCCTGGCTTATGATGCGCGTCTTCACAGTGGTTTGCCTCTCTGGCGAATCAATGAGTCCTTCGGTAGTGAAACCATTCGACTTAAGTGTAGTTCTGAAAATGTCGCCTTTGCTGCCGTCACCCACTACTGAGCAGATGATGGCTTTGGCGCCAAGGTTTTTCACATTCAGTGCTACGTTGGCCGCTCCGCCCAGCCTGTTTTCTTTTTGTGTTACGTGCACTACCGGCACCGGTGCTTCTGGCGAAATGCGGTTCACATTGCCCCAGTAGTAGGCATCAATCATCACATCACCTACTATCAATGCAGTCAGCGTGTTGAATTTTTCGAAGAGTTGTTCTACTTCTTTTTTAGTCATCAGCACCTGTTTTGTTTTTCATTTCAACATTGCCAATCCGCGTTTTATTCTTTCAATAGCATCACGAAGTAGAACTTCGGATGTTGCATACGAAATGCGGATGCAGTTTTCATCGCCAAAAGCTTCGCCTGTCACCACAGCTACATTTTCTTTTTGAAGCAGATACATACTCAGATCGGTAGCATTGCGGATGGTAGTGGTGCCATCACTCTTGCCAAAGTAATATGACACATCAGGAAAAAAGTAGAACGCGCCTTCCGGCAAATTCACCTTTAGTCCGGGTATTTCTTTCAGCATGGCATACACCAAATCCCTGCGTGATTTGAACACTGCTATCATCGGCTTTATTACTTCGGGGTCAGCTTCAGCAGCAGCTTTGGTGGCCATCTGTGCTATGCTGTTGGCACCGCTGGTTATCTGCCCCTGCATTTTGTTGCACGCATCAGCTATCCATTTAGGTGCGCCTATGTAGCCAATGCGCCATCCCGTCATAGCAAATGCTTTTGATACGCCATTTACAGTGATGGTTCGCTCTATCATATTGCCACAGGCAGCTATGCTGTGGGTTTTACCTGCGAAGTTGATGTGCTCATATATCTCATCACTTATCACATAGAGTGCATCGTGCCTTTCTATTACTGCTGCAAATGCCTCCAATTCTTCCTTGCTGTACACACTTCCTGTCGGATTGCAGGGTGAACTGTATATGATGAGTTTTGTTCGTTCATTGATGGCTGCATCCAATTGTGTTGCGGTCACTTTGTAGTTGTTCTCAATCGTTGCCAACACTTCCACAGGCCTGCCTCCGGCAATTTTTACCAGCTCTGCATAGCTCACCCAATAGGGGCTTGGCATCAGCACTTCATCACCGGGATTCACCAGAGCAAGTATTGCATTAGCTATGGCTTGTTTTGCTCCGGTGCTTACCACAATCTGTTCGGCTGTGTAATGAAGTCCGTTGTCCCTTTGAAATTTTTTGGCAATGGCTTGCCTCACTTCCAGAAAACCATTCACAGGTGGATAGTGCGTGATGTTCTTATCTATTGCATCCTTAGCAGCCTGTTTGATGAAATCGGGTGTGTCGAAATCCGGTTCACCAAGTGAAAGGCTTACAATGTTGCGACCTTGTTGGGTGAGTTCGCGGCTTATGCGCGCCATGGCCAGTGTGGCCGATTCATTGAGCTGACTGAGCAGGTCTGATACCCGGCCGGCTTTCTTTGCTGTGGTTTGCTCCATCTTTTTTTTTGCAGAGTTGCTTTGCTTATGGTCTATTGATGTATTGCAAAAGCGCGGTAAACATATTCATGCAAACAAATTGCGGTGGCTGCTTGCACAAGTATTTTTTAATAGACCAATGAACTTTGATGGAGGGACGTGCAACGGGAAGTTGTAATATGGCATCTTGCAACTTGAAATCATGTGTTGTCTCCCTAAGTTTCATCTTCAAATCTTACTTGCTACTGCATGCCTGCTTACCATGCAGAACTCGATTGCCCAGGATTTGTGGCTGCGCAAAGCCGGAGGAACCAACTTAGATGAAGCCACTGACATCAGCCGCGTAGCTGTCGATGGCAGTTATCATATCACAGGTTATTTCTCGGGCAACTGCAATTTCAACATAGCCAACCTAAGCAGCTACGGCAGCAGTGATGCTTTCGTGGCCAAATACAATGAACAAGGCGAGCCACAATGGGCAAAAAAATTCGGTAGCCCGCAGGCCGACAGAAGCCTGGCTGTGGCCAATGACAATGCAGGCAACACTTACTTCTGCGGCTTCTTTGCCGGATCCGCAACCTTTGGCAGCATCACGCTGAATGCAGTGGATAGCGGTGATGTATTTGTAGCCAAGCTGAATCCGCAAGGCGATGTGATGTGGGCAAAACAAGCGGGTGGCAATGGCAGTGATGCCGCAGTAGGTATTGCCCTCGATCTTCAGGGCAATGTGATAATCACAGGTCAATTCAGAGGCGTGGCATCTTTCGGTGCATTCAACCTTACCAGTATGAACTTCAGCGGTGGCAGTCCATCGGCTGACATATTCACTGCCAAGCTTGACAACAACGGCAACTGGCTTTGGGTGGAAAAAGGAAGTGCAGCAGGTGATGAACGCCCCACCGATGTTTGCACTGATGGCCAGGGGAATATTTTTATCTGTGGCCAGTTCAGCGGTGATATCACCTTCGATGCTGTGCATACCAATGGCATTGAAAACGCGGGCTATGTTGTGAAATACAACGGCAGTGGTGCAGAGCAATGGTTTTCAAAAATTGCAGCCACCCTTGTGTCGCCCAATGCCCTGCGATGCGATGCGCAAAACAACCTTTTCGTTACAGGTGAGAGCATTGGTCAGATCATCTTTTTTGCCACGAACAACGTGGTGGTTTCTACCACCAATCTGCAAAGCATTTTCATAGCCAAATACACCCCAACAGGTTCCGTAAGTTGGGCACAGGAAGATGGCAGTGACAGCTATTGCAGTGCAAAAGCAATAAGTATCGGGCCAAGTGGCGAGGCTTATATAACTGGCTTATTCACTTGTGTTTTTAGTGAATATGCTGATGAACTTGGCGATGGCCTGTTCAACAGTGCAGGCTACCGCGATGTTTTCGTGACACGATACAGCACCAGTGGCAGCAGAGAATGGATGAGGCAATATGGTGGTCCGCGCAACGACTGGTGCAGTGGTATTGTAAGCAGCGGTGTCACAGACAAACCTGTGCTGGCAGGAAGCTTCGAAAAGTACTTTCATGTACCGGGCAGCACAGCAGATTTTACCATCAACCCAACCAACTATGTGCCTGCTACCTCTGACGGATTGGACGACCCCAACAGCGGTGCCAACTGTGGCTATGATGACTATGGCTCATACATGCACCTGAAAGCACAGGCCAACAAAGACATATTCATCGGAAACTTTGTGGACCTCAGCTTGCCACATTTTGATTATTACTCACGTGGTGATTGTGCATTTACCCAGGAAGAGCCATGCATCAACGATACCTATGTGCCGCTGATGTGCAATGATTCTGTAACCATCTGCGGCACTGCTCAACTCTGGCTGATGTTCAACACGGGCAGCGATGGCTGGATAGGCCCGGAATACAACTGGCAGTGGAGCAATGGCTCGCAGGAAGAAAGCATAAACATAGATTACGATGGCTGGATAAGTGTAGAAGTAGAGCGCGAGGATGGCTGCGATGCATTCACCGATTCCATCTATGTGGAGATATTGGAATTGCCGGAACCCACTATTACTGATGATGAAGGTATCAACATAGAAGTGCCACCTGATGCTTCGGAGGTAATGCTCTGCGCACCTGACGAAGTGGTGCTTACAGGTGGTTTCGAGGAAGCTCAAAATTTTTACTGGACCGGCCCCGGTGGTTTTCAGAGTGGCAACAATCCGGTAACTGTGGATGAAAGTGGCGACTACACTTTCGTGGTGCAGGGTGAGAATGGTTGCTATGGTCAAAATACCATTCCCATCAACCTCATAGATCCATTAGAGGAAATAGATCCGCTGCTCCAATTCAGCGAACTGAGCCTACCTGTGAATGACACGCTGGTGATTTGCGGCAACGACTACATCACTACAGAACTTATAGACTTGCTGGAACAGGAAGACTTTCCGCTCTATGCCGATGCGGTGTGGCAAATTGCTATTGACACAGGCTTCTATCCACCCTACGAAGGTTTTGAATCGTACACCTGGTTGCCGCAACAAGGTGGATGGCATTATATCACATCCACACCTTTTCTCTTTTCGCCTGAGCCATGCATTGTGGATACCATCTGGTACGAACCACAAACCATTGAAGTATTTATAGTGCTGCTGGATGATCCCAATCCCAATCCGCAAATATCTGGTGGTGGCCAATGGTGCCCCGGTGATACGCTGCTGCTTACCGCTGCCGGAGCAAATAACTATGAATGGACAGGCCCCGGCATTGTGCAATACCTCAGTGAAGATTCTGTCCTCGTTGATGCACCCGGTATTTATATCGTTACTTCATTCGAAGAATATGACAATGGTTGCAGCAGCACCGGCAACGATGCCGCTGTTGTAGCTGCTATTCCACAACCTGCCATTTACAGTGAACCATCACACGCGGTTATTTGCCCGGGCGACTCGCTGCTACTCACTGCACAAAATGCAGCCGCTTACCAATGGCAAGGCCCGCTTGGGCAAGACTTAGGCAATACACAGAGCATCTATGTATCGCAGCCCGGCAATTATCTGTGTGAAATAACTACCAATGGATGCATACAAGAAAGCAATGTGATAGAAGCCCAGCAATATGCCACGCCTTATCTACTCGGTTTGCCAAGTACCGATCTGTGCACTGATAATGTGGTGACGCTGGTGGTGCAAACTTTTCCCGGGGCAGCCATAACATGGCAACCACCGCTGAGTGGAAGCAGCCCGCAACAAGATGTGTATGAGCCTGACACCTACACTGTGATGGTTGAATTTTGCGGAATAGAAACAGAGGTGAGCATGGAGGTGACACAAACAAATCCTGTGGCCACCATCACACCCAGCAATGATGTGCTGTGCCCCGGTGGAAGCATCACCCTTACGGCCAATGCTGATATGGAAGAATACCAGTGGACACCGGGCGGACAACAAACACAAAGCATAATAGTAACCCAGCCGGGCAGCTACACTGTAGCCATTGCTGACACCAACAGTTGTGAAGCAATAAGCAATGCATTTGTAATAGACCAATACAATTTGAATACACCCAATGCTCAAAACCAGACAGTGTGCATTGGTGAAAATGCAAATCTTTTTGCCGCAGGCGGAAATGTGTTTTGGACTACTGACTTCGAAGGGCTGAATGTGGTGGGCAATGACAACCAATATGAGACACCACCGATCAATGCAGTTGCAACCTACTATGTATTTGCTCAAGATGCCAACTGCACCAGCCTTCCGGGCGATGTGGTGGTGAGCATCTATCCTTCATCCATGCTTTATATAGAGGACATGGATGAGAACTACTGCGCAGGCGAATCGTTCACCATAGCCTCGCAAGATGTAAACGGTCAGGGACTGCAATACAACTGGACATTGCCCAATGGTGACACCGAAGATGATTATCAAATAGTGGTGAACAATGCCACACCTGCATACAACGGCTGGTACTACCTGAATGCACAAGACGTGCAATGCGAAAGCCCGCCTGACAGCATTTACATAACAGTAGAAAATCCGGTGAATGATGCGCTGATTGCTGACGACACATTGAAAATTTGTGTAAACGCTGAGCTGATAATAGCCAGTGAAATAGAAGCTGAGAGCTACAACTGGCAAACACCACTTGGATTTTTTGATGAAGAAATAATAATTGTGGATGAAGCTGACTACAATGCCGAGGGCAACTATACATTGGTAATTCCCGGACTGTATTGTGCCACCAACACAGATACTGTGCTGGTGGATGTAGTGCCCTATCCTGAATTTACACTCACCGACACCATGGTGTATTGCGATGCCGGATACATGGTGGCGCACCTGCCGGAGGGATATGATGTGTATGCATGGAGCAATGGCGATACAGACAACGAAGCCATAATACCTGTGAACGGCTTCATAAGTGTGGTGGTGACTAACCTGCCCTCGTGCACTAAGCGCGACAGCCTGCAAGTGGACAACATTGACTGCATCAGCGAGTTCCCGAACATCTTTACTCCCAATAGCGACAACTACAATGAGTATGTGGACTTCGGATGGCTTCGCATACACATTGATGAGGTGATCATATTCAACCGATGGGGCAATGAAATAAAACGACTAAGCCAGGAGCCCTTTGTGTGGAATGGCAGAACAGAAGCAGAAGAATTGGTGAGTGACGGTGTGTATTACTACGTCATCATATCGGGCAATCCCGGCAAACACTTCCGCAACCTCTCAGGCTATAT
>JBJXFP010000199.1:0-2636 GCA_046155615.1 Flavobacteriales bacterium | reverse complement strand
CCACAGGAGCCAATCAGTTGCACACTTTCACAACCGGCAACGACTTTGGTGTGAGCGCAATGGTTCAGGCTGACAATGGTTGCTATGCCACAGACTATTTGTTATATACAGTGCATCCAAAACCGACTGCAGTGATGAGTGCATCGCCTGCCACGGGCTGTAGTCCATTGTCTGTATGTACTGACAACCAGACATTGGGCAACATTCAAAGCACATGGAATTTTGGTGAGGGAGGCGATATACAATCAGCCAATGCCTGCCATGAATACATCAATACTACGGCATCAGCAATTGACTTTGAAATAGAATTGCATGTGGTGAATGAATTCATGTGCAGCGATTCTTCAATTCAGATCATCTATGTGCAACCACAGCCTGTTGCTCAGTTTTCATTGAGCAGCACGGAGAGTTGTTTTCCGCTGGAGCAAATAACCAATACGCCTGCTACCACAGGAGCCACCAACTACCAATGGGTAGTGAATGGCGCGGCCTACAGCAATGATGTTGATGCCACCTTCAGTTTTGATACTGTCGGTACTCACCACATTGAATTGATAGCGATGAATGATTTTGGATGTGCTGATGCTCACACTGAGACCTATATCATACATCCCAAACCACAAATAGCCATTGATGCGCTGCCTGTAAGCGGCTGTGCACCGCTCGATGTTTCATTCATCAACAACACGCAGGATGGAAACACCTATTCATGGACATTTGGTGATGGCCAGCACAGCCTCATAGCAGCACCCATCATCACGTTTGATACAGAAGGCCTCTATGATGTGCAGTTGTTTGCCACCAGCATTCATGGTTGCGAGAATGTTGCCTTTTTCACCGACATGATAGAAGTGTTTGGATTGCCGCTGGCGGGCTTCACCTATACACCCAATGATGAAATAATATATGAATTAGATGTGGCATTTGCAGACACAAGCAGTGGTGCAGTGAGCTACACCTGGGATTTCGGTGATGGCTTCAACAGCTTAGAACCAGAGCCTGTTCATCATTACCATCATGGTGGAGTTTACTATGTGGAGCAAACAGTGACCAATGAAAATGGGTGCAGTCATTCACAAACTCAAATGGTAAACATTGACAACACTTTTTACATCTACATACCCAATTCATTTACACCAGACAATGATGGCATCAACGATGTGTTTGCACCTGTGGTAAGTGATGTGCAATACATCAAGCTTTATGAAATGGTGGTGATGAATCGTTGGGGCGAAGTGATTTTCAAAAGTGACAATCCGGAAATTGGATGGACAGGCAACGTACGCGGGGGCGAGTATTATGCTCATAATGATTGTTTCACTTACAATATCCGCATCGAATTCAACAACCAAACAGTGAACCAACAGCACACAGGGCAGATAACAATGCTCAGATGAGAATATACCTTTTCTAATGATTACAAAAGGCCCGTTCGAGAGATTGCTCTAACCGAAAGGGCCTCTTTGTTTTTGGAAAATGTAATTCGGGATTACATCAATTCTATACCCACAGGGCAATGGTCGCTGCCTTCAATTTCATTGAGAATGAACGCATCTTTCAGGCGAGGTATAAGTGAAGGTGATACAAGGAAGTAGTCAATGCGCCAACCCACATTCTTAGCGCGTGAGTTGAAGCGCGCACTCCACCAACTGTACTTTACTGTATCAGGATATTTGTTTCTGAACGTGTCCACAAAATGCGACTGATATGCGTCCATGCCATCAATTTCTCTTTGAGTAAAGCCTGCTGATTTGTTGTAGTTCGGTTTCGGATTGGCTAAGTCAATAGCTTTGTGTGCCACATTCAAATCACCACAATAGATGATTGGTTTTTTCTTCTCCAACTTCTTGAGATAGGCAAGCATGTCTTTGTCCCATTGCTGACGGTAATCAAGTCTCAGCAATTCTTGTCCGCTGTTAGGCACATAACAATTGATAAGGTAGAAATCATCAAACTCAAGCGTAAGTGTTCGGCCTTCTTTGTCGTGCTCAGCAATTCCAATTCCTTGCTTTACACTTATTGGTTTCAGTTTGGTGAGCACCGCAGTACCGCTATAGCCGGGCCTTTCAGCACTGCTGGAAAAGAGATGATAGCCAATTGTGCCTGCAAGTGCCTCTGCCACCTGTGCATCATTTGCTTTGGTTTCCTGAAAACCTATGATGTCAGGATTCATCTTTTTTATACTCTCGTACAAGCCCTTTTTTACTGTGGCTCTTATACCGTTTACATTGAAGGAAATGAGTTTCATTGGTGAGCTTCAATTTTAATTTGTGTTGAATTGATATGAAAACAAGTGAGAATTTATTTGTCCAGTGACCCAAAAACTTTCCTAAGTATTTCGCTCACGCGTGCCGCAGGATTTCTTCTGATTTGTTTTTCTTCATCTGCCACATAAAAGAACAATCCATCCAACGCTTTCTGTGTTACATACGCATTGAGGTCAGTATTTACTTGCTGCCCTCCGGTGAGTATGGTAGCGGTGTTGTAGGCGCTTGCTAAGGGTTGCCAGTACGAAGTCAGCTTCACTTCATCAATGGCCTTTTGCACAATGGGCGAAAATTTTTGTATGAGTTCTTCACTTGTATTTTTTTTCAGAAAGTTGGTGGCGGCTATGCTGTCGCCATGCAAAATATTGA
>JBJXFP010000194.1:0-4025 GCA_046155615.1 Flavobacteriales bacterium | reverse complement strand
ACACCAACCCACTCTGGCATATCAGAACGAAACACCGGCCTGAACATGATGGTACCTCCCAAGCTGGTAAGTGCCCAATCGCTAAAGGCATTGTACTTGCGGAAGAGCTTGGAAGTGTTCACATCGGTATTCATGTCGTTGCCTATGTACACTTCGTCAAAATCCTGTTGTATCCAACCCATGTAGAATGTGCCATCTATTGCTACGGGTGTGGTCAATTCATAATAATAAAATGGATTGTAGCCATCGTAACTGTAGTTGTAACTGTAAAAACTGAAGTCATCGGGATTCAGTTCGTCACCCGGCTGGCCTGCATTGTCAGCATATACACGCAGCAAGAACGACTCATCAGAATAATCATAGATGAATGGAACCCAATAGATGAAAACACCGATGAGTGTGTCAGGAACTACACTGTTGAACTTCATAGCTGCGCGGCCACCGCTCTGGTTTATTCCCCAGCCCGTTTCTGCACTTCCGTCATCGTAGGCATAGTAGTTTGAAAAATGCTGATCAAAACACATCGTATCATTTTGCAGATGTGCATCGGTTTGGTTGAAGGCTGCACAAATGGTGAATGTAGCTTCATCTTCAAAATTTTCAGGAAATACCAAGCCGGGTAAAGGAATGGTGCGCTGGAAAGCCGACTCAGCAGGTGCTGATGGATTAAGGTCTAAACCGGTAGGCGGAATATTATTACCTTCCTCATCAGTCACTGTTACCTGAGTACTGATGTTTTCTGCCGTAGCACTCAGATTGTGCTGCGAGATGGTGATAAGAGGCGCGGTGTAGGCTGGAGCATTGCTCAGGTAATGACTCCACGGCATAGAGGTAAGGTTCTCGGTGAGCAGTGTGTTATTGCAATATTGAAATGCGACTTCGTCAAACTGAAAAGCATCGGGGTCTATCTCATCAGCCAGAATGATGTAGTCCAAATGCCAGTGATCAACCACACCACCCGGGCGGCCTAAGTTTCTGAAACGGAAACGAAATCCGTTGTTAAGCATATCTGGATCGGTGAGGGTTATAAAAATTTGTTCGAATGATGTCATGCCCGTGCCTCCTCCCATTTTCCATGCATTGCGCCACTCGCCTATACCCAGTGGTGTGTAGAAGTCGAGATAGAGTGTATCATAGTTTTCTGCCAAATCTCCAAGTCCTCTATTCTGAAAATGAAAAAGCAACTGAAGCGAATCGTCCAATGAGAAAGAACTGAGGTCGATTGGCAATGAAGTGAGTGAATCGCAGCCCCGAACCATGTTCGGCTCATCCCATTCGTAAGGGTGGCCAAGTGGATCCAAGCCGTCTAAAGTAGCTACTCCAATGGTGAGCGGAGCTATCGGAAAAGTGCAGTTGATATATGCATCATCATCGTGCCACATCTGCCACTCCGCAGGAATGCCGGGCTGGGCAGTGGGCAGTGAATAGCGGCTGAAGTCATCGAAGAATGGAAGTGCCAGCGAGCCTCCACCGCGATTTGCACAACCAGCGTGCATCAATTCACTATGCGCGCGTTCAGCAGCAGGATTATACCTGAGCGGCACCAATTTTTCCTGAGCGGTAGCTTGCACAGCGACCAGTAAGGAGCAGGCAAATACTATCAGGCTTTTGGTAGCTCTGTTCAACATGTGCTGCGTTTCGAGGCTTTTTTTCAAGGTGAGCAATATGCAAGCAGCACAGAGTAAAAGCAGGTAAACAAAAAACATCATTCGATTGGTGTTGTATGAATTGCGTTGGTTAGCGATCAGAGCTTGTGGTATCTGCAAGGCATGGCGTAGCGTAAAGCCACAAGTCAATCGTGCGGCCCGGGCTAGTTCCCATCACAGGGTCGTGTACCGGATCTTGTGCACAAACGCGAAAAGTTGAAGAATCTTGTGTAGTGGGTTGATTTATTCCATCGAAAAGGCAGTTGCAAAACAAATTCAATGTATCCATGATGGCTTCAGCCTCAGGGCATGTAAGCCCTGTGAAGTCAGGAACAATTATTTTGGAAGTGACTGCGCGGCCAATGCTGAGTATCACTTTGTCGCCCTTGGCCACCAAATGATCCGGCCCAATTTTGCGGCCTTTGTAGCTGACACTGATGATGCTGCCGGGAAAGGTGTTGTTGGCTACATAAAGTGTGTCGAATTCTATGCCTTTGTTTTTCAACTTCACAAAAGCTACGGTGGCAAAGTCGCCCTCGCGTATTCCCAGTTTTTCCATGGGTGCATTGTAGCTGTATATGGTAAGGAAAACCTGTCGGCCTTGCTTCACCTGACTTTCGGGCGAGGGGCTTTGCTCCAGCACAGTGCCGGGTGTGGCCTTTTTATCATATATACTGTCTATTACTAAGTAGGTAAGGTCGCGATCATCAAGCGATGTCATGGCTTCGCTCAGGGGCTTGCCCTTCAGGTCAGGCACGCTGATGTAGCTGCCGTGCTCGGTGTAACAGTGCAGAAAAAACCATACTAAAGCAACTACAGCCACATAAAGCAGCACTATGCGCAACATGGTTTTGCGAAAGACGGGGGATTTGAGGTACGACCGGAATGACATCAGCGGGGCAGGCGGCCAAACATAATGTGTAGCTATGCTTTGTACATGTTCATTTGCCAAAGAGTATTGAGCAGGTGCAGGTTGGCAAAATGAATCATCAAACTACCACCCCATTCTGGTTTTCAGCTCAGCCATCGACACATTTTCCAACTCTTCCATTTCGAAAGTGTAAGTGCGGTGACTGAGAAACGATTTCTCAGTCAGTTGTTCTGAAGATGCCAATGCCAATGCACCTGTTTCATCTACTGTAATCAGGTAAAAGTTGTTGGCAGCGCTGACTGCAAATTTTTTGGAAGACAAACCTTTGTACATATCTCCATAGCACAATACGCCATTCAGATTTGGATCCACTACGTAGGTCATTTTCGAGTTGAATTTCTTTCCTGATTCATTTTGGAATGAGGCATAGATGGTGACAGGTTCCTCAAGTCTTTCTATCTGATCGCAGTTGTAAATGCCAAATCCGCTTAGTGCAAGGCCGCGGGTAAATGCATATTGCGAAGCTTCGAACGCATTGAACTCGCACTTAAAAGCCGCTTCAAGTGAGTCGCAGTAGTTCGTCCATTGTTCAAAACTCATTTCCTTTTCATCCGCTGTCATAAGTGGTCGCACTTCTTCCCAAATCTCAACTTCAGTTTTTGATTTTCCATTCACTCTTTTCAACCATCGGTCTTCGCGCTTTTTCTTTTTTGCAAGCACTTTGTCATAGCGCCTTTGTTTTTGATCCAGT
This sequence comes from Flavobacteriales bacterium, assembly GCA_046155615.1. Classification (GTDB taxonomy): domain Bacteria; phylum Bacteroidota; class Bacteroidia; order Flavobacteriales_D; family Sanyastnellaceae; genus JANNVZ01. The sequence goes on along the minus strand of JBJXFP010000194.1, from coordinate 757 downwards.
CTTTTTTTGTAGGCTTTGTAATTCACCTGTTGGTCTTTGTACTGTTTTCGCATTTTGTCCTTTACCAACGTCACAGGTTTCGCATTTATCTGTATCAGCTGTTTATCATTTTTGTTTTTCAACGTTATCACAAAGCCTTCACCTTCCTGCACTACGCGCACGTCAGTGTATTCCTTTTTCCACGAGAATTTCTTTCTGAAGGTCTTGCTTTTGCTCTCATCCAGCACCATCCAATGATTGGCGCCCAGCCGCTTCAATTCGTCATTTAATCCGGTGTTGCACTCAAGGTCAAAAACCACATGATGACCGCGTGTCCGTTTCACTCTTCGCACTTTGATTCTATGATCCCTGGCCAGGCTATTTGTACTTTCACTATGCCAGCTTTTTTTATACGTCATTGTTGACTCCAGATTGCAGTTGCTATACCTAAGATCATAGAACCTGTTGTGATAGGTAACAGTGTCCAACAGAGCCTGTCGCTTTCTTCCTGCTGGAGTAGAGATGTACTTATTGAATGCGAGAGACAAAGTCTTAGGTTGAGGCATTAGTGCGTCTTGCACAGCCGGAGCTGCTGCACCATTGTCAACCCATGTTCCGCTTCCGTCATCATATTCGTAAAAATTGAAAACGCTTGCAGTATCTGTATCAGCGAAGTTGACTGTGATGTCTTTGTCATCTTGCAGAAAAACTTCGTTTCCGTTTTGCGAAGCATTTATTTCAAACATGCCTGCTGAACGGAAAAATGTCTGATTGGTGC